>JAZNJF010000107.1:0-4383 GCA_045577885.1 Thermoguttaceae bacterium | reverse complement strand
CGACGCTCGCCGCCGTCTTCGGCGTTTCGTTTCCGACCGTTCCGCACCCGACGACCGCCGTCCCGATGCTCGTTCCCGCCGCCGTTTCCGCCGCTCGCTCGGCCTCCGATCAATCGCGATGAAACCCGCCTTTCCGCTCGTTCGCGTCAAAACGCCGCTCCTTTTCCTCGCCGCGCTCGCCGTCGCGACGCTCGCCGTTTTCGCGCTCTCGCTCCTCGGCCAAACGACGTATTCGCCGGACGTTTGGACGCGTTTCCCGACCGCCGACCGCCCGCTCGCGGAACTCGACGCCGCCGCGAAAATCTTTTGGGGCGAACGCCTTCCGAAAACCGTCCTCGCCGCGCTCGCCGGAGCCGCGCTCGCGCTCGCCGGACTGACGATGCAAACGCTTTTCCGCAACGATTTAGCGACGCCGTACACGCTCGGGCTCGCAAGCGGCGCGTCGTTCGGCGCGACCCTGTCGATTCAATTCTCCGGAACGCTCGCGGCGGTCGGCGTTCCGCTCGCGTTGTTCGGCGTTCCGCAGGTCGTTTGGGGAGCGTTCGTCGGCGCCGCGCTCGCGGTCGGACTCGTTCTCGCTCTTTCCCGTCGAGCGCAAACGCCGGAGCGCGTCCTTTTAGCGGGCGTCGCGACCGGTTTTTTCTTCTCGAGCCTCGTTTTATGCCAACAGTACCTCGCGAACCCGACGAAAGCCTTCGCCGCGATCCGTTGGACGACCGGCGGTCTTCTCCTTTGCGAACCCGGCTATTTGGCGACGACCGCCGCCGTTCTCGCCGTCGCGTCGTTCTTCCTTTATCGCCGCTCGCGAGAACTCGACGCGCTAACGCTCGGCGACGAACGCGCTCTTTCTCTCGGCGTCGACGTCGCCCGACTCCGCGCCGCGCTTTTCCTTTTGTCGAGCGCGCTCGTCGCCGTCGTCGTCGCCTTTTGCGGACCGATCGGCTTCGTCGGCTTGACCGTTCCGCACGTCGCTCGACTTTGCGTCGGCGTCGAACGTCGGCGCTTGATTCCGGCGACGCTCTTCCTCGGCGCGCTCTTCCTCGCCGGCTGTCATACGTTCGCGCGAATCGTTCTTTTCCCGAGCGTTTTGCCGGTCGGCGTCGTTACGAGCCTCCTCGGCGCCCCGTTTTTCCTTTGGCTTTTGCTCCGCGAACCGAACCGCGCCCGTTAAATTTTACCTTTCCGTCAAAATAAATATCTTTTAAACGCAAAAATTTGGAAAAAATTGCGAAAAATAAGAAAAAAAACCTTGCGTTTTGCGTCGACATAGAGTAACATATAGAATAGAAACGGAAACGTTTCGACGCGAACGTTCGCAAACCGGCGTTACAAGACGTCGCCCCGCCGTCCGTCGTTTCGAAACGCGTTCGTTTATTTCCGCTCGATACGATTTTCGCGATTTCGAGCCCCGTCGCAATTTTTCAACGTTAAGGAAAACCGTCATGGCGAAAACTCAAGGCCGCAAAAGCTCCAAAGCGCAAGCCGTTGCGAAAGAATACGTTTCCCTTTCTCCCGCCGAACGCGAAGTCATCGCCGTTCTTTGGGCCGCCGAACGTCCGATGAAGGCTTCCGAAGTCGCCGACGAATTGGAAAAAACGACCGGTTGGCGTTTGAGCACGACGCGCACCTTCCTGAAACGCCTCGTTACCAAAGGCGCCGTCGAAATCCGCAACCTGCCTTCCGAACGCGCCGCCGTTTACGCCCCGATTCTCGACGAAGCGGACATTCGCGTCGCCGAAGCCCAATCGACCCTTCAAAAATACTTCGACGGAACCCTTTGCGGCTTGCTGAGCTGCTTCGTCGAACGCAAATGCGTTTCCGACGCCGAGTTGCGTCAACTTCAAGACGTCATCGCGCAAAATTTGGAAGCCCAACCGGCCGCCAAATGCGCGTCGAAGGGTTGCAAAAAACGCAAGTAATCCTCGACCGGTAAAAATCGCGAAAATCGAAGGCGCGACCTTGGCGTCGCGTCTTCCTTTTTTCGTCGTTCCAACGCGAAGTTGCGCCGTTTTACTCCCAATAGTGTTCGGCGTTCGCGTTTGCCGTCGCGACCTCTCGTTCGTATCGTTTCCCGTTTCGTCGTCGTTTGTTCGACGTTCGACGCGGGTCGGGGTTTTTGCGCCCCTATCGCACTACAACCGTTAACACTATCGTTATCGTCGTCGTTTGCTTTCGTTCGTTCCGTTGACGTCGCGCGTCGTTCGACATTCCTTAACGTTATCGTTTTAAACGGCGTTTCGACGTTTTCGCCCCCATACGCACGACGCGGCGTCGCGTCGACGCGAGGTTGCCGATGCTCGAATTTCTTTGTTACTTAGCGTCGCAAACATTGCGCGGTTCCTTTTATATCGTCTTTATGTTGACGTTGCAACGCCTTCTGCGCGACCGCCTTTCGCCTCGCGTTCGAGCGGCGTTATGGGCGCCCCTTTTGATCGCGTTATTGGCGCCGGAAGTTTGCGTCGTTCGCGTTCCGGTTTCGCAACCGGTCGAAACGACCGTCGTCGACGCGCTCGAACAAACCCGCGTCGCGTTGACCTCCGACGTCGTTAAATCGGCCCCGGAATTCGGGCTTCGCGGCGTCGACGCGCGCGACTTCGTTTCCGTTTTCCCGTCGTCGCTCGAAACCGGCCCGTTCAAGAAGGTCGCGCCGCCGTTCGAAACGTCTTCTTACGAAAGCGCTTGGCAAGCCCCCGACGACGCTCGGGAAGCCGCAACGAACGCGGAAGTCGCCCCGACTCTCGCCGACGTCGACGCCGACGTTTTCTCGGAAGGAGTCGACGGCGCGCCCCTCGTCGAAACAACGTCGACGCCGGAACCGACGGAACCGTCCGCGCGGACCTTCGAAAATTTCTTCGAACAACCGCTTGAAGAAACGCCGGAAATCGCCGCCCTCGACGCGACTCCCGAAACCGCCGACGAAGCGGCGAGCGCGCCCCTCGAAGAGACGCCGGAAGTCGCCGACGCGTCCGCTCCGCTCGCCGTTCCGACGCAAGCGCCGCAAAACGTCGACGCTCGCTCCGGTTGGTTCGAATTTTTTGAAGTCGCCGCGATCGTTTCGGTCGCGATTTGGGCGCTCGGTCTCGTCGTCGCGGGCGTTTACCTCGCTCGCTCGGCGCGCGTTTGCCGACGTTGGGTTCGTCTCTCGGCGCCGGTCGACGACGCCGACGTTTTGGCGCTTTACCGTCGTTGCGCCGACTCGCTCGAAATCGCCGCGCCGCCGCGTTTAGCGACGACGACCGACCTTTCGTCCCCGGCGCTTCTCGGTTGGCGACGCCCCGTCGTTCTTGTTCCGAGCGAATACGTCGACGACCTCTCCGAAGAGCGGCTGAAGCACGTTCTGCTTCACGAGCTGGGGCACTTCAAGCGCGGCGACGCGGCGACCGGTTTCCTCGCGTTCGTCGTTCTCGCGACGCATTGGTTCAATCCGCTCTTTTGGTTGGCGGCTCGGTCGTTTCACGCGACCCGCGAAGAGGCTTGCGACGCGATCGCGCTCGGCTCGCCCGCGCTGACGAACCCGAATTCCGCCGCCGAATACGCCCGCACCCTTTGCGAAATCGCCGGTCGCCGCCCGTTCGTCGAGCAAGCGTTCGGCGCCGTCGGTTTTTCGCCGACGTTCCGCTCGTTGCGGCGCCGCGTCGAGACGTTGGGCCGCTTCGGAACTTGGGGCCGCCGCGCCGCGATCGTTTGCCTCGTCGCGTCGTTGGGGGCCGCGTCGTTCGCGACCGTCCGCCTTCGCCCGGACGTCGAACCCAACGACGCTTTGGCGAACGACGAAGAAACCGACGTTCCGACGTCCGCCGAAGAAACCTCCGTTCCGACGTCCGACGAAGAAACCTCCGTCGGTCGCCAAAGAGCGCGTCGGCTTTTCGCGACGCTTCCGGCCCTTCCGGAAAGCCCCGTTCCTCCGACCGTCGCTCCGAACGACCCGATCGCCGCCGTCGACGTCGAAACGCTTTACCAAGACGAAGCCGACCGACTCTTCTTCGGGCATTCGACCAAAGAGCGTCAAACCTTCGTCGCCGACGCGGTCGCCAAACTCCGCTCGGCGCAAACGCAAGGCGAAGCGGAGTATTACGCCGCGCTCGGCGACTACCTAATTCGCGAATCGGCGTTCTTTTGGCTCGTCGCCGGAGTCGACGCGGTCGCCGCCTCCGCGGAACTCCCGGCGCTCGCGGAAAGCGAAACGCCCGCCGACTCCCCGAAATCGGTTTCCTCGACCGAACTCGACGCCGCGCTCGCCCGCGCCGAAAAAACGGCCGACCCGAATTTCCGCTTTTTGGCAAAGTTGCACCGCGCCCTCGCCGACGACGCGAAGCGCGACCAACCCGGACGATACCGCGCCGATTACGCCGAGCCGCTTTCCGCTTACGTTCATTCGCCGTT
>JAZNJF010000106.1:0-24491 GCA_045577885.1 Thermoguttaceae bacterium | reverse complement strand
CGTCGCCGCGCAAAACGGAAAAAGCGCGCGACATATTTTGCGTGTCGACCGTCAACGAAACGTTCGCGCCGTCGTCCGCAAGCGCGACAATATAAACGCCGCCGTTTTCCGGCGCGACGTCGACGACCAACGGGTTGCCGTCGAGCGTCAACGTATGATTATCGGAATTAACGCGCAAAACGATCAAATCGTCTTGCGGCGTTGTCTTCGCGGCGTCGAGGGCGGCTTGTACTTGTTCGCTCGCAACGGCGGCGCGCAAGTCGATCGCGTTGACGTCCGCCATATTTTCGGACAACTCGAACGACGAATAAAGCTCGCGAATCCCCGCGTACTCGGTCGGCGTAACGCTCAAGAGCGCGCGGTCTTCCAAACGCTCCATACGCAAACGGCGCGATTTCGGCGCTTGCGTTTTAACGTTCGACTTCTCTTTTTTGAAAAAACGACTTAACATCGTCCACCCCCATTTGCGTTCGTTAACAAACGACGCGCTCGCATTCGCAATATCCTCGAAAACGAAACGCGCTCCGCGCTAACTCCGTTTTCGTCGGACTGTTAAAGTTTTTGCAGACTTCTGAAAAAATAGAAAGAATCGCGAAAAATTCTCTTGAAACGAATATACGTTTCCGTATTAATACTGTATACTCAAACAACTCAAAAGTCAAGGCAAAACGTTTTAAAATTCCAAAATTTCAATCGCAAACCGTTTGTCTACCGACGTTATCGACAATCTTGCGCCGTCGCTCAGAAACGCCGAACGCGCCGACGAATTTTCGTCTTGAACGCCCGCCTTATCGTCCCTCGACTTCAACGCTTACCATTTGCACGCGCCGACGAGCGGTTAAAGAAGAGCGCGACAAGACCTCCAACGTTCCCGCGCGTTACGGACGACGTCGCCCGCAACGGTTCGGCCCTTTAAACGCAACGCGTCGGTTGGCGTCAACTCGTCGGCGTTCAAAGAAGAATTGAAGCGCCCGAGCGCGCGCTTTAACGCTCCGCGTTTATTCTCGAACGGCGCCGAACGTTTCCCTTCTTCCGCTTCTTTGGCGTCTTGCGTTTCGACGTTAAAAGTTTTACAATACGATTCCCAAACCTTGACTTCGTAAACCTTTTTCATTCTTCTTCTTGTTTATAAACCTCGACGTCGCCGATTCGGTTGTAACTTTCGATTTCAACGACGTCGTCATTAATGTGCGCCCATTGCGCGGTCTCGATAAAATCTTCAACTTCGCCAACGACGATAATCTCCGCTTCTTTCTCATCCTCCGCTTCAATATCCGGAATCCAACATAGGATTTCCATCTTAACGTAACAGTTGTACTTTGGCATTGTTGTCTCCTTTATCTTAAAACTTTTCCATCGGGTAGTCCCCGTTGTTTTCGATATACTCGTTTTCTAAAATCGTAACGTCGCGTTCCGTCGCCCAACCGTTGTCGACGACAAGCTCGCAATCGTCGTACATTTTGCGAGCGATCTTAAAAATTTCTTCCTTCGTCGCGTTCACGGGAACTTCGATTTCGAAACCTTGCTCGACCAGTTCGGCGATAGAAATTTTAACTGTTTTCGTCGTCGAGTTTAAGTCGAGCGGTTCCCAGCCTTGGAACTTGCGTTCGGAATAAGCGCCGTCGCAAGCGTTTGCGACCATATATTCCCACGTTTTCGTTTTCCAACGGAACAAGTAAAGGAACTCAATGAAAATGTCATTGCAAAACTTGTCGACGTAAGTATCCGCCGATTCGAAGTTTAACGCAGGCGTATCGTCGTAAACGCGGTCGTATTTCGAATCGAGAAGAACACTTGACGCTCCTCCGCGTCCGATTAACTCCTCGACTTTCTCATAAGTCGTATAACCGCCGCGTCTTAAATCGTTCGCCGCTTCCTTTGGATTCGTACACCAATGGATATAAATCGCGTCGACCGTCCCGTTTTCTCGTTCAATTCCGAAGTAACATCGTTCGCCCATTTCATTCCTCCTCTTCCTCGTCGTCTTCGTCGATTCCTTCAAAGCATTTAATTGCGACGTCGCCAATCGGGATGTATTTCAAACCGTCTCTAATGTAAAATTCTATTTCATACTTAAACTTTTGCGCGTAGTTGTATTTAACAAACAATCTGTTTTTATCGTCGACATAAACCAAAATATCATCCCAATCGTCGATCCGAGACAATAAACAACCAATTGTGTAAAAGTGATAACGGTCTCTCTCGCTCAGCCTCAGCGAAGGAGGATCGACGTCGGTTTCATCGTCTTCATCTTCATATTCAAAAATATCGACGTTAACATTGCAAAGTTCCCTTGCGCTCATTACGCCAAGAAATTCAAACCACGCGGATTCTTTAAAACGTTCGTCGATCGTCGTCGAATCAAACAACGTTAACATTGTCGCTCCCTTCCTTTTTAACCTCTTCGCACGAATACTCGCTAATTTTGTCTAACGCGGTTGCGAAAAACTTGAAAATCGGCTCGATACTTTTCTTGTCCTCAACACATTCGCGGTAGTCGTAACGTCCGTCTTCGTTCTTCTTAGCGAGGTAAAACCGAACGGCGCCGAGCGTTCCTTCGTACTCTGAAATGTAGCGAATCGCCGAAACGAAGTCCGGATTGTGCGACGTTACAAAGAATCGCGTCCCGATTCGCTTGTTAATCCAAACGAGGATTCTTGCATACTCGACAATCCATTCCGGCGAAAGAAACGCTTCCGGCGACTCAATGTAAACAACCGAAGAGCCGTCGATAACATGAGTTCTGACAATAATATCCAACAGGCATAAACTTAGTTCGCCCGGCGAAAGTGCGTCGAGCGAATAGAGTTCGTAATTTCCCTCGACATTATTCGACGCGATCAAACCGGCGGAGTATTCGTCGTATCCAACTCTTAATCCGACAAGTCTTTCGACATACTCCGCAATCTCCTCGCGAGCCATTTCAATCTCCTTGGGTTCGAAGTAAATCCCTTTCGACTCGTCCTCGGGAATCGGACGGCGCGGGTAAAACCGCATCGCTTCAAGAGTTTGCAATGGCGTCGCTCTAGAAAAATCGATATTGAGCGGCGAAACTTCGTCGTCAAACTTCACTTGGTTTCTGATTACCGTTTTTCCCGAACCGTTCGGACCGGCGAGGACGGTAATGCCGTCGAGAAAAATTTCGTCGGTCTCGGCAATCGGCGCAACGCCTTTGATTTCAAGACCTCCGTCGGCGTTAAGTCCGTTGTAAATCCAAGTCATATCTAACCCTCCACGCGAATACCATGCAAACAAACGTAATTCTCTTGCGCGCCGTCGATTTTTACCTGCTCAACCGCGACAATCTGTAAATCGTCGACGACGTCAAGACTATCGAAATTGCGATAAGCGCGTAAAAGCTCCGCGACATATTCATATTCGTCGCACGGTTGAGCTTCGTACCAATCAAACTTGCCGTCGCGGAAGTCGCGTTTGCTAATCTCGTTAACCATAAGCACGGCGCCCGGAGGCATTTGCCGCAACGACGCAAGCGCCGACCTCGACGCGGCAGCCCAATCGACGCTTCGTTCGGCGTAAAGCTCGTCGAGTTCCCGTTCGACGTAAGCGCCAAGCGGAACCTGCGCGTCGGCGTGGTAAAACGTATCGTAGTAAACAACGTAAACGCGCGCTTTATATGCGACTCTTTCCTTGACGTATTCCAAACAAAGCTCGTTCGCGTCGTCGACGAAAACTTTGAGTTTCCCCCAATCGATTTTCGCGAGAAGGTCGCCGACGGAAAGATTTTGGTATTCTTTATCCTTAGGAAACTCAATGTCTTGCGGCGTCGTTTCAATCTTCATGCGCACAATTTCAATCGTGCGCATATCGTCGAGGAACGTTTCGCGCCATTCGTCGTAAACCATTTCCGGGTCGTCGCACCAAGCCTTTTCGATTTCGGCGTTGACCGTATCCCAATTCTTCTCCGAGTCAAACAATACTTTCATTCATCGTTTTCCTTCGCTCTCGAAATTGCGACGTCGCGCGGCGCTTCGAACGCCAATTTCACTTGCTTTCCTTTGATTTCTTTGACGTAAACGACGACGTTGTCGCCGATTAAAATCGCTTCGCCGGGTTTTCTTGTCAACGATAACATTCCAGTTCCTTTCAATTCAATTTGAAATGCGAGCCCAAATGCAAGTCTGGTTTACCCGGCGCGGCGTCGAATTCTTCCTCGGTAATCTCGCTGTCCGTTTCAACGTCGACGTCGGTAATATGCCCGCGAACAGCGGACGTGTCGCTGTTTACGACGATTATTTCCCCATTTGCGATAAGGTCGTTGAGAATTTCTTCCGCTCGATATTTCGCGTCCCATTCGTCCGCGTCTCCTTCAACGCTTAGTTTCATATCGAAAGTAAACGTAATATTGACAAAGGTTTGAAAATATTTTTTGTCTTTTTCGTTATTCGGTTTCATAATAATCTCTTTCCTCGAGCATTTCACCCGTTTCCGCGTCCCACATTTCGTTAATCTCGGCGTCCTCTTCCGCGTCGCCAAAAACTTGCAACGCGAAGCGGCGCACTTGGTCGGCTTTCTGATGGAAAAGCGACGCGACTTCTTTCGGCGTTTTGCCTTCGACTTCGTACAGGTAAACGTAAATTCCTAAGTTGCCTGAACAAGAGTACTTCGCGATTTTTTCTTGTCGTTTGCTCATCGTAAACCTTTCTTAACAAACGTACTTTAAATATTCTTCTACGATCAAACCGAGCGGTTCAAGGTCTCCGGCAAACCTTCGGTCGGCAATCCTTAAAATCATATCCGAACGCATATCCTCGTCTTCGTATTCAATCTTGAACTCGCCAAGTCTATCGATGTAAACGATAACGTTCTCTTTCCCAAACCATTCGAGAGCCTCGACGATCGATCGGGGAAACTCGTCCATCGCAAGCAACGGCGACCAATAACAATTTTGTTCGACTTTAAGACGGTCGACGTTGACGTCGCTTAGGAAATCGAGCAGCTCTCGCCATTCGTAGAAAACCGGACGCGTAAATCGAACGGTTCTCTTTTCTCTTACTTGTTCGGATAAAGAGTCGTACAACAATCTTCTTTTACGCATTGCTTTCAATTCCTTCGTTCAGATGCTTAAACGCTTCGTCGGCGGCGTCTTGTCCCATAAAATAAGCGTAGACCTTCGGTCCGAGTTTACGTTCGTTCCGATATTCACATTCGTAATCGCCGTCATCGTTTCTTTTCCAATATTTTTCAGCTTCGACAAGTTCGTAATTGCGCATACCAAAGTCGTAAATCAACGCGCCCGTTTTCATGTCGACGTAAATCTTGATACCGTCGGCTTCGTTTTCTCCATAGGCGAACATTGCGTCAACCAAATCGCCGTCGCTGCTCGGTTCGGACTCGTCGTAGGAACTAAGCCAAGGAGCGTTTTTCCTGACGTTGCGGTAACTTACGCAGTCTTCCCCCCGATACTGGAAACGCTCTTTGAAATAGACTTCGCCGACCTTGATTTCTTTGAGAATTTCCAACTCCGCTTCCAACGCCGACTGTGTCGCGTCTTCGATTCGGACTTCGTCTCCGTCGTAATACTCCTCAAAATAATCGCGGTCGCCGTTATCCTCGTAAACCAAATACTGTTCGTCGTCCAAACGCGGCGTCGGCTTCCAGTTCTCGTCGGTGTAAACATAAGACTCTTGTTTCCAAGGATAAACTTCGTCGACCATTCCTTCGCTTTCAAGAAACTTAACAAGCCTTTCGTGCAAGCGTTCCAGCTTTCGTTTGGCGTCCTCGCGGCTCGTCCCCTCGACGCTGACGCCAGCCGACAATTCGACTCTAATTTTTCCTTCGTATTCCATCGTCGCGACCCTTTTCATTTAGGCAAGTTATGCGCGTCGCGTTTATTAAAAACGCTGTCGCCTTTATTAAGCGACTCGGCGGCTTCTTCCGACAAGACATAAAACTCGTCAAACAAATTGCATACGCGAACGTCGTAAGGTTCGTTAAACCGAGCGAACTTGGCAAAGTCGAAACGCTTTTTCATTTCTTCCGGATTATCGACGCACTCCCAAAGACGATAACATTCGGCAAGCCAAGCGCCGAGCCCGGCGTGATCGTTCGACTTAATTCCTAACCATGTTACGGAGTAGTTCGCGTAATCGATCGCGTCGTCGACGCCGAGAAGGTATTCGTTGTAGACGCTAACAAAACTTTTTCGTTTCTCTTCGTCCGCCTTTTGCCACCAATCGAGGAGGCGTTTAACGTCTAGATAGTTTCGCGGAAAACGTTTTAACGAAGCTGATAAAGGATGTTCCTTTTTAAATATTTCGTAGCTAACGAACGCCTCCTCGAACGATTCTTTCCAGTCGAGTTCCCATTCGTCGCAATATCCTGGCAACGATCGGTTTCCGTCCGGATAAACCCAAGTGTTTTTGACGCGGGAGTTTTTCCATTTTCTGACTTTAAATTCGATTCGTATCGTTTCCTCCGTCGTTTATTCCGGCAAGTTATGCGCGTTATACTTTTCAAAAATTTTGTAAACGTCCTTACCGACCGGCTCGGTCAAAACGATCGCGTCGAAATACCAGTCGCCCGTCCTGTCGTATTCGTCGAGACAGCGACGAACCGTCGTTAAAATCTCTCGTCCGTCTCGACCGCGCTGGACAAACTGCAAGTCGCCGACGTCGGAGTCGTCGTACCGGCAGTCAATATTGCGACTCGTTCCGAATCCGACGCCCGCCTCCAACAGTTCGCCGAGCCCTTGGTCGCGCCAAAGTTCTTTCATTTCCGACGCGTCCGCCAGCCAAAAGTACTCGGGTTCTTTATCGTAAGGCTCGCCGTCTCGGAAACTATAAGCGACGAACCCGAACCCGGCGTCGGGAGTCTTGTCTAAAAGCGCTTCGAACTCCCATAGCTTTTTCTCTTCGATTTCTTTCAACGCGTCGTCGTCGACTTCAAGTTCGTCGCCGCCGTAAACTTTAAGCGTCGTAAACATAGCCGTCCAAGAGTACAAGTCTTTGCCGTAGCAACCTCTAAAAACTTTGGACTTGCCGTAAATATCTTCTATATGCGCCATTATTTAAGTTCCTCAATCTCTTCGTAGTCGATAATTTCTTCCTCTTCCAAATCAAAGCAGTCGTTCACGTCGTAATACTCGTCGCCGTCAAAATAAGCGTCGCAAATATCGTCGACGTTTTCCACTTCGACCTCGGGATAATACGAAATATAAGTCCGCTTCACCGTAAGTCGATACCGTTTCCGCTTCGGTTCTTCCGTCTTTTTTTCGTTCTCTTTCATTATTGTTACTCCTCGTCGACGACGTCCTCTTCAACTTTCAATACGTCGTCGCTTTCAATCTCGAAATAGTCTTCCGTGCTATAACCTTTTTCCCAACCTTCTTTTTCGAAGCGTTCCCAAGCCTCGTCTTCGTCGCGAGCATAAACCGTAACGCGTCCGATGTAAACGCGTTTGACGACGAACGTAAACGATTTTCCGGTTTGACTTCCGTTTTCTTCTCTTCGGTCTCTTTCATTGATGTTACTCCTTGTCGTCGACGTCCGGCAATTCGATAACGCGGATTTTTGCGTCGCCAACTTCCGCCGTTTCTTTGTATCCTCCGGTATATTCCGGATCGAAATGACAGTAGCGGCGAAGTTGATAACCGGCAATCTCCGCCGCCTCTGCCGCGTCCTCCGCTTCGATAATAAACTGAACGGTAACGGGAGTTACCGTTTCAACAATAAAACTTTTCATCGCCCCGACTCCTTAAAAGTTAATCAATTCGGCGCTTCGCAACGCTTCCAAAATGTTTTCGACGCAATTTTGCGCAATCAAAACCGTTGCGAGCGCCGCAATTAGCGTTGTAATAAAGTATCCGAACACCGGAATAAACGGATAGTCCCACCAATCGACCGGAAACCCTCCCATTCCGGGACCGATTCTGAAATAGAACATCTTAACCGCTTCAATAAAGCAAACCAAAGTTATCGTAAACATTACGAATAATGCCCCGGCAACGCCGATCAAGTTCCACAAAATAATCGCGTCCATCGCCTCAACCCCTTTGTTTCCAATTGTCAAGCGTTCGCCGTCCGACAAATTCGCATTCCGGGACAAAGTAAACGCGGTCGAGTTGCAACTCTCCGCCAACGTAAGTCGAATGAAATCCAGACTTAGTAAGTCGCTGCGTTTCGAAACGACCTTTCTCGAACTCTTCGCGGAAAATCCGAACCGCGTCGTCGAGCGACTTCGCTTCGAGATCGTACCGTATTTGAAGCGTCGCGATATACGTCGCTTGGTAACATTCGTATTTCACGCCGTCGAGTCCCGACTTGTCGCAAAGTCCGTCGTCCGGCAAGGTTACGACTACTTCTTCGTCGAACTCTCCTCGTCGACAAATCGTCGCGGTCGCCGACCAAAGCTCCGCTACGTCGCGCTTAAATTCGATTTCTCCGTTCGCCCACATCGCGAGCGCGGTTTTAAGCGCTTCGTCCTTGTCGGTAGCGTTAATAAATTCGCTTTGCGCAACTTCTTCTTCGACAACAATTTCAAATGACATTGAGTTTCCTTTTCCGGTAAACGTCCGAAAGATTGATTTTTATTAGCGAAAATCTTCTTGCGTTGGTTTCAAACCTCGTAATCGTAATCTTTAAAGTGTTCCAGGATTTCGTTTCCCATCGGACAAGAAAACTGCTCGAACTCTTCGCGTCTTGTTCTGTAAAAAGCTTCTTCAACGACGCCCGGTTCTCGGTCTTCTTTCCATCGCCGATACGTGTAAACCTCTTCGCCGAAAGGGTTGCCGATTACGACTTGGAAATCGCCTTTGTCGTCACCCAACGCTCGCAACAAAACGGCTTCGTCCATCTCGTCTTGCCACGCGAACATTAAAAAATCAAGGTCGTCGATCCAAAAGACGCGATCTGTTTCCACGCCTTCGTATCCGCGAATCGGCGAGCCCTTCACATTCGATTCGATAAGCGCGTAAACGTTGCGTCCGAGGTTAAACGTCGCCAACTTCTCTTCAAAACGCTTTAACTCAAAAGCGCGTTTGTCGCCTTTAAATTCGTCGACAAAACGGTTGACCTCCGCGACCGTCGGCGTGAAACGTCCGCCGTCGCGCTTATAAAGAACGCGTCTCGCCTTCCCGTAAAACAATTCTCCATATAATATCGCAGCCATCTCTTATCCTTTCTAGGTTTAAAGGAGCGGTAATTCGCTTTATAAAATCCCCCGCCGGAATCGAACCGGCGTTAAGACCGTCGGGGATTCGGCGCGCCAGACTACATCGGGTAGTCGACCCAAACGCCGTAAATGTCGCACCAGTAACCGTCGCGTCCTCCATTTTCAACGTCGCCTCCATACCTCTCGTAATTGAAGTAATCGCAAGCGATCGACTCGGCGTTAACGTCGCCGCACTCGATTAGCCGGTCGAACCAATATCCTCCGAGGGCTCTAAGCCGCTCCGGTTCATAGTCGTTCCAATCAACTTCCGTAAGCGTCGCGTAGCAACACTCGTCAAGAGCTTTGCGCCAGTCGCCGAGATAATCGTACAACGAAATCACGACTTTGCGTTCCTCCTTGTCGAGTTCTAACCACCTTGAAAGAAACTCATTAAGGTCTACGATTTCGTATGGAATCTCGGCGAGCCGCGACAGCTCTCGTTCTTCCTCGTCGTACTTGTATGGGACTTCATACGCCTCGCCGTCGCGGCAAGGAACATCGTAAATCGTCCACCCTTGAAGTTGCGGCTCCGTTCCCTTCGCGACCGGCAGTTCGAACGTTTCCGTTTCGTTCTCTTTAAACGCTTTGACTTTCATTGTTTACAACCTTTCATTCCCCGTATTCGACCCAATATTTCCATTCGTCCGACTCCGAACAGTCGACCCAACATTTTAAATCCGACGCCCAGTAACCGTTTTGCGGATTGTTCGCAATTCTTCGCCCGCATTCTTCGACGTTCAAGAAACCTTCGTCGCGAATACAAGCATGAAAGAAACTTCCAAGTTCAAAGTCGTCGCTCCTATCGAAGCGCTCTCGGTATTTTCCAAGGTAGTATTCGCCTAATTCCTTGTAATCGTTGAGCTTGACGCCGGTTTCTTTCGCGTTTACCCAAACCATTAAAGCCGCGCGCCAATCGTTCATCGCATTGATAAGCGAAGTCCAAATGCGGGGAACGTGAGTAACCCATCTTCCGTTTTTAAAATTTTGAAGTCCAACAGTACCGCTCCATTTCAGAAGAAATGAATGCAACTCCGTCGACGAATCTTCCTCTCGCCTTTCCCCGGCAGTTTGTCCGGTTCAATATCGTAAATCAAGGAAGCGTAACGAATATCGCTTTCCTCGAAGCCTTCTTCGTCCGGTCGAACAAGATCGACGACTTCCCAATCGTCGAATGAAAAAACTTCGGGTCTTTCCAATGGAAAGTAAGCGATTTCAATTCTTTTCGTTTTTACATTGCGCAATTTAACTTGCATAGCGTTCCCTTTCAATAATCGCCAAGGCAAATGATTTCATAAGTTACAATGCACCACTCGTCAAACGTTGCGCTAAGCTCGTACTTCGGATCGAGCCAAGACCTACCGAATCCCTCGAAGTCGAAATGTTTTTTCGCTTCCTCCGGATTGTCGAATCGTTTCCACAACCCGAATTCGTCGGTCATATATTCGCCCAATCCCTTATAATCGCCGCCTTTAACGCCCGTCAACACAACGTCGCAAGCGTAATCCATCGCGCTGTAACAACTTTGATCTTGGTCGACGTAAAGATAGACGAAACTCTTTCGCTCGTCGTCTCCGGCTTCGTTAAACCACCAATCAAGAAACCGTTTAAGATTCCAACCTTCATGGGGCAAGCGGTCTAGCAAAGCGAACGTTGGGTCGTCGCGTTGAACTTCTTCAAAATTAACGATCGCCATTTCCGGTTCACCCGCCAAAGCGCCGGGTGAAAACCAGTCGTCAATGCGGAAATTTGCGTCGTCCGGATAAACCCAAACTTTTTTTTCGCCGGTTTTAGAATGTTTTAAATTAAACTCGATTCTCATTCCTCTTCTCCTCCGACGTCTTCAACTTCCAAGACTTCTCCGCAACCAAACCTCTCGACGTAAGCCTTTGAGTCCGGCGCGTAATCCCTATCCGCTTGCAAGTCGAAAAGGAATTCTTCCAAATCCTTTTGCGCGTTAATCTTAGCCTCTTCTTCGTTCTTCGCTCTTACACGCCGGACGTTAAAAACAACCCGCGCTTCCACCCACGCTTCGAATTCTTTCATAATGTCTTCCTTTTCCTGTTTTTACGAAATGCAATCTTCAATTCCGTCGTCGAAGATAAGCCACTCTCCGACGACCGCGGAGGCGACGGCGCTTCCGCAATGCAAGTCTTCTTGAATCGAACCGAATTTACCGTAATCGAATCCGTTGTTCGAGTCTTTTAAACACTTGTCGACGCCGTACTTGCGAGCAAAGTAGCGTCCGAAATTCTTATACGCTTCGTCAAGATCGCCGTCGCAACGCGCTCCTGTACATCGAGCGCGTTGCGCGCCACAACAAGCGTTGTCCCAATCCCAACCGTCTCCGACGAGGAGATGAACGAACGCCTTTTGCTCGCCCTTCGACGCAAGACTCCACCACTGCGCAAATCTTTCGTACTCGTCTTCGTCGAATCAAAGCGCCGTCCGGATTTTATCCTTAACCTCTTTGAGAAGGAAATCGTCGGAAAGGAGACGGAAAATTTCACTGCAAATCGTTTTTAGTTCTTTGTTTACGTCCATCGCACCCTCTCTTATTTATTGAACCAGTCGTACCAAAGTCGATCTTTATACGTTCCTTGCGGGTAGTCGAGCCATCGATTGTAAATTTCCGACCAACCGCCGTCGCCTCCGTTAGCCCAAATATCGCGTCCGAAGAGTTCGAAGTCGAAGTAACAACGGCAAAACTCGGGAACGCCGGCAAGATAACCGCAATCGTCTAACCATTGAAAGTAATATTCTCCGATCGCGTAATGCATCGCCGCGTCGCTAATAAAACAGTCTTTAACGTCGGTCAACACGGCTCCCCTTTCCTCGGCAAGCGCAACCGCCTTTAACGGCTCGACTTGAAACTCGACAAGCGCGACGGTCGTTCGCTTTTGCGACTCGTCAAGCTCCGACCAGCGCGTCAGAAACTCGTTAAGTTCGCAAAGATTCGACGGCAAGTCGACGAGCTTCGAAAGTTCTTCGTCGTCCGTTAAGTACTCGCGAACATAACACTTAGCTTCGTCGCGACTCCCCGCGTATTCCAAGGGGACTTTCACGTAGTATCGTCGAAGAAAAAATTCTTCGACGTCAAGCGTCGGCAAACGGAACCAACGTTCGTCGCCGGTCTCCGCGTCAAAGCCTTTAACCTTTACCAGTTCTTGCGTCGCTTTTCTCCTTTTCATTAATCGACGTAGACCCACTCGCCGAGAGCTTCCGACGGGTAGAACCCCGCGTCCTCCGCAAACCTGCGTCCCAACGCGTAATAATCGACGCTGTCGATAAGCTCTTTGTCGTACCCGTCGGACTCTAAATCCTCGCGGTACCGACTATTAAAGACATGTTTTCCCAACTCGGCGACGCTGTCCTCGACGTCGTCCGGGTCGTAATACGCTCCGGTCGTATAAACCGACGACTCGACGGCAAGCCGTATCGCCTCGTTCGAAAGCTCGCGTTGGTCGACGTAAAAGTAAACGAACGTCTTCGCTTCCTCTTCGCTCGCGGTAATCAGCCAAGCGTACAACTCGTTGGCGACGCCGAGGTTAGGCGGGAGCAAGTCAAGCCGTTTCAGCGCGTCGCACTCGACTTCGTTCAGGTTCATGACTTGACGTCGCAATGTCGCCTCGCCGTGAAAACGCTCGCCGGTAACGAAGTCGACAATTTCGTAGTCGTAAACGTTCGGGACGTCGAACGGAAGCGGAAGGACAAACTTTCCGACTTCCCCGGTAACGCAATTCCTCGCAATAACTTGCAACGATTCAAAGTCGTTGCAATACTCCAACAATTCGATAAAACGTTCGCTCAAACCAAGCTTCACAATTACACTTTGTAACACAAAAGAAGTTTTTTAAAAAGCCCGAAGGCGACAAGCGGCGGACGTGGGACTCGAACCCACAAAACCTTTCGGTTCACCGGTTTTAGAGACCGGCGCGTTTACCGTTTCGCCAGTCCGCCGAAGCTTCGCCGATACCGTCCGACGAGGTTAATAAAAGCGTTCCAATTTTGTTCGCGACGCTATACGGCGCTCGAATCATCGCAACTTCCTCCTTTATTTGGCTTACTAAATTTCTATTCGTATCCGTTCCGGAAACGTTTCTACAACATTGTACCCGTTCTTTTCTCTTCGTTAAAATGTTTTAGCGTTACTATCTCAAACTACGGCAAGCGTTGCGCGCTCGTCTCATAATGTCGCACGTCTTCGAACCGCGAGGATAGAATCCCGTCGCGGCGTAATAAGCGGCGATTCCGATCACATTCTCCGCCGCCGACCGGAAATGCACGTTCTCTTCGCAGTTGAAAACCGGACTATTCTTGACGTTAAGGTAAAGTCGTTTCGCTTCGTCGGGCTCCGGATAACTTTCGAGATTATCCGTCTCGATCATAAACTCAGTCGCTTCCTTCACCGCTCGCGTCAAGTTGAAACGGACGTCGTAAATCGCGCCCTTTTTGAACAACATAACGCCGTCGCCGTCGGGGTTTTCAATCAACTCGTCGGGGTCGAGCTTCTGAGTTTCAGCCAGGTACGCGACATTAAGAAACATATAAAGCGCCGTGTCGAAAACAGCTTTAAATCGATTGTTAAGGTAAAGTTCGTTCAATTCTTTGAGAATGTTCAGCATTGTTTAAAGTCACCATAAAAAGTTTTAGTAACCCCGGCGTAATATGCCTCGACAAACGCCGCGTCTTTTCCTGCGAGCGCTCCCAACGATTTTCGCAAGTTTCGGTAGACAAACATTTTATTCGGCACAATATCGCGCGGTCGACCGTTGGGCAACTTGCAATACTCCTCGACCGAAAAGATTTTGTAATACCGGTCGCGCCAAACGCGTTCCGGGTTCTCGTGTTCGCAAGCGTCGACTCGCGCCGCCCACGAGTCGTAATAAACAGTCAACGGTTTGACTGTTCCCTTCTCGATGTAATCGCAAACGTTGCGATAAACCTGTTTGCGAACGTCGTCAAAATTCTTACGCGACGGAAATTCAATAACCTTGTCGCCTTGTTCAATTTTCAGCATTGAAATATCTCCATTCTTCTTCAAAGTAACTTGCGTTAATATTGTAGTGTTTCGCGATTTCAGCATATCGTTCGACGTCGTATCGCGCCAACGTTAGCGCCAAAGCTAATCGGACGTCGCGAATCGTCGCCGTCGGCGACGGAAAGACTCGCGAGTACAAAAACGCCGACGTCAACACGATCTTGTCGACGTTAATATCTAAACCGCCTTTACCAAACAAGTTAGCGCCTTCGTCGGCACGTTCCCAAACGCATTCGAACTTTCCGTCGTTCAGTTTAATATAACAATGCGGTTGATCCTGCGACGGTCCGTCGTTAAACATTTGCCGAAACGTCCGCGCCGCCGCGTTGAAACTCTTTTCCGACGGCAATTTCACGCCTTTAATCAACATAACGCGCGCTCCTTTCGACGAACCTTCGCAATCGAACGCAAAACGAACCGCGTCAACTCTTCGACGCGCTCGCCCAGTTGAGTTTCTTCGAGCGAACAACGTTCGTCGGCGTCAAGTTCGTCCTCGAACGACTCGATCGCGTTCAAACAAGCGACTCCCCGTTCGCCGGGAATCGTTTCCGCGTAATCGTTTAAAACGTCGCAAATGCGTCGGGCTTTTTCAGTCGTCATAGTCTCCTCCCAAATTTCCCCAATCTTTGTCTACTTTGTCTTTGATTTCTTTTTTGATCGTTTTTTCCAGTTTTTCAACGTCGTCGACAACCGCGGAAACTGCAAACCCAATCAGAATAAGGCGTCCGATATTGTTTTCACACGACCTCCATTTAAAGTCGACTTCCGCCAATCTAATGGAATGTTCGTGAAGTCGATCAAGTTGCGAATCATTGTAATTACGATAGCGAGAATTACTATCAAGCATTTTGTTAATTGTTCTTCGCGCCGCTTCCATCGCGTCTTCGAAAGCCCTTTTAAGCACGAAAACGACGTCTTTTTTCCCGACGTAATTTTCAAAATCTTTGAACGTTAAGTCTTCGAATTTGGTGATTACAAGTTCTTTTTCATTGCGTTTACTCCTCGTTATTAACCAACAACCATTCGCCGAACGTAACGGACGCTTGAAGCCGCGTCCCCAAACGTTTTTCTTGCGCTCGTCCAAAATCGGCGAGCCGCAACGTTTCCAGCAACTTCTCCGGTTCGTTCAGACAGTCGACGAAACCGAATTCCCGAGCGAAATATTCGCCGACGTTTTCGTAACTTTTGCCTTGGTTTTCGGCGTCAAATTCGGCGCCCGTCCAAACGATTTCGTTCGCCCAATCGACCGCGTCGTAAAAATTGTTACCGATCTCTTGATAGGCAAAAATAAACGATTTAAGCCATTCGTCGCCGAGTTCTCCCCAATTTTGAAACAGCAGCTTGACTTGAATCGGTCTCGACGGAATCTTGATTAACTCCGTCAAAAGCGGTTCGTTGCGACACAGCGAAACGGTAATCGTCGACGACGTTGCAAAGAAGAACTTTGTCGCCAGTCGAGCAGAAACCGCCGTCGCCCAAAATCCACGCGTTGTAGTTGATTTTTTCGTCCGGACTCCACAATTTTTCTTCGCCGTAAATATTTCTGATTTTGAATTTAATATTCATATTTTCCTTTCCTTTCCTTTCCTTTCCTTTTAGTCTTCGCGGTTTTTGTCGATAAGGTCTTGCATATGCTTGATATCCTCTAAAACCTTCGCCAAAGTAACGCCGCATAAAATGAAATGTCCCACGTTGTCGTCGTGCGTCCGCCGTCTGAAATCGGCTTCGGTCAACGCGTCGTAAAGTTTGCGAATCCGCTCGACGCGCGATTCAGTAAACTTTTTACCGCCGTCGCCCCACAACGCGTCAAGCTCCGCTCGCGCTTCCTTAACTTTGTCGTCGTAGCCTTTGCGCAAGGCGTCGATAACCTCGATGCAACCGGGAAAGTTGTCGAAGTCTTTGCAAGTAAGGTCGTAAAATTTATTTTGTTTAAGTTTACTCATTGTCGCTTTTCTCCTTAACCCAAGGTTTTGCTTCTTGCGACTCCATCTTAATCCGCTTCAAGAAAATTTTAAGATTTAATCGAAGCGGAAAGCGTTTTAAGACGTCGCAAGAAGCGCGTTAAGATAGCGACAACCCCGGCTAACAACCGGCGGAATAACACTTTAAAGAAACTCAATGATCGAGGTTATCGTCGAATATTGAGAAAACCCCGTTCGGGAGTCGAACCCAAACAAACGACCGCGCGGGGTTGTTCGCTCTATTTTCCGAGCGCGTTGACAAGCGTCAAGTAATTCCGTTTCGCTTGCAATTTGAGACTTTCGACGACGCTTCCGCGCCCTTCGTCGATCAGCCGTTCGACGCCGTACTCTTGCGCTTGCGTAATTCGAACGTCGACAAGGTAAGTCGCTTGGTAAAGCGGGAACCATTTTTCGTCGGGAACGTTCCCGCCCTTATCCCAAAGCAAACTAAACGATTTTTCTTGATATTTAATCGCTTCCGATAGCATAATATCTCTTTTTACTGCTACACAATGCAACATTTAACGACAAAATAAAATCGTCCGCCAAGCTGAGAACGCGCTAACTCGACGGGCGATTCAATGCAATAAGTTTCGGTATGTTTGTTTTAGTTTTTAACAATCCAACCGCTGGCTTTTTCGACTCCGGCTCGTTCTAACACCCCCATTCCCTCTAACTTTTTAATTGTCCGATAGACGGTACTCGTCGACAAAGACGTTTGCGAAGCAAGCTCTTTTCGCGCGATCGTAGGATTGTCGCGCAAAACGTTTAAGATTGCTCTTTGATTTTCCGTCAAAGCCGTCTTATTTACCGCTTTATAATTCAAATTAGGGAGTTTGACCGTAAAAGCCCTGTCTTCCGAATAGAATGTCGGCTCTAATTCGGGACTGTAATTAGCGGAATTCCTGTAAGCCGCGCGAATTTTCGCAAGCCCGCTTCCTTGACGTTCCATATATCCCAGATGAGCGAAAATATCCGCGAGTTTAGGATTTCTTCGAACGGACGGGATCGCGTCGACGTCTCGTTCCTGCACCCTTGAACCGTCCGGCATTCCGCCGGGCGAATAGATTTCAAGTCGGTCGTCAAATATATCGACGTGAACTTCGCTGCCGTTCGTTAAATAATCCCGGTGAATTAAAGCGTTGACCAAAGCCTCGAAGACGCTTCGCTCGCAATAATCCGGCATTTCGATTCTCGAATCCGGCGTTTTCTTCCAAAGCGTTTTCATGTTACGTTTTACGAAACCGACGCCTTCGTTCAGAAGGATAATAAGACTTCCGGAATACTCGGCGCTATCCAACGCGTCGACTTGACCGCCGCTTTTATCTAAACCGTTCCATCTCGCGCAGAAAAGACGCGAACAATGAACGGGCGAATCGTCGGCAAGCAACGCCCCGGCGTTGGTAAGTCGTCCTTTTTCGTCTTTAACGCCAAAGGACACGAGCCATTTTTCCGTTATGCTGTCGCCCGTCCACGTCTTGTAACGTTCGCGCAATTTAGTAAAAGAAAAATCGTCGTAATCGTACGGCGAAAGAAGAGCGTCGTAAGAAGTATTTCTGCCGCGCAACACCAACGCGTTAATTTCTTCCGGCTTGGCGAGGTTGCTTTCGTTGCCGACCCGAACGTAAGCCTCCGTAGTTCCGTCGCCGACGTAATAATACGGCGTGTTGGAACCTTTCAAGACTTGCAGCGTCAGAAGGTCGAGCCCGTCTATCCGGTCGATTTCCAAAATTGTTTCCGGCAACGGCGAAATTCTTTCCTTAACCTTTTGGCTTACGAACTCGGAATCTTCGCGGACGTTTTTCAAGCCGACCGTTTCCCCGTCGTCGGCGACGCCAAAGATCAAGACGCCGCCCGCCGTATTCGCGAAAGCGCTGACGCTTTTAAGCCAACTTTTGGGCCTTTTCTTTTCGACTTCGCGCTTTTTATCGTATTTTGTCGTTTCGCCGATCATATCCGTTATTATCATTGCAATAGCGCTCCTTAAAAGGGCGTACTTCCCCCCTTTTTCTTCTATGATACCTTAAAACGCCGAAGATTGCAACGTTTTCGACGCCGAAAACGAATCTTTTCGGCAAGAAAATTTACCGGGCGAAGAAACTTAGTCGGCGGTTACAAAAATTGCGACGAGTTTTTGTCGTACCGACACACTTTTTACACCGAGAAAATGCGAAACGCCGCACTTTTTACACCGAAAGCCCGGTTTTCGCAAACAATCGTCATAATATCGGCGATGAAATTATGTCGATTGTCAACGGCAAACGCGGTTACTCTTTTGCGAGGCGTTCGAACGTCTCTTTAAAATCCTCGAAAACCCTTTCCATAATCTCGCGAAAGCGTTCGTCGTCCGCGTCGACTTTTTTCTCTTCGTTTTCATCGTTCATTTTCACGTTCCTTTACTTGCGCTATGCGATGTTTTAGTCCATAAAAATACCGTTCGACAATCGAACGGCAAAAGAACCGCCTCCGAATCTTCACCCGGAGACGCTTAAGAAATCAAGTCATCTCGCCCAAGTATTCAAACGCGCTTTCAAAATGCTTTTTTGCCGTCAAATAGGACTTTTGAGCGGAACTCATAAGCCCAAAAGCCTCGTGCCCTAAGTAGTATTCCCAGTTATCGTCGTTACTTTTACCGATGAAAAACGCAAGTGAAGAGACGACAAGCCAACAATAGCGAAAATCGTCCACGATCGTTTCCCAAGTATAATCGTCGTAACCGAAATCACCTCCTAACCTTTCCTTAAAGACCCGCGCAAGTTGAACCACGCGACGCGCTCTTCTTTTCGCGGATTCAACGGCGGGTTTCAATTCTTCAATCTTGCGTTTTACTTCCTTTTCTTCCGCTTCACTGGGATTAGCCTCCACAATTTCGCGCCCCATCGTATCCTTTTTCATTTCCATCATATCTAAACCTCTATTATCTACACACCGTAACACAAAAGATTAAAAAATTTCCGTTCGACAATCGAACGGAAAAAGAACCGCCTCCGAATCTTCACCCGGGGGCGCTTGACGCCTCTAATCGGCGTATATTCCTTTGTCGACGGACTCGCAAAGCATACGATACCATTCGAGACAATCGCGGACGACTTCTTGCGCGACCGTCAGCAGGTCGAACGTATTCGCGTAAAACTCCACGTCGTCGAACGCGGAAAGCTCGACGAAGAACTCCCCGACGCGGCGACAAACGTTTTCTGCGTTAACAACGACGCGAAGGCAATTTTGCTTTGTCTCAAGGGCGCGATTAAAATCTCCGACGTTTCCTCTTGTCGCGTATTTGTAAGCGTAATCGTCGGCGGTTAAAAACAACCCTTGACAACGCGCGACAAAACGTTCGATTTTCTTGACTTCTTCTTTCAGTTCGGCAAAACGCAAACGTTCCATTTTACAAGCCCATTGCTACACAATGTAGTATAACAAGCTAAAAAAAAATACCGCTCGGAACGTCCCAAGCGGTAAACCAAAAACGCCGTCGAGTTTTCACCCGGCGGCGCTTAAACGCGGTTAGAAATCGTTGCAAATTCCCCAATTATCCCCAAAACAGTTATGATAAAATAGATCGGTGAAAATAATCCTATCACACTCGACGCGCTCGTTATTTCTCCAAAGTTCCCAAACGCGCTCTATTCCGTTTTTCGTTTCCGTCTCGGTTCCGCTAAGGTAAAAATCGGGTCGTTCCGGATTCATAACCGCCGTAACGTTTTCGAACACGATAACGCGCTTCTTTTTTTTACCGACTTCCGAAGGAACTTTTACAATTTCATCGAAATCGCTCGCGTTAAAATAGCAAGGATAACGAAAATTTGGTTTTTCTTTTAGGTAAATAAAAGAGTTTACCGTTTTAGGCTCAAAAAAACGGGCTTTTTTGTTCTTAAATTCTTCAAAAGAACAAAAGGCGGCCCTATTAAACGTTCTGTCGAGAAGTTCCCCGTCGAAATCGTCGGTTTCTTGTCGACGTAACAAGTCTAATATATCTTGATAAGCGACTAAGAAGCCTTTTTCGACTTCTTTTTTCGCAACGACTTTTCCAAACGCTACGGATTGTTTAAATTGTTCGCCGTCAAGTCTATAAACGCTTAAATAAAAATCAAGCGTTATTTTTTGTACGGTACTTCTTAAAAAGTTCATAGCAATACCTAAGGACGAACTATTTTTTTGATATTCTACCCCGCAAACCCGACTTGTCAAGCCGGGCTTGCGAACAAAACTAAACGTACTTCTTCCCCTAGAAACTAACGTTTAGGGCGGTCGACGCATACGGCGGGCTACCTTTCTACCTTTATCTTGTTCGCCGGTTAAGCGTCAACCCTTTTCGCCTTTAAAAACGCTCGACGCGACGACGTTTCAACGCGCTTTTAAAGCGAAAATTTCCTCTCGGATTCTCGGTTATCCTACCGATTATATTTGGCTCCGCCCTTTTAGTACGCCGCAAGGCGCTTTATTCGGCAAGCCGTACCGTTCCTAATTGTAAAATACCTTTTTCGCGGGCAAACCGCAAGCGTTCCGGAAAGGTTGTCGAACTTCCCGGGTTAACTCGACCGCCGCAAGCCTATTTTCGAAACGCTTTTCGCTCGACGCGCGAAAAGTTGGGGTTAAGGCCGAAAACGTTTCTAAAAGCGCGTTCCCTCAAATTCGTTCGAAACAACGTCTATTAAGGGGATAATAGACGCGTTTAGCGTTGCGACGGTCTGAAAGTCGTCGAAAGGGTCGACGGAACGCCCCGCCGGTCTATCGAGTAGCCGGAAAAGTGGGGCGTTGCGCCGAAAGTCGGCGCGACGACGGTTAAAACGTCGCGACGATGGAATTTTCGCGTCGGCGTAAAGACAACGACGGCGCGGGTTGTAGGTTCTTTCGTCGCGGCTTGCCGACCACGACGAAAATTTTTGTTCAAACGGCTTGACAAGCGCGCCGTTTTGCGCTATACTATAACCGCTCTTGGGGCCTCTATGCCCTTAGGGTTGTAGGGCCCCTTGCGGTTAGGGTTGCCGCCCGTTTGAAGCCGCAAGGGGTTTATATTTTCTTGCGGATTTAAGCGACAAGGAGACGACGCGACGGCGGTTAAACCGCCGCGCCGTGGCGGACGCGCCTATTTATTCGCGTCAATCTTCTTAACGACCGTCAAAGTTCCGTCCTTGACCGCCGCCAAAACTTCGGCGTTCGAAACCTTGGGTTCTTTTTGGGCTTTTTTCGCTTCGGCGGCGGCTTTACGCGCCGCGTCGCGCTCGACTTGCTTTTCGGGCGCTTCTCGAAGATGAGCCGCGAGAAGTTCGAGCGTCGACCCCGCTTCGGCGTTGCGCTCTTGCTTATAACGCAACGCCTCCAAGTCTTTTTCGGTTACATCAAATTCCCCGCCGTCGTCCTTCTTGATGACGGTAACGCAATCGCCGCAAACGCGGATAGACGCGGCGTTAAGCGGTTCGACCGCTTGCGAAACGAGAATATCGCGGAGTTCCCCAAGCGCAACGTCAAGCGCGTTTTTAGCCGTTTCGGCGGGGAGGCTCTTCTTGCCCGCGACGTTTCGCGCCGCATAGTTGGCGCGAATGAGGACGAAAAGCGGACGCAAGGCGGCGACGACCGCCGAACGGCGTTGACCGTATCGCGCATTAATGATATTTTGCGCTTGTTTTTGGGCGGCGGTTTCGTTGTCGATTGTCGCGCCGTCGCGGTTCGCGCCGTTTTCGCCGTTGACGACGTTTTCGTTTTCGAGGGTTTCGGCTTCAAAGTTCGCGCCGTTTTTGGTTTCGAGGTTTTCGACGTTGACGGCTTCAAAGTTCGCGGATTGAGTCTTTTTCATCGGATTTAATCCTTTCGTTTGCGCCGCTCTTCACGACGGCGCGGGTTGTAGGTTCTTTCGTCGCGGCTTGCCGACCGCGACGACTTTTTCGGTTCCCGGTTGCCGCCGGGGAGCCGAAATTTTTAAAAGGTCTTCTTTCAACCTTCACACACTTATTATAAGCGAAAAATCCATTTTGTCAAGCGGTTTTCGGTTCTTTTTCCCGAAACTTTTCGCGCTCTAAACAACGGATTTTTAAGGGGTTATCCCCATCACTTATACATATAGTATACCCGAAAAAGCCGCTTTTGTCAAGGGGTTTTTGGCGTTTTTCGAAAAATTTCACGCCGTAAACCGTTGTTAATAAACAACTTATAGCGAGCGGCGAAAAAATCTTTAACACTCCTAAATGTTGTTATTAAAAGGCTTACATAAACATACAAAAAAACCACTTGCGCCACATAAACGCGCCCGTAATTCTCTACTCAGCAAGTCGTGATAGAGTCCCAGGCGCGACCAAACGCTATCCCAACCTTTTTAGCCAAGACAGCGCTTCGCCACTCCCGAAGACACTATCTCTACCATCAAAGTAGAGATAGCCGCTCCGCCAGAAACCACCCTAAAAAATTTTTGGGTCCTCCTAAGTCCTTATTTTACGCAGTCTAGGGACGGAAGCCTACAATTTATACACTGGCTTTATTTGTTTACTCAACCTATACGGCGGCAAACAAAATTCCAGTGTATTCTCTTTTCTTTCTAACTCAACTCTTTTCTTGGTTTACGTTCGCGCTATAATATCGCTTAGACGGTGAAGCGAGAGTTACGTTCGCGGTCGGCGTTCCGATGCTCGTTCTCGCTTCCCTTGCGGGAGAGGCGCGCGGCGTAATGTCGAATCGAGTCTACGTTTATTTTAACAGGTCGCTTGGAGAAGTCAAGAGGGCGTTTATGAGATTTCGTCGTGGCGTCGCTAACGTTTGTTGTTACCTTGCGTTAGCTCCGGTTATCGCGATTTTCGTTTTAGCAAAGTCGCTTTATTATTTGTTGTTCGGTGTTAGATGTATCGCCGAGGGATGGTTGAATATCTTCTTAGTTGTAACGGCGGCGTTGCATTCCGTGTCGGCGGCAATTTGCGACTTCAACGTTCGCCTACTCCTCGGAGGCGCCAACGTTGCGTTAAGGATTTACCGGTTCTTCGGCGTTCCGGCGCGGAAAGAACCGTATCGTATTGAGAATGGAGAAATTAAATGAAGATTTATTGGATTACGCCGGGCGAAGAGCTAGAGTCCGTTTACAAAGACTGCGGTAAATTTGGCGCCGCGAATTGGTATATCAAAATTCGGACTAACGGAGAAATTTGGTTAGACCAAGTTAGGTATAACGCTTTCCTTAAAATTGCTAACGTTACGGCGTTTTATCATTTCACCGACGACAATCGCAATAAGTTCTACGAACTACAAAAAGCCGTCGACGCTATTTGGCGTGAATCGTCCGACGTTAAAGACTTTGCTAAAAGACTTTACGACGCTCGTATCTCGGATAGGTTTTTCGAAGAAGTAGAATTCGACGCGGAGAAAACGGAATGAGAGTCAGACCATTCGCAATGTTTAACTTTCGACCCGGCAACGTGTTACGGAAGGAATTGCCGTTTCTGCACGAATACAATCTTCAATTATACAAAGGCGGCGCGTCGCTTTTCCCTTCTCTTTCGTTCGAGGAAACCGTTGGCGACGTTATAGAAGCGACAAGGAAGTTCGCCGACGTAAGCAACGTCTTTACGTATGTTTGGATAAAGTATTCCGACCCGCGCGAGTATTTGCGGAATATGAAACGCGGCGGATACGTCGAAGAAATCCTCGAATACGTTTACGAACCTTACGCGATTTATGGAAATTCAAAGACGGCGCATGCAATTGGGAGACTGAAATATGAGCGAGAAAATTCGCGAAGTTAGCATCGAGTTTAAACCGACGGAACCTTGGCGTCGTTTAGCGCCGGAATACGAGATTTGGTATGCGTGGACGCAAGCGGACAACGAATGGCAAATCTTTCCCAAAGGCATCAAAGTCGACGAAGAAAACAATTTAGAGTATGGAAGCGAAGTTTATTGTCCGGAGATTCTTACTTGGGGAATCGGCAATTGGCTGGAACGGTTGTTCGTCGATTCGAGAGCGACGGGCGATCCGTCGCCCGAAAACCGTTTGAGTTTCTTTTGCGACCAATTGCTTAAAGCGGGCGTCGCGGCGGAGATTGTCAAGAAAAACGTTTGGACGTTTGAGGAGCAAGATAAATGAGACATGACCTTTATGGACGTCTCCCTCTCGCCGTCGCCCTTGAAGGCGATAAGCCGGACGGACAATTGTTGGTTTTCCGATGGCATTGTCAAGAGATAGGAATTTATTACGGCAACGCCGGCAAAAAAATTGATCCGACTCGCGTTAACAAAAACGGCGGTTTCGATACCGTTTATAGCACATACGGCAGCTTCGATCTTCGCGGTGCGCGAGAATATCTATTGGCTTGTTTTTCGTATGAATTCATGAGTTATCCGGGG
>JAZNJF010000105.1:0-3356 GCA_045577885.1 Thermoguttaceae bacterium | reverse complement strand
GTCGCGATGGAAGCGTTGCGCCGCATCGACGGAAGCAAGTTAAAGGTCGGCGTTTTCGCGGTTTCGACCGTTCAAGAGGAAGTCGGCTTGCGCGGCGCCCGAACGAGCGCTTACGGCGTCGACCCGCATATCGGGATCGCGATCGACGTAACGCACGCGACCGACTGCCCGACCGTCGACAAGAAAATTAGCGGCGACGTCAAACTCGGCGGCGGCCCGGCGGTCGGGAAGGGCCCGAACATGAACATGCGCCTCGTCGACGCGCTTCTCGACGTCGCCGAAGCGAACGAAATTCCTTACCAACTTTGCGCCGAAAACCGCATCACCGGCACCGACGCGGCGGCGATTCAGGTCAGCCGTGCGGGCGTCGCGACGGCGTTGATTTCGATTCCGAACCGTTACATGCACACGCCGGTCGAAATGGTCTCTTGGGACGATATGAACGCCGCCGCCGATTTGTTGGCGCGCTACTGCGAATCGCTCGACGAGAACGCGTCGTATATTCCGGAGTGAGCGGCGTCTTTTACGCGGCGTCTGTTATAATCGCTAAAATCGGCGTTCGCGTTGAAAAACGAACGCCGATTTTTCGATTTTTAGACGCGCTTTCTTTTGGGTTCGCTTGCGTTTAACGTACTAAACGTTAGAATTGATTTCGACGGACGGTCGCGCGCCGTCCGTCGGTTTCTCCGTTTCGAACTTTAGCCTATTTACTCCTTAGGCGGAGGGGGACGCGTCGAGCGACGCTCGCAAGAACGACGACGCCGCTTTTGACGATTAGGCAAAAGGAAAGGATTTTGAAGACGGCGCGGGGCGGCGTATTGTCGGAAAACGAAGAACGGCGTATTTTCAGGGGATTCGCGTTCCGTTTTGGCCGATACTTTTTCTACCGGTTTTAGAACGGACGCGTCGTCGAGCGCGTTCGACCGTTTGCGACGACGTCGAAACGTTGACTTGATTTTGGAAACAAACAATGAATTTGAAAACGTGGTTATTGCTCTTAGTCGCGCTCCTTACCGGCGGCGCGGCGGCGTTGGGCGTTAAGTCGATATTTTTTGTCGAATCGGACGAAGACGCCGAACAGGCCGCCGTCGCGATCGGAACGGAAACGCAAATTTTGGTCGCGAACGTCGACATTCCGGCGGGAACCGAGTTGACGGCGCAAAACGTTCGGCTGACCTTGACGCCGGAGAGCGAAATACCGCGCGAAGAACGCCCTTTGACTTTTAGCGAAGCCGTCGGCGCGTTGACGGCTCGCGACTTAAAAGCCGGCGAATCGATTACTTTGTTCGACGTCGCCGTTCCGGAAGCGTCGGCCTCGCCGGAAGAGACGTACGTGAAGCCCGGATACACGATCGTTCCGATCGAGATTCAATCGGCGACGAAAGCGGGCGGCGGGCGCGATTTTCTGAAAACGACGAAGCTCGACAAGATGCTCAAGCCGGGCGATCTCGTCGATTTAGCGGTCGTTAAGGAGGAGAAAAGCGTCGCGTCGTCGGCGTTGGGCGCCGCGCCGCGCCGTCGTTTGACGACCGAAACGATCGTCGAGGGCGTCGAGGTGTTTAGCGTTTCGGACGCGAGCCGCTTTTCGCAAGAGACCGGCGCCGCCGAGCGCGCGTCGACCGTTTGCGTTCAACTTTCGCAAGAACAATTGGCGGCGGCGACGAAAGCGGCCGAGCAAGGTCGCGTTAAAATTATTCCGCGCGCCGAGCAAGCCGACTTCGAGGCCGGGGCGACGGACGCTCCGTTGGCGTTCGACGGCGGGCTGGGCGGCGCCGCGTTCGAACCGCCGATGAACGCCGATTTTTCCTTTTCCGGTTTGACGGAGGAGGCTTCCGCGTCCGAGCTTGAAACCGCCGCCGACGCCGAAACGTCGAGCGAGCCGACGGACGCGCTCGTTCCGTTCGAAATCGCGGTCGAGGAGGAAACGCCCGCCGCCGACGCGGAACCGGAAGCGAACGCGATTTCGGAAACGACGCCGCCGACGGACGCGCTCGTTCCGTTCGAAATCGCGGTCGAGGAGGAAACGCCCGCCGCCGACGCGGAACCGGAAGTCGATTCCGATTCGGAAAAAGCGCCGGTTTTCCGCTTGCGCAACGCGAGCGTTCGTTCCGAAAGCGTCGACGACGAGTCGGAGGAATTGGAAGAGACGGAGGAAGCGGAAGGAACGAAAGACGCGGAAAACGGCGACGGCGAGGAAGCGAAAGACGGGAAAGACGGCGAAGACGCGTCGCTCGACGCGGCGGCTCCGGTCGCTCCGTCGGCGGAACCGCGTCAAGCGAACGACGCGCCGTCGACGACCGCGCCGACGTATCGCGAAAGCTTCGTCGAAACGAGCGTCGCCGACGAAGCGAACGTCGGGACCGCGCCGACCGACGTCGCGAAGGGATTCAAATATGTTTCGCCTTTTGTAACGGTTAACAAAAAGCGAAATTCGTCGAGCGCGGCGCCGACCGTTCGCGCAAACTCGTTCTCGCGTTAAGCGTCGGAGGCGAACGGTTTTGACGAAACGACGACGGCGTCGCGTCGAACGACCGTTAAAATGGGGAAAAGAGAGAGAATGGAAAAGAAAGCGGATCGCGAAATCCTTTGGGCGCCTTGGCGAATGGCGTATATTAAGAACGCCGACGACGCGAAACCGGCGCCGCCGCCGGAAGTTTGGCCGGACGGCGACCCGTCGTGTTTCATTTGTCAAGCGGTCGTCGACGAGAGCGCCGAGCGCGAACGGCTGGTAATTGGGCGAACCGCGACGACGTTGACGCTTTTGAATCGATATCCGTACAATAACGGGCATCTTTTGGTCGCGCCGAAGCGGCACGTCGCGCGGTTAGATTTGCTGACGGCGGACGAATGGCGCGAAATTTCGGCGGAGCTGACGTTTTGGGTCGGCGAGATCGAGCGCAAGATGAACGCGGAGGGGTTCAACGTCGGGTTGAATTTGGGACGCGTCGCCGGGGCCGGGTTGCCGGGACATTTGCATTGGCATATCGTTCCGCGTTGGAACGGCGACTCGAACTTCATGCCGACGATCGGCGGAACGAAGTCGATTCCGCAATCGCTTGAAGCGGCTTGGGAGCTGTTGAAACGCGACTAAGCGAGCGTTCGACTTGCGCCCGACGTTAAGATAGACAAACCGCGACGTTTAAGACGTCGCGGTTTTTTTACGTCGGCGTTTTAATTCCGCGTCCGACGACGTTCGAGCGGGATTCGTCGGGATTCGTCGGGATTCGGCGGTAGTCGGCGGGAGTCGGCGGTAGTCGGCGGGAGTCGGCGGTAGTCGGCGGTAGTCGGCGGTAGTCGGCGGTAGTCGGCGGTAGTCGGCGGTAGTCGGCGGTAGTCGGCGGTAGTCGGCGGTAGTC
>JAZNJF010000104.1:0-13243 GCA_045577885.1 Thermoguttaceae bacterium | reverse complement strand
TTCGAACTCTTTTCGATAACGATATCGAGGCCCTTTTCGGCGAGTTCCGGGAACTGCTTGCGCAGAATCGTGTCGTAAGCGGCTTCCGCGACGTCGCCTTTTTTCGAACGTTTATATTATTTCTAAAATCGTTTCAAATTTATTTTTATCCGTTCAAGCGATTCCAAGTTTTTAACGAAAAGCGACGCTCTCGCACTTTTCATACGTTCCAAGCGTCGCTTTTCGCTGTTTTTACTCTAAACGTTCCAACGACTAACGTTGCAACTCGGCGGTAATTTCGTAAAACCCGGAGCCGAGCTCGAACTCGACGCGTCCGTCGGTCGTCGTTTTTTCAAGCGACGCCGCGTCGAACGGCGCGAAAATCCGCTCGTATTTGACGCCGCGAACCTCGCCCGCTTCCGGCGGAACGATCTTAAGTCGCGTCGAACGAATAGTTAGCGACTCCGGTTTCGTCGTCGGAACGGAAACGAGGGCCGTCGTATTCGGCGGAACCGCGACGCTCCAAACGAACGTTCCGTTCTCGTCGAGCTTCCAGTCGCTGATAATCAGCCCGCGCGGCGATTCGTGTTTCGCTTTAACGTAAGTCAAGTCGCCGACGACATTTGGACGCATAACAATCCGTTTGAAACCGAGCGAGTTTTCGTCCGCTTTAATCCCCGCGAGGTACTCGTAGAACCAGACGCCGAGGTCGCCGACGAGCATGACGTGGTTGCCGCTGTTCATCGCCGGGTCGGCCGTGTCGCCGTTCCAAAGTTCCCAAATCGTGGTGGCGCCCTTCTCGATCATGTAGCCCCAACTCGGGTAATCGCGGTTAGTTGCGAACGCGAACGGAATATCGATTCGTCCCATATCGCTCAAGACGCGGTTGCTCCACTGACCGCCGATCAGCCCCGTGCCGACGTGCATATTCGTAACGTTTTCAATGTTTTGCGTCAACGTCGCGAAGACTTTTTCGCGGTCGCCCTCCGGAACGAGCCCGAAGCGAAGCGGCAAGACGCAAGACGTTTGCGTCGCGTTGTCGTAGACGCCCTTCTCCGCGTTGTAAAACTTGTCGTTAAACGCTTTCGTCATCTCGACGGCGCGAGCGCGGTAGAAGTCGGCGTCTTCCTTTTTCCCAAGTTTCTCGGCAAAGTCGGCGACGATCTTCATGTCGTAAATCAGGTACGCCGTCGCGACGAGGCTCGGATTCGTGCGGCGCGCCGGGTCTTCGGAGTGAATCAGCTCCTTGCGCTCCGGCGGAACGCACCAGTCGCCGTAATTATCCTTCGACGTCGTGCCGTCTTCGTCGACAAGCGACAGCATGTAATCGAGCCATTTCTTGCGCGAATCGTAGTGTTTCGCGATCGCTCGCTCGTCGCCGGTCATCACCGCAAGCGTTTGCGGAATAATGACTTGCGCGCTCGGCCAAGTAACGTTCGGGCTGTAGAACCGCCAATACGCCGGGCAAACGTCGGCGACGTTGCCGTTTTCCATTTGCGAATCTTCGACGTCTTGCATCCACTTGTTATACATCGTGTTAGCGTCGAAAATGTACATTTCGCCCTTCGACTCGGCGGCGCGGTCGCCCTGCCAGCCCATCCGCTCGTCGCGTTGCGGGCAGTCGGTCGGCATGTGCAGGTAGTTGCCGCGCGTCCCCCAAACGATGTTCGAGTAGATTTGGTTGATCGTTTCGTTCGACGTTTCAAACGCGCCGACGACCGGCAAATCGGTGTTTAACGCGTTGGCGGTCAACGTGTTAAGATCGGGCGTTCCCGGATAGCCGGTCAGTTCGGCGTAACGGAAACCGTGATGCGTAAAGCGCGGTTCGTAAACCTCTTGCGTCGAATCGCCGCGCAAAATGTAAATATCGCGCTGTTTCGCCGTGCGGAGGTTCGCGACGTAAAGATTTCCGGCGCGCGGGCCCTCGGTAATCAACGTTTCGGCGAAGCGCATCTTAACTTCCGTTCCGGCTTGACCTTGGACGCGCAAGCAAGGAACGCCGACCAAGTTTTGCCCGAAGTCGAAAATCCATTTGCCCGGCTCGATCTCCTTAACGGACTTAGGTTTAACTTCGACCGTCTTGCGCATCGCCGGAATCGACTGCGCGACTAATTTTCCTTTCGGCGCGTCGAAAATTTCGACTTGACGATCCGTCGCAATCGCGACCGACGTTCCGAAACGAGTTTCGATGTAACGCGACGTCCCGTCAACGTGTTTCGCGGCGTCGGAGTTCGGGTCGATTAACGTCGCTCGGCGCGCGTCGTAAACCTCGCCGTCGTAATCGTTATTTTCGAGAATCGGCCCGGCGTCGGTTCCCTTCCAACTTTCGTCGCTGACGAAAATATCGGTCGTTCCGTCGGCGTACTCGACTTGCATTTGGAAGAGCAAACGCGGCAAACCGTAGTGAACGCACTTGTCAATTCGAGGCGCGTAAAACCGCCCGTTGCCGAGCGTTACGCCGACTTCGATTTCGTCCGCTCCGGCCGCTTTCGTCGCTTTAAAGACGTCGGTCGCGTCGTAAGTAACGTAAGGAACGCGTTTATCGTAATCGGTGAACATCGGCCCGCAGATTTGATCGCCGAGTTTGAGCCCGTTCAGGTAACACTCCGAATACCCGAGCCCCGACATAAAGACGACCGCGCGCTCGACTTCGACGTCTTGACGCATTTCGTAAACGCTTGCGAGATAACGCGCCGGAACCGGAAGCTCCGCCGGAGCGGTTTCGACCGTTTTCCAAGGGTCGGCGTCGCAAGCGGCCAAAACAAAGGAATTACCCCAATTCGAATCGTCGAATTCGGGCGCGACGTAACTTTCGTCGAACCCTTCGATCGATTTCCAAGTTTCGTCGGTAATGTAATCCGTTTGTTTGCCGGACTTATCGCGGAGATAAAACGCGCCGAGAAGTCCGCCCGGGTTCGGCGAGCCGCCGACGTTGTTGACTTTAATAACGAGAACGTTTTTTCCGTCGCGCAATAACGACGTCATGTCGCGAGTCGCGGCGTAACGGTACTCGTCCGAACCGCCTAACTCTTCGCCGTTCAAGTAGATATAGCTGCTGTTGTCGGCGGAAAAGTTCGCGACCGCGGCGGCGATTTGCGCTTTGTCGGCGACGTCGAAGGAAAAGCGATAAGTCGAAAACCCGCTCGGCAGCGAGAACGTGTCTTGGAACGCGATCCAATTCGACTTTTTAATGTCGGCCGGTTCGATTTCCGGCGCGTTGGAGCTAAGCCCGATCCACTTGCCTTTCCAAGGGTTAGGATCCGCTTCAGTCGCGAAAAGGCCGGTCGAAAAACAACCGAAAATTTGCGACTTGCGCGAACCGTCCTTATTCCAAACGACCAATTCGACCGAATACTCCGTCGCCGGTTCAAGCGACTTGCCGTCGTACTCGATAAAAAGTTGCTCGTCCGACTCGACGCGCCCGGAATCCCAAACCAACTCGCGGTCGCCCAACTCTTTAACGACTTTAAGTTGGTACGCCGACTGGGTTTCGTTCAAGTCTTGCGAAAACAATTTCCAACTGAAACGCGGACGAGCGACGTCGAGCCCCTCCGGCGCGGTCAGCCCCTCGACCTTAAAATCGGAAACGCTAAGTCCAACCGACGTAATCGGATACGTCGTTGGCGACATGTTGTCAGCAGCAACGCTAAACGACGTCGCGACGCCCAAACCGAGCGTCGTCGCCAGCGTCAAAAGCGCCGTCGAACGCCAAAAACGTCGACGGTAGTTTCGTTCTTTCAACATATAAAACTCCTTAAAAAATTAAGCGCGCCAACTCGTTTTAAAACTTATGTTGCGTCGTTTTAAAAATTTGTCGACGCGCCGTAAAAAAATCCGTTATTTCGCCGAATTTTCGCCGTCGTCGAACAAATGACGCGACCAAAACTCGAACGTTTTTTTCCGCAAGTGGAGCGACGTGCCGCGACCTTCGTAAATTCCGTGCGAACGGAACGGGTACGCGAACGCGTCAAACTCTTTGCCGGCGGCGATTAACGCGTCGATCAGCCGCTCCGACGTTTGGTAGTGGCAGTTGTCGTCGCCGCTCCCGTGAATCAGGAGCAGTTTTCCCTTCAAACCGGACGCGAAACCGATCGGCGAACCAAGTTCGTAACTCTCCGGCGTTTCGGTAATTAGGCCCGAATATCGCTCTTGGTAAATCGTGTCGTAATTGCGGTAATCCGGCACCGGCGCGATCGAAACGCCGCAAGTATAAAGGTCCGGATAGTTGAAAAGAAGGTTCAACGTCGACGTTCCGCCGCCGCTCCAACCCCAAACGCCGACTCGACTTAGATCAAGTTTCGACGCGCCGGACCAAGTCGCGGCAAATTGTCGCAACGCCGCCGCTTGATCGCTGCGCCCGACCGCGCCGAAACGTTGGTAAACGCACTTGCGCCATTCGCGCCCCTTCGGCGCAGGAGTCCCGCGGTTGTCGAAACTAACGACGACGCAACCGCGTTGCGCGAGCGCTTGATGGTACATGTACGTCGAACCGCCCCAAGAATCGACGACGGTTTGTCCCGCCGGTTCGCCGTAAACGTAAACCAACACCGGATAACGTTTTGCGTCGTTCGGATTCCAGTCGGGCGGCAAGATAACCCAACCGTCGATTTGAACTTTCGCGTCGGTTTGCGCGCCGTTTTGCGTCTTCTTGTCGTAAGGAAATTCGACGTCGATTTTGCCGTCGATTTCGAGCGAAACGAACTCGAACGCGCCGAGATTTTCCTTCGCCAAACGTTCGCGCAACTCGGCGTTATCTTCCAACGTTTTAACGACTTGCGCTTTACCGCTTTCCAACTTCACCAAGTCGATTCGCGACGGGACGCCAAACGCCGAACGGCGCAAGATCGCCCAACGCGAATCGGCGGAAACGTTCCAAGTTTCAAAGCCGAAGTCGTTCGCCGTCGGAACGTTAGCGCTTTCGGACGCCGCGTCGCTTTCCGTTAAAACGACGCGCTCCGTCGAACCGTCGAAAGCGGAACGGTAAAGGAAGCGACGCGTCGCGTTCTCCGGCGACGCGTAAAAGTAAACGCCGGTTTCAACGCCGTTTGCGTCGTAATCGAACGCGACGAAGTCGATCGCGTCCGAACCGGCGGGCGTAATCGGTTTCAGCGACGCGGCGTCGGAAAACGCGCCGACGTAAAAGCGGCGGAAACCGTCGCGCTCCGACGCGACCAAAAATCGCTCGCCGTCGCTCAACGGTTTCACGTCGTAAACCGTTTGCCAAGCGCCGTTTGGATCGGCGTCGCTAAAAAGAAGCGTCGCTTCGGCGGTCTCCGCGTCGACGGCGTAAAAGTCGCATCGGCGTTGCGAACGCGGCGTCTTTTGCACGATCGGGCCGGGCCGTCCCTTAAACCATTCCATTCGCGGGAGATAGAACTCGTTTTCGTCCTTAAAATCGACGAATTTCAGCGGAATTTCCGACGTTTCGTCGCCAAGTTCCGGAAGCGTCGCGATTCCGATTTGAGCGGTCGCGTTCTCGCACCCGACGCGCGGATATTTGAACGAAACCATCGTCGGGTAAGACGCAAGTCGTTCTTTTAAAATCTTTTGCGCGTTCTTCTCTTTCGAGTTTTTCGACGCGGCGTCGCCGACGTTTTGCGCCGGTTTCGCGGCGTCGTCGTCGAGCGTTCGGAAGTCGCCGTCGACTTGCACGACGCGGGCCGCGCCGGAGACGCCGGAAAGTCCGACGCCGTCGAGCATTACGAACGCCGGTTCGCGCGACGAGTCAAGCCGCCAAAACGCGATTTTCTCGCCGTCCGGCGACCAACGGAATCCGTCGCGGCAGTCGAATTCCTCTTCGTAAACCCAGTCGAACGTTCCGTTGATAATGTCGGCGCTTCCGTCGAAGGTAACGCGGCGAATCTTCCCGGTCAAAATTTCTTCGACGTAAATATCGTTTTTACAAACGTATCCGACGCGCGTTCCGTCCGGCGAAATTTTCGCGAATTGGAGCGTCGACGGCGCCGCGAAATCCCCGCCGAGCTTGCGCAGAACGTCGTTTTTGCGGTCGAGAATCCAATAATCGCCCCGCGTGTTGCGCCGCCAAACACGTTTCGAGTTCGTATAAATCAGGACGAGATTCGCGTCGTCCGAAAGCGCGTAATCCTCGACGTTCAACGGTTTTGCGCCTTCGATCGGTTTATTCGATTCGGCGTCGCGCGGAATCAATTCCGACGCTTTTACGATCGGCGTCGACGTCCCGTCGCTCGGCGACACAAGAACGACGTCGCGCCCGCCGCAAGGTTCGCTCGACGCGACGCGGCGCACAAACGCGGCGCCGGTCGGGGCCCATTTCGCGTCGACGCCCCGTTCGCCAAACTCGCCGGACGCGAAAATTCGCTCCATCGTCAGGAGCGGTCGAGCGACGGTTTTGGCCCCGTTTTCGCTCTTCGCAATCTCTTGCGCGACGGAGCTTTGCGTTATCGCCGTTCGTGTAAAATCGCACGCGAAAACGCTCGCGCTCAACGCCGCCGCGACGACGAAGCGTCTTCCGACGACGCTTCGTAAACGCCGTCTTTTCTTTTCTCGCAACGCGCTCATTATTCTCCCTTTTCTTCAAATAAGGTCGGAAAAATTGAAAAATCTTAAATTTGTTATTCGTTTTTTTTTGCGTCGGCGCCGCGTCGTTTTCGGCGTTTCGGTTTAACGCTAAAACGTTTCAATATCGCGAAATACGTAAACGCCGCCGTTTTCTCCGGCTAAACGGCGGAACGTCTTTTTTCTCGGTTGCGAACCGCGTCCGAACTCGACGACGCATATTTGCTTCACGTTATAACGCCGCCGCGCCGTTTGAATCGCCTCGAGCGCCGCTTCGCTAAGTTCTTCGTCCGCGTCGGTTAGAAAGAAAACGACGTCCGGTTTCAAGCGCAACGCGTTTTCGAGCGCAAGTTCCGGGCGCGTCCCGCCGTCGGCGACGACCGAGCGCAAATAGCGGACGATTCGCGCTTTATTTTCCAAATTGACGTCGATTAGCGCTTCGCCGTTTTCGAAAATTTCGACGTCGTGATTGAAGATCGCGACTTGAAACTTCGTCGCGCCCTTCTTCGGGTCGAGCGATTCGACGCTCGCGACCGCCTCGTCCAGCGCGCGACGCATCGGAGCGCCGCCGTTCCAGCTCATACTTTCGCTACGGTCGATCACATACAGGAAGCGGCGTCCGGAGCCGCTCGTTCCGGCGAATCCGACGCGCTGTCCTTCGCCGCGTCCGACGCCGACGGTTCCGACGGGCCTCGCGCTCCCGTTCGACGCGGCGCCGTTCCAGTCTAAAGCGGACGTTTCGGCGTTTTGCGCTCCGACGCCGATACGCGAGTCGGCGGGAAGCAACGCTTCCGACACGGCGGTCAACTCTTCTGTTTGCGTCGTTTCGGGCGTTTGCGGAGCGTCGGTCGCGGTCGCTTCGGAGGCGGGATCGGCGTTTTCCTCCCCTCCGGCGTCCTCGACGGAATCGGTAAAGACGATCCCTACCTCGTCCGTCCGCCGCTCGCCGCCGAACCCGCCGTCCTGCGCTTCCCGACTAATCGCTATAATCAGCAAAATCAGCCCCAGCGCGTGCAGCGTCAAGGAGCCGCACCAGGAGCCGAGCCAAGAAACGACCGCGTCGCGGCGACGCTTCGCTCTCGTTCGTTTTGCTTCGACGGCTTCGTTTTCGCGCATTTTTTTTCCTCGTTCCGGTTGAAAATCGCGTTTTTCGGAGCCGCGCCGATTGTCGCGCCCCGTTTTTTCGGTTATAATAACGATCGAATGAAAAGTCGACCGAAGGAGCGCCCCGCGTCGCCGCGAAAAGCTCCCGTCATTAATTATATATGAAATTCGGAGAATTACCAGAATGCGCATCGCAAAATATCCGCATCCGATTCTTTCCTATCGCAGCAAGCCGCTTCGCAAAATCGACCAAGGCCTCCGCGACATTGTCGCCGAGATGTTCGAGCTGATGTACGAGTTCAAAGGCGTCGGGCTCGCCGCGAACCAAGTCGAGCTGCCTTACCAACTCGTCGTCCTCAATCAGTCGGGCGACCCGGACGTTAAGGAAGAAGAATACGTCCTCATCAACCCGACGATTCGCAAACGCAAGGGCCGCCAATACGGCGACGAAGGCTGCCTCAGCTTTCCGGAGCTTTACGTTCCGGTCGAACGCGCCGACGAGGTCGAGTTCCAGGCGATCGACCTGCAAGGCCAACTGCAAACCTACCGTTGGAAAGGGTTTCAAGCGCGCATCGTTCAACACGAAACCGACCACTTGAACGGGCGTTGCTTCGTCGAGCAAGCGTCGCCGGCGGCGCAACTCGAAGCTCGGGCCGCGCTCGACGAAATGCGGGCGTTTTACGAACGAGAATACGAACGCGGCTTCGAACCGACGCCGGAAGAATTCGCCGCCTCCGTCGCTCGTTGGGAAGCGGAGCGAACCTGATTTCGCCGCGACGCGCCGCCGACTCGAGCTCGTTTTCAAACGATTATTCGTTACAAGGCGTTTTAACCTTAAACGTCCCGATCGCGGAGGGGCGATTTCGGCGTTTTTCGCGTCGCCGCCCGCTCCGCCCCGATATTTACTCCCTATTTTACCCATTTTCGGCTCTTTTCCGCTTTTAGGAGCGTTCCAATGCCGGCCCGAAACGTCTATATCGCGCTAATATTCATTTTCGCTTCGCTTTTCATCGCGTTTAAAACGTCGGTAAAGGACCAGGTTCTTCGCGGCGTCGCCTCGCAACTCCGGAAAGACGCGTTTTATCCCGTCTCGTCGGAACGCCTCCTCGAAGGCGCGCTCGCCGGAATGACCGACGCGGTCGGCGACAACTTCACGAAATACATCCCGCCCGCGGAAAAAACCGAATATATGCACGAGATTCAAGGCCAGTTCGCGGGCGTCGGACTCGCGCACTTCGTTAAAGACGGCGCGACCGGCGAATTTTACTTCGTTCCGTTGCGCGGCGCGCCCGCCGCCGAAGCCGGGTTGAAGTTCGGCGACCGAATCGTCGAAGTCGACGGAAAAAGCGTTAAAGACATGTCGCTTTTCAAATTAGCAAACGCAATTCGCGGCGAAGAGCAAACGACGGTTAAGCTCAAGATTCGCCCGCGCGCTTCGATTTCCGCTTTCGCCGACGCCGCGCAAACGCCGGAAAGCGCCGAGACGGCCGATTCCGCAACCGCCGCCAATACGGAAAATACGGAAAATACGGAAAACGCCGCGAACGTCGCCCAATCTTCCTCGACGGCGCAAACGCCGGAAAGCGCCGACGTTCTCCGCGACGTCGAGTTGACCCGCGTCGTCGTTCAGCAAGACGTCGTCTACGGCGACCGGCTCGACGAAAACGGCGACTGGATCTACACGTTAAAAGATCGCCCGGAAATCGGTTACGTCGCGATCGATCAATTTGCCGACGCGACGACGCCGCAAACGTTGGCCGCGCTGGATTCGCTCGAAAAAGCGGGCGTTTCGTCCGTTATTTTAGACTTCCGCGGCAACCCGGGCGGCTTTCTCCCGGACGCGGTCGCGATTTGCGACGAGTTCGTCAAGGTCGACGAGCCGATCGTCGAGGTGCGCGACCGAAACAACGAACGCGTCTTCCGCGGAACCGACCGACCGAAAAAAGCGTTCCGGGTCGTCGTTCTCGTCGACGGCGACAGCGCGAGCGCGGCGGAAATCGTCTCGGCGGCGCTCCAGGACTCCGGCGTCGCGGCGGTCGGCGGCGCCCGCTCTTACGGCAAAGGAACGGTTCAAAGCCTTTTCGAGCTTCCGTTCGACCTCGGGATGTTGCGCGTTACGACCGCTCAATTTTACCGCCCGTCCGGGAAGCCGATCCGCCGAATCGACGGCGAAGACGCTTGGGGCGTCGACCCGGACGCCGCGCTCGCGGTCGATTTGACGCCGTCCGAACGCTTTTACCGCCGTTGGCTCCGCGCCGTTCGAATTTCCGGGTCCGAAAGCGCCGTCGACGACGCCCGAATTTTCGCGTTCGCGACGGCGGAAACCGACGCTCTTCTCCGCCGCGCCGCGCAAAAGGAGAACGCGTTCGCTCGCTTGGAAGCGTTGGCGGAACTCGGCGTCGACTCGGAAACGGCGTCGGAGTTGTTCCAACCGGAAAATTCGGCGAGCGCGCCCGCGTTGGAGGCGTTCGTCCCGTCCGGTCGCGCCCCTTACTTCGACCCGCAGCTCGACCGCGCCGTCGACTACCTCCTCGGAACGCTCGACGCCGACGCTCCGCAAGACGCCGAAACGCCGAATCCGGAAGAATCGGAAAAATCGGAAGCGGACGCGCCGTCCGACGCCGCCGAGTAACGCCCCTTTCCGCGTTCGTTTGACGCGTCGACGCCCCAACCGGGCCGCCAAGCGTCGACGCGTCGCCGGTTTCCCGCTTTTTCCCTTTTTTCCTTTCCTTTCCCCCTTCCCTCGCCGTTTCCCCTTGTTTCCCTTTATTAATATTTAAACGACAAAACGCGTTTTCGCCCCTATAGAATAACGACAGAATTTCGATTCGTCCGTTCGCCTCCGTTTTCGGCGCGGCGAACGGGTTTTCCCTCCCGTTTTTCATTACGAAAGGAATTTTATGCGACGTTTATCGTTCCCCGCGCTTTCGTCGGCGCTCCTTTGCGTCGCGACGGCGTTCTCGCTCTTGGTCGGAACCGGCGCCGCGTCGAGTTTCGCCGCCGATCTCGTTTTAGCGGAAAACGGCCGCTCCGATTACGCGATCGTTCTTCCGGACGCCCCGACGCCCGTCCAGCAAACCGCCGCGAACGAACTGCGCTCCTACTTCGCGCAGGCGACCGGCGTCGAACTCCCGATTCTCGCCGAAAAAGACGCCGCCGCTAAAACCGACGCGAAGTTTATCGTCGTCGGCCCCGGCCCGCTTTCGCAAAAACTCCTCGGCGCCGCGGTCGACGAGTCGAAACTCGACTACGACGGTATTGTTTTGAAGCGCGTCGGCGACTCGATCGTCTTGACCGGGCACGCTCAACGCGGCTCCCTTTACGCCGTTTACGAATTCCTCGAAACGCGCCTCGGCGTCCGTTGGTGGACGTCGGCCGAAACGACCGTTCCGAAGAGCGCCGTCGTTAAAGTCGACGAACTCGACTACGCTTACGCGCCGAAACTCGAATATCGCGACTCGTTTTATCGCGACGTTACGAGCAACGGCGTTTTCGCGGCGCGGCTCAAGTGCAACGGCAACGGCTCCCCCGCGCCGGAAGAGTTCGGCGACCGCCACCGCTTCCAATACTTCGTTCACTCCGCTTATCAACTGATTCCGCCGGCGAAATATTACCGCGAACACCCGGAATGGTTCTCGGAAATCGACGGCGTTCGCAAGGTCGGTTGGCCGGCTTGGGCCGGTTCGCCGGAGGGTTACGCCGAATTGGTCGCGGAGCTGAAACCGGAGCAAATTCACGAACCCGGAACGCAACTTTGCTTCACGAACGACGAAATGCTCGCCGAGATGACGAAAAACGCGCTCGAAGCGTTGCGCAACAACCCGAAGGCGTCGTTCCTCTCGATCAGTCAAAACGACTGGCGCGGCAACTGCCAATGCGAAAAGTGCCGCAAAATCGACGAAGAAAACGGCTCGCCCGCCGGTTCGCTCCTTTACGGCGTCAACAAAGTCGCGGAAGCGGTCGAGAAAGAGTTCCCGAACGTTTACGTCGAAACGCTCGCCTACCAATACACCCGCAAGCCGCCGAAGATCGCCCGTCCGCGCGACAACGTCGTTATTCGGCTTTGCTCGATCGAGTGTTCGTTCTCGCAACCCCTTGCGTCGGAACAAAATAAGACGTTCCGCGAAGACGTCGAAGGCTGGAGCAAAATCGCCGACAAGCTCTTCGTTTGGGACTACGTTACCGACTTCGCCCTTTACTTGCTTCCGTTCCCGAACTACCGCGTTCTCGACCCGAACATCGATTTTTACGTCGATCACAACGTCGTCGGGCTCTTCGAACAGGGCGACTATCAAGCGGAAACGGGCGACTTCGTTCAGCTCCGCGCTTGGGTGATCGCGAAACTCCTTTGGAACCCGTCGCTCGACCCGAAAGCGCTCGTCGACGAGTTCGTCGCCGGTTATTACGCGCCGGAGCTCGTTCCGATTTACGGACGTTATTTCGACGTTCTCTCGGACGCGGTTGAAAAGTCAAACGTTTATCTCGGCATTTACCGCACGTCGACGAACGATTGGCTCGACCCGGCTTCGCTGAACGAAGCGACGCGCCTCCAAAACGAAGCGCTCGCCGTCGCGAAACGTCTCGAAGCGGAGAATCCGGAGCGTTTCGCCGGTCTCGTCAAGAAGGTTCGCCGCGAACGAATTCCGCTCGATCTCGTTTGGTTGCAAGAGTACCGTCGAATGGCGCTCGAGTCGAAACTGACCGGAATCGAGTTCGTCGGCCCGGCGGATCCTCATAAGGCGGCGCTCGATTTCAGCGCGACGCTCGACGAATTCGGCCTCACTCGGAGCCGCGAAGCCGACTCGGCGGAAGGCTTCAAAAACTTCAAGCAAGAGCTGATCGACCGTTACGAAGGTTACGACGGTTCCGAGCCGCCCGCGCCGGAAGTTTGCGCCGATCTCCCGCTCGGCTCTTGGCTCGACGTCCAAGAATACGACATGAACAAAAATCAATTCGGCAAATGGACGTTCGTCGAAAAGGACGCCGCCGCCTCGAACGGTCGCGCGGTCAAGATGCCCGGAACGCACTTCGAATGGGCGACGAACTGGCGTTTCCCGTCGACGCTCTCCCGCTTGAAGTCGGCGTCCGGCAAGGAGCTCGCGGAAGGCGAAGCGCCGAAGTACCGCGTTTACGCTTTCGTCCGCGCCGACGCTTCCGCTCAAGACGGCTCCGCGATGACGCTCGGCGTTTACGACGAGGACGCGAAACGCGGAACGGCGCATAAAGACTTGTCGGTCAAAGAGATCGCGAAGGCCGAATATACTTGCGTCGACCTCGGTTCGCTTGAGCTGAAACCGTCGCAATATATTTGGTTCGCGCCGCCGAAGCGCCCGGGCGAAGTCGACGCCGTCTTTATCGACCGCGTCATTATCGTCCGCGAATAATTTTCGCCCCCCTTTCCGCCGCCGCGACGCGTTCGTTCGAGTCGCGGCGGTTCCTTTTTTCGCTCGGACCGTTGCAACCTCGACGCCGACCGTTTCCGCAAAAAAACGAAAAAAAGCCGACGGGGCGTTGAAAAAATCGTTCGAACCGTTGAAACGCCGACCCCGCCTTTATTCCCGAAAAAAACGAAAAAAAGCCGACGGGGCGTTGAAAAAATCGTTCGAACCGTTGAAATACCGAC
>JAZNJF010000103.1:0-5869 GCA_045577885.1 Thermoguttaceae bacterium | reverse complement strand
GACGAACGGAAATCGGGCGAGCGTTCGCGTCGTCGGCGCGCTGAAAGCGACGTCGCGGCGACGCGTTTAGGGCGAGTATAACAAAAATTCGCGATCCGTGAAACGGGTGTTTTCGAATTTTTCCCCTTCGTCGGGCGGTTTTTTTTCCGACGCGACGGGTTTTTTACGGTCGCGACAATTTTTCCGTTTTTGTCTCGTTGAGAAGAGGAGACGAAAACGCCTCGACCGCGACGTCGGGGCGAACGTCGCGGTTTCGGTTTTAACGTCGAAGGCGGTTCGGCGCGAAATCGGGGTCGGTCAAACGCGGAAGATACCGACTTCGGCCGGCGGGTACGAACGGCGTTTTTTCGGCGGAATCTCGACTTCGAGGAGGTCGAAATCGAACCGGTCGTCCGACTCGACGACAAAGATCGAGCCTTCCGGCGCCCGTTCGCGGAGCGTTTGCAGCAGCTCGAGCGTCTCCCCTTCGCGGTCGACGAAGAAGTCGTACGGCGGCGAGCAGAAGACGAGCCAAGGAACGTCTTTCGGAAGCGTCGCCTGCGAAAGGGACTCGATCGCCGACGTCGGCGCCGGAGCGTTCGGGTCGGTCGCGGCGAGTTTGCGGCCCCAGAAGTACGTGTCGGTCGTCGTCAACTCGATTTTCGCGGCGGTTCCGGGGATTTTCTCCTCAAGAATGTCGATGTTGCGCCGAGCGATTCGAGCCGTCGGGAAGTGAATTTCGATCGTCGTCGCCGAGACCGCGCCGCGACTGATCGCTTCGAACGTCAGCGCGCCGGTGCCGCCGAAGAGGTCGACGACGTGCTTCCCGCGAACGTCTTGTCCGAGGAGGTTGAAGATCGCCTCGCGAACCCGCTCTTTCATCGGACGAACGCGACGGTCGCCGCCGTATTCGAGCTTCGTTCCGCGGAAGAGCCCGCCGACGACGCGCAAGCCGACCGAGTCGCCGCGGTCGCCCGGTTCGCTCCCGACGTTCTTATTCCGCTTCGAACGCTTGCGCGGTTCCGGCGTCTCGACCGGCGCCGTCGACGCGTTCGGACGAACGTTTTTGCGGTTTTTGTCGAACTTGCCGGTTTTGCCCGAAGCGCCGCCGTCGGACGAAATTTTTTCGCTTTTTTTTCCGCCCTTATTAATATCGACGTTCAAATCGGCGTCGTCGACGCGGCGACCGCGCCCTTTTTGCGCTTTCGCGGCGCGACGTTGGCCACGATAATCGTCCGCGCCCTTGTTCATCAGGTCGGTCGCGTCGAAAAAATCGTCGGAATCGTCGACGGCGGCGCCCTTTTTTTTCTTCGACGGTGCGAAACGGCGGCAGACTTCGGCGCTCGAAAGGTACGGCGCGATCGTAATATCGTCGTTACCGTCGGCAAAGTTTTCCCAATTTTCGCGGCGGCTCTTCCGCGACGGCGTTTTTTTCACGGCTTTTTCCTGTTTTTTCGGTTTTAAGGGGGAAAGGGAAGAAAAGCGACTTGTTTTTCCTCGACGTTTTCTTTATACTATCTTTAGCGACGTTTAAAAGGGGACGCCCGCGTTTCTCGACGAAAAGAATCGCGACGAGCGTCCGAACGGTCGGCGTTTTTGCGTTCGATCGACCGAATAAACCGTTTAATTGAAGAAATCGATATAAAATGAAAAAACTCCTTTTTGCCGCTCTTTTCGCGACGGCGACCTTCGGCGTCGGCGCCGCGTTCGCTCAAGAAGCCGCTCCCGCCGCCGCTCCGCAAGCCGCCGCGGTCGCCGATCGAACCGACGGTCCGCAATATGAAAAATTCTCCGTCGAAATGACGAAGTATAAGGACAACCTTAAGAAACTTCGCGCCTTGAAAGACGCGTATCAAACCGCGACGCCGGAAGAACGCGACCAAATCGCCGCCGAGTTCGAACCGCTTCTCGACGCGACGACCGCGCTGCAAAAGGCCCTCGTTCCGCTCGCGCTCGACGCTTATAAGTCGGTCGACGGTCAAAACGCCGAGTTGCGCGCGTTCCTCTGCGGAATGCTCCAATGGGCGGTCGGCGCTCGCGAAAATTACGAAATGGCGTACAATATCGCGAAAATCGTTTTTGAATTCCCGCTTCCGGAAGGCTCCGACGCGCTGTACGGGTACGCCGCCTTCGCCGCGTTCTGCTCGATGAATCTCGAAGACGCGAAAAAATGGCGCGACCTCGCCGTCGAAAAAGACGCGAGCGTTTGGGAAAAAATCGACCCGCAACGCAAAATGAACCTCGAGCCGATGCTCTATCAAGTTCTCGGCCAATATGAAAAAGAATGGGCGAAAGAACAAGAAATTCGCGCTAAGGAAGCCGCCGACAATCTGCCGCGCGTCCTGATCAAAACGACCAAAGGCGATATCGTTCTCGAACTCTTCAAAAACGAAGCGCCGAACGCCGTCGGCAACTTCCTGACGCTCGTCGCGGAAGGGAAATACTCGGACGTTCCGTTCCACCGCGTTTTGCCGTTCTTCATGGCGCAAGGCGGCGACGTGCAATACGGCAACGGAACCGGCGGCCCCGGTTACTGCATCCCGTGCGAGTGCAACGGTCCGAACGCCCGCAAACACTTCCGCGGTTCGATCAGCATGGCGCACGCCGGCCCGAACACCGGCGGTTCGCAGTTCTTCCTGACCTTCGTCCCGACCTCCTTCCTGAACGGCGTTCACACCGTTTTCGGTCGCGTCGTCGAGGGGATGGACGTCCTCTCCGAAATCGAACGGATCGACCCGGAAGCCGAGTCGAACGTCGCCCCGGATAAGATTGTCGAAGCGAAAATCCTTCGCGGCGAACCCTTCGAGTTCAAAAAGTTGCCGGAACGCTCTCGCTTCTAATCGGCGGACGAGCGTCGAACGCGGCCGCCCCGGGCGGAACGAACGGTCGGTTAACCGACGGCGTTCTTTGGGGAACGAAGGGGCGGCTTCCGTTTGGGGAAAATTAGATGAAATTTAGCGATAAACGCGGTTCGAACGCCGCGTTTTGCCGAACGTCCGCCCGTGCAACGGTCGATTCGGCGGTTTTTCGGAAAAAATTAACGCGATGAATTCGACGGAACAGGATAAAAAACGAATTTTAATCGTCGACGACGACCCGGAGATCTCGGAGTCGACGCGTTTGGCGCTCGAAGCGCTCGGATACGAAGTCGAGGTCGCTCGCGACGGCTCGACCGGGTTGGCGTTGGCCGAGCGGCGGCGTCCGGATTTGATGATCTTGGATATGATGATGCCGAAACGGAGCGGCTTTCTCGTCTTGGAAACGCTTCGACAAATCGACGACTTCCCGACGCGCATTATTATGATCACCGCCAACGAAGGGAACCGACATAAGGAATACGCCGAAAAGCTCGGCGTCGACGCGTACATCCGCAAACCGTTCCCGATGGACGAGTTGATCGACGCGATCGAGCGCGTTCTTAACGAACGTTGACGCCGTTTGGCGATTTTAGGCGTTTTAGGCAAATAAGGAGGGCGGCGTTGAACCGGTACGAACTGGCGTTCGAACGTTTTCTGCGGTCGGCGCGCGCTCCGTATTTGGCGAATCGGCAGGAGCGGCGTTTCCAACTCGACAACGGCAAGACGTTGAAAAACTTCGACTTCGTCGTCGCCGGGCCGGACGGCGCGAACTGGATCGTCGACGTGAAGGGCCGTCGTTTCCCCGGCGGTTGCGCGTCGCCGAAATATTGGAAAAACTGGACGACGCGGGACGATTTGGTCGGCTTGCTCCGTTGGGAGGAGATACTCGGCGGCGGAAGCGCGGCGTACCGCGACCGTTCGCTCTTTGTTTTCGCGTATTGGGTCGTCGGCGACAAGAAACCGGCGCCGCCCGAGCGGTTGTTCCGTTGGCGCGGCGCGGAGTACGCGTTTTTCGCCGTTCCGACGAAGACGTTTTTAAGCGAAGCGCGGCATATTTCGCCGAAATGGGGAACGTTCGAGATTCCGGCGCGGCGATTCCGCGAGGTCGCCGAAGACGCGGCGGCGTTTTTCCGTTTGCGTTGACGGCGTTTTTGTTTCGCCGTTAATTTCGTTTCAATAAAAAACGCCGCTTTCGACGTTGCGTCGGAGCGGCGTTTTGGCGTTTTACGTCGGCGCGTCGAAATAGTTTTTGACGCGTTTTTCAACGGGCGAGCGTCATTTTCCGGCGACGATCGCGGCGACGTCGGCGTCCGGGTCGGCGGTCGTCGTCGGTTTGACGTCGAAATTTTCGACCAACACTTTCAAAACGCCCGGCGAAACGAACGCCGGAAGGGTCGGGCCGAGCCGAATTCCTTTGAAGCCGAGCGAGAGAAGCGCGAGCAAAACGGCGACCGCTTTCTGCTCGTACCAGCCGAGATCGAACGAAAGCGGGAGGTCGTTGACGTCGTCGAGCCCGAAAACTTCCTTCAACTTGAGCGCGACGACCGCCAGCGAATAGGAGTCGTTGCACTGTCCGGCGTCGAGGACGCGCGGAATCCCGTCGATTTCGCCGAGATTCAGTTTGTTGTAACGATATTTCGCGCACCCGGCGGTCAAAATAACGCAGTCTTGCGGCAACTTTTGCGCGACTTCGGTAAAATACTTCCGCGACGGCGCGCGCCCGTCGCAGCCGGCCATTACGACGAAACGCTTGATTTTGCCCGCTTTCACCGCTTCGACGACTTTATCCGCGACGGCGAGAATTTGGTCGCGAGCGAAGCCGGTCGCGACGGTTCCGGTTTCGAGTTCGGTTGGCGGCGCGCAAGTCTTGGCGAGTTCGATAACTTCCGAAAAGTCCTTTTGACCGCCTTGGGGACGCTCTCCGATTCGCTTGACGCCGGGCCAAGCGACCGGGCCGGTCGTAAAGAGGCGGTCGCGGTACTCGTCGCGCGGCGGGGTCAAGCAGTTCGTCGTCAAGACGATCGGGCCGTTGAAGGGGCCGAACTCCTTCCCTTGAGCGTGCCAAGCGCCGCCGTAATTGCCGCGCAAATGCGGGAACTTTTTGAGTTCCGGGTACCCGTGCGCCGGGAGCATTTCCGAGTGCGTGTAAACGTCGACGCCGGCGTCGGCGGACTGTTCGAGCAGCTCTTTCAAGTCGAGGAGGTCGTGTCCGGAAACCAAAATCCCGGGGCGCGTCCCGACGCCGAGGTCGACCGTCGTCCCTTGCGGCGTCCCGAAGGTCGTCGTGTTCGCTTCGTCGAGGAGCGCCGTCGTTTTGACCGCGACCGAACCGCATTCGAGCGCGAGGGCGATCAGTTCGTCGACGCTCGGCTCTCCGGCGATTTGGGCGAGCGCTTTCCCGACGAAGGCGTAAATTTCGTCGTCTTCGAACCCGAGAACCGCCGCGTGTTCGGCGTAAGCCGCGACGCCCTTGACGCCGTAAGTAATCAGCTCTTTGAGCGAGCGAACGTCTTCGTTCTCCTCCGCCAAAACGCCGAGCGGAACGTCGATTCGCGCCGCCGAGCCGCAGTCGCCGACGAGGGAACGCGCTTCGGCGATCTTCGCTTCGAGCGAGGCCGGGTCGAAGTCGGCGTTGGTGATCGTCGCGAAGAGCGCTTGAACGAGAAAACGCCCGATTTCGCGGTCGACGGGGCGGGTTAACGCGATTTTTTTCAGTTCGGCGATCAAGAGATCTTGCAGGTCGGCGACTTCGGCGGTTTTTCCGCAAACGCCGACGCGGGAGCAGCCTTGGCCGCCGCTCGTTTCTTGGCATTGGAAGCAAAACATCGGAATTTCCTCCGCAATATTCAAGTTTTCAAACTTTTCAAAACGAAACGCGACTCGTTCGGGTAAGGCCGGAACGCCGACGTCGTCGCGGAACCGTCGCCGCTTCGCCGACGAAAGGGGCGCCCGAGTTGCGGAAAGCGCGGTCAAGCGGTCGCAAGTCGGCGGCGTCGGCGACGATTACCCGCATTATACCTTAAAAAAACGCG
>JAZNJF010000102.1:0-11926 GCA_045577885.1 Thermoguttaceae bacterium | reverse complement strand
GGTGAAACTTGCCGGTTTCGCGGTTTTCGTAATCTTCGTGGAAACGTTCCCAAAGGCCGAACGAACTCAAATCGCGGGACGTGCGAAGAGGCGCGTCTTCCGGCAGGACTTGCGAAAGGTCGGCGAACGAGAAGTAAACCGTTTTGCCGTCGAAAGATAGGGACGGCGTTTGGTAGACGCCGCGCGGAAGTTTGCCGGCGGCGAGGGAGCGGGTCGCGTCGGAAAACCCGGGGTTCTCCAAGACGAAGAGACCGCCGCCGGAAATCCCGCCGTACTCGTAATAGTAGCCGAGATATTCGTGCAACATTTGACAAACGAAACGGTTTTTCTTGACGAAAAGGAGCTGCTTTCCGGCGACGAGCGGGTTCGCGAGCGCCGCGTCGCGAACGGCCCAACGCAATGTTTCGCAAGCGGTTAGCGTCGAGGCGGCGTCGGCGTCGGACGCGAGTTTTTCGGCGTCGGCGAGCGCGGCGACGAGTCGAGCGCGGAGGGCGGGCGTCGTCGCTTCCTCCGCGTCGAGGTAGTCGAGGAGGTCGGCGGCGCGAAGTTTGAGGGCGTCGAGCGACTCGCGGGAACCGAACTCGCGACCGAACGTCGCTTCTTGACGGCGCCAATCGTCGACGATTTTGGCGCGGAAGTCGGCGGAAAGCGCGTCGCTCGGCGGGGCGTCGGCGCTGAACGCGGCGCCGTAAACGCTTGAAATGAAAACGGTTGCGAAGAAGACAACGCGGCGAAAAAAGGGGAAGCGTCGCATAAAACCTCCGAAATGTCGCAGAACGCGGGGAAAAGAGGAAGGGGAAACGCGGATTCGACGGCGCGTCGCGAACGAAACGAACGCCGTTAACGTCGATTATATCAAAAGAAAGAACGCGTTTCAACAACAGGCGGCGAAATTTTGCAAAATTGAGTCGTCGCGGCGAGAAAAAGCGACGTTTGATTTTCTGAAAACGGATTCGATAATTAGGTTTGATTATTTGAAAACTGTTGCAAACGCGGCGAGGAAAAACCGCGTCGGAGAAAACGCGGTTTCGGAAGGTTTGTAAGTCGTTGAACGGCGCGGTTTCGATGAGGCGTTCGCGACGCGGTTAAAGAACGCCGTCCGCTTTTTCCGGAGCGTTGAGTCCGCCGAAACGACGCTTGCGTTTTTGGAAAGCGCGAATCGCGTCCCAAAGCGTTTCCTTCGTGAAGTCCGGCCAAAGAACGTCGGAAATCCAAAGCTCCGAATAACTTAGCTGCCAAAGGAGGTAGTTGCTCAACCGCATCTCGCCGCCGGTTCGGATTAAAAGGTCGGGGTCGGGCGCGTCCGGTTCGTAAAGACGCGACGCGAAGTAACGCTCGTCGATTAGCTCGTCGACGGTCGAAACGCCCGCTTTTTCGAGCGCCGCCGCTCGCGAGGCCGGGTCGGACAGCTCCGCGACGATCGCTCGAACCGCGTCGACGATTTCAAGACGAGCGCCGTAATTGATTGCGAGAGCTAGTGTTAGGCCGGTGTTTTGCGCGCTTAACTCGACCGTCTTGTCCATCTCGGCGAGAACGTCGGCGGGGATTCCGTCGCGGCGACCGACGACGCGGAGTCGCACGTTTTGCGCTTCCAACATCGGGCGCTGCTCGATCATATACGCCTTCAAGAGCGCCATCAGCGCGTTCAGCTCGAGTTCCGGGCGCTTCCAATTTTCGCTCGAAAAACAATAAAGCGTCAGCCGCTCAATTCCGAGATTCGACGCTTCCTCGACCAACTTCGGGACGATTTCCGACCCGCGAATATGCCCCTCCGGACGCGGAAGGCCGCGACGCTCGGCCCAACGACCGTTGCCGTCCATTACGATCGCTATGTGTCGAGGAATCGGCGGGTTAGGGGGAACGGCGCCGGGCGAAACGGCCTCGAACGGCGCGGAAGCGTTTTCGGATTGCATCGCGGGTTCCTTCAAAAAGGGGGAAACGAAACGCGGCGGCGTCCGAGCGGGAGCGCGCGCCGCAAGAGTTTTCAGTATAATCGCGATTTCCGGAAAAGTCAAGCGGCGGACGCGGTTTTTCTCGGCGCTTTTTGAGCGTTTTCGCGGGAAAACGGCGGGTCGTTTTGAGGAAAAATCGCGTTTTTTGGGCGAAAAGCGCGTTTTTCGCTTGACTTCCGGGCGCCGACGCTTCATAATCGACGGAAACGAGCCGCGCCGTCGAACGTCGGCGACGCGACGAAAAAAGTCGGAAGATCGAAAAAAAACGGAATTATCGGGAGGAAAATGAAAATGAAAACGTTGCGAACGTTGACGTTGGCGTTGGCGGCGCTCTTGACCGCGACGCTGGGCGTCGGCGCGGTTCGGGCCGAGCGCGGGGACTCGACGCCGCTTCTTAAAACGCCGAGTCGCGGGCTTTGCGCGCATCGCGGGACGATGCGGAACGGGCCGGAAAACACCCTTGAAGCGTTCAAAATGGCGGCGGAGGCGGGCGCGGGACAGATCGAGCTGGACGTGCGCGTTTCGAAGGACGGCGCTCTTATCGTTATGCACGACGCGACGGTGAACCGAACGACGACCGGAAAGGGGAAAGTCGCGGAACTTACGCTCGCCGAAATCAAGAGTTTCGACGCCGGAGTCAAGTTCGGCGAAGCGTTTAAGGGCGCGACCGTTCCGACGTTCGAGGAAGCGTTGGCCGTTATGCCGCGCGACACTTGGATTAACGTGCATTATTACGGGCCGGTCGAGGCGGTCGCGAAGGTCGTCGCGGTTATCGTCGAGCAAAAGCGACTCGATAGGGCGTTTTTGGCGACGACGAAAGAAAACATCTTGGCGGCGCGGGCGGTCGAACCGGATATTTTGACCTGCAATATGACGCGGCAAGGGAAGGACTCGAAGGCTTACGTCGACTTGACGCTCGAGCTGAAAACGGAGTTCGTTCAGCTGGTGAAAGGCGTTTATACGGCGGAAGATATCGCGCGGCTCAAGGCGGCCGGCGTCCGAATCAACTGCTTCGGAACGAACGATCCGGAAGAGGTGAAGCGGATGTGGAGCGAAGGGATCGATTTCCCGCTCGTCGACGACTTGTCGCTGATGAAACTGGTCGAGGAACGCAAGCTCGCGACGCAAGTCGACCGCGCTTGGGCCGTCGCTTGGCGCAATTTCTATTCGCCGCAAACGAAGCTGTTTTACGACTTTATCGAAAGTCGCGAAGTCGGGAAAACGCTCGACTGTCTGCCGACCGAGGACGAAGTCGCGCGCCTTTATCCGAACGAATGCGGATACGGAACGGCGATGGAGGACTGCGCGATTTCCGGCGGCGTCATGTTGACCGCGCTCGTCGACCGCTTCGCCAATACCGGCGACGAAACGCTTAAAGCGAAAGCGCGCGACGTCTTCGAAGGGCTCGAACTCTTGACGACCGTTTCCGGCTCGCCCGGGTTCGTCGCTCGCGGCGTCAGCCCGAAAGCGCCGAAGTCTTGGTATATCAACAGTTCGCGCGACCAAGTAACGCACCTTGCGCTGGCGGTTTGGGAATATTGGCGCTCCCCGCTCTCCGACGCCGAAACGAAGGAACGCGCCGCCAAAATTCTCTTCGCGATCGCCGACCGAATGACTCGAAACGTCGTTCCGGAGAACGATTTCGACTTCCTCTGCTCCGACGGAACCCGTTGCCGTCGCGGGATTTGCCGAATGGCGAACGTCGACGATCACGAGGCGGCGCGGCTGACGGCGCTTTACGCGGTCGCTTGGGACGTCGCGAAACGCTCCGGGAACGACGGAAAAACGGACGAATATTGGACGCTTTGGCGGCGTTGGGCGCCGGAGACGGTCGCGCAGTCGGCGCATATTCGGGAAAACGTCGAGTTGCAAAACGCGGTCGCGACTTACGCGCTGTTGCAAATGCAGGAGTCGCTCGACGTTCTTTGGCGGCTCGAACCGGACGCGGCGCTGAAAAAAACGCTCGCCGAAACGACCGAGTTCGTCGCGAAATTGGCGGCGAAGCGGCAAAACGGAGCGTTGCAAACGTTGAAAAGTCGCGATTTAACGGAACTCGCGCCGAGTTGGCGGGAAGCGGGCGGTCTCGTCGGCGAATACCGCAAAACTTGGTACGCGCCCCGCGCTTGCGGCGAACTCGCGCTGACGCAAGCGGTCGATTCGGCGAACGCGACGTCGTTTAACGCCGAGGCGGAGCGCGTTCTGCGGGAAGCGCTCGAAACGCCCGACTTCGATCAAATTTCGAGTTGCGGCGTCTTTCATTTGATCGGCGCTTACGAGAAGGCGCGGCGACGCGGTTTCCTCGGCGGCGAAGCGAAGTAACGTCGTTTAAGAGGTTGCGTTAAGCAAAAAGGCTTCGGTTTTCGGTTCGAAAGAGCGAAAACCGGAGCCTTTTTTATTCGATTTTAAGCGCGTTTAAGGCGCCGCGCTTCGCCGCTTCGTCTCGCCGCGATTCGACGTTTCGCGTCGGTAAAATGTTGAAACGTCGAAAGTTGCGGCGAAGAAGCGGAAGTCGAACGACCGAAATCAGTCGAGCGGACGAATCCAAACGTTGCGGAATTGCACCGGGCAACCGTGTCCGCTGAACGCGATCGGGGCCTTTTCTTTCGGATGATTCTTGCCCGGCAGGTTGAAGTGCGACGTCGTGCCGTAAATTTCTTGGTTGTTTTGCACCAACACGCCGTTTTGAAGAATCGTAACGCGCGGATTCGCGACGCATTCGCCGGCTTCGTTGAATTTCGCCGGAGTGAAGAAAATATCGTACGTTTGCCAATTGCCGGCCGGAACGCAAGCGTTGACGAGCGGCGGCGTTTGACCGTAAACCGAACCGCAGGAACCGTCCGGGTAATTGTTCACTTTGTGCGAGTCGAAAACTTGAATTTCGTACGCGCCTTGAAGGATGACGCCGTTGTTCCCTTGGTCGCCCCAGTTTCCTTCGAAGTTCGCCGGGCACTTCCATTCGAGGTGAAGTTGGAACGCGCCGAACTTTTCTTTCGTCGCGAGGCGGCCGGAAACGCATTCGACGGCGCCGTCGACGAGCTTCCATTGCGTCGGTTGCCAAGCGTCGAGGTTCGTTCCGTCGAAGAGGACTTTAGCGTCGGCCGGAGCGGGCGCGAAGTAGGTCGGCGGGTCGAGATTGAGGCGTTTCGGAAGCGGGCGTTTCGGGTCGTGAACGCGGTATTCGCTCCACCATTGCTTCGGAGAGTCGTTATAACCGTAAGACTCGTTTTCGTTTTTCGGAACGTAAAGGTCGTGCGCGAGAACGGAAGCGGAGGCGCCGAAGAGAACGCCGCCGAGCGCGAACGCCGAAACGGTTTTCGCAAACGCGTTGAACAACGTCATCGTTAGGATTCCTTATTAATATAAAGGGGGGGAAGGGAAATCGCGACGGTTGCGGGCGAACCTAACGGAGCGTCCGACGCCGCCGTCGCGACAAAACAACGCCGTCGCTCAAACGTCGCCGACGTCGGAGCGCAAAACGGCGGTAGAATGCGTAAAATGCGCAAAATATAGGAGCGCGGCGCCGCTTTTCGACGGACGGCGCGAAGAACGCCGACTCGCCGTGTTTCTTTATTTTAACGTCGCCGTCGTTTGGGCGGCGTTATTTTTGGGGCGGCGAATTTCGACGCTTTCGGGGCAAGCGGTCAAGCCTTCGAGCGTCGCGCCGTTATTTTTGCGGGCGGCGAATCTCGACGCTTCCGCGGTGAGCGGTCAAACCTTCGACCGTCGCGACGCGGTAAACGTCGTCGGCAAGGTTTTCGAGTCCGGCTTGGTCGAAGCAAAGGAGGCTGTTCCCGCGAACGAAGTCGTTACAGGACAAACCGCTGGCGAAGCGCGCCGAACCGCTCGTCGGAAGGACGTGCGACGGGCCGGCGGCGTAGTCGCCGAGCGCGACCGGCGTGTAATTGCCGAGGAAAATCGCGCCCGCGCAGGGGATTTTTTCGGCGAGTTCCTCCGCGTTTTGCGTCGCGATGTGCAGGTGTTCCGGCGCGATTTCGTTCGTAACGCGGCAAGCCTCGTCCGCGTCGCGGGTCAAGATAACGGCGCCGAAGTTTTCGAGCGCTTGGCGAGCGAGCGCGCCCCGTTCGACCCGAGCGAGCGTCGCGTCGATTTCGGCGACCGCGTCGCGGAGCGTTTTTTCGTCCCAACCGATCAAGACGCTCGACCCCGGCGCGTGTTCCGCTTGCGCAAGAATGTCGTAAGCGGTGTAATCGGCGCGGGTCGTCTCGTCGACGATAACGACGACTTCGCTCGGCCCGGCGATCGAGTCGATGTCGACCGCGCCGTAAACCGTCCGCTTGGCGAGGGCGACGAAGAGATTTCCCGGCCCGACGATCTTGTCGACCCGCGGGATTCCGTCGACCCCGAACGCGAACGCCGCGACGCCTTGCGCGCCGCCCATTCGGTAAACTTCCTTAACGCCGAGACGAGCGCAAGTCGCCAAAAGGTAAGGGTTGTAAGAACCGTTCGGCGTCGGCGGCGCCATTACCGCGATCTCCTTGACGCCCGCGACCTGCGCCGGAACGACCGTCATCAAGACCGACGACGGATAGGCCGCCGCGCCGCCCGGGACGCAACAGCCGACGCGCCGAAGCGGGCGGTAACGCTGTCCGAGCCAACCGCCGGGCCGCTCGATTCGAACGTCGCGGCGCAAAATCGAGCGTTGAAAAACGGCGATATTTTCCGCGATTCGGTCGACCGAGCGCAAAAATTCCGGCTCGACCTTGTCGAGCGCGGCGTCGAGTTCGGCTTGCGGAACGCGGAGTTGGTCGGCGGTTAGGTCGGCGCGGTCGATGCGTTTCGAGTAATCGAGGAGCGCCGGGAGGCCTTTTTCGGCGACGTCGCGGCAAATCGTTTCGGCGACTTCGGCGGGCGTCAGCGGCGCGCCGAAAATCTCGATAGTGCGACGTTTTCCTTCTTCGCTAACAATATTGCCTTTAACGCTCAGTTTTTGACGCAACGCGTCGATTTTCTGTTGAACGTCGTTTTGACGAGCGTCGATCCAAGGAAGGTTGAGCGCGGGTTGAGTCATTTTGGCTTAATTTGTTTTAGGTAAACTGGGGGATTGGGGTAAACTGACAAAACGAGGCGAAAACGCGATCGGTCGACCGTCGCGCTTCGTCGACGTTTCGAGGCGGCGCGTCGGGCGACGAAGAGGAGAAATTGGAGCGCCGCCGACGGAACGCGTTCATTTTGCGGGCGGTCCTGCCGATAATAATAACGTCATTAATATTAATATAAACGTCGCGGCCGTTTTGTCGAGCGGCGCGGGCGCTTTTTTCCGGAAAACCGGTCGTTTTGCGAGCGATTTCTTCTTTTTTTTCGTTCCGAAGCGCGTCCGAGACTCGACGTTGCGAACGACTTTAACGATCGGATAAAATAGGCGAATTTAACGATGAGCGAATCGCTTTTTCAAATTAGTTGCCCCTCCTGCGAATCGGTTTTCGCGGTAACGGACCCCGAGCTGGTCGGACAAATTATCGCTTGCCCGAAATGCGGCGGGATGATGCTGGTCGAAGCGGCGGAAACGGCGGAAGACGCGAAGTTTGCGCAAAGTGGAGAAGTTGGGGCGAGCGCGGAGTCCGGCGAGATCGCGCAAAACGCCGAAACTTTTTCGAACGTGGAAGCGTCGTTATTTGAGAAGACGACGCGAGAAGAGCGCGTCGCAGGAAACGGACAAGATAAAGAAAATAGGGAAGACGGGGGACGCGGGGAGAGCGGGAAAGAAACCGCGTCGGGGGCCGAGGAAAACGACGCTCCGCTCGAACGGTCGCGAGGCGGCGGCAAGGCGGTCGCGGGCGGAATCGCGTTAGCGCTGGTCGGGGCGTTGACGTTTTGGGGGTTGCGAAGCGTTAACGACGAGTCGGCGCCGACTTCCGAAACAAACGTCGAAGCGGAAAATAGCGAAAACGGGGGGAATGGCGAGGAAACGTCGAGCGGAGCGAAAGACGACGTCGGCGGATTCGCCCCTTTTGCCGTCGAAGAACGAACGGGCGAGAACGAAAAGGAAGCGGAATTTTTGCCGAACGACTCGCCGGAGCTTAAAACGGGGGAAGACGCGCCGTTTAGCGAAGACGTCGAAGGTGAAACGGTTGAGGAGACGGGAGAAAACGCGCAAGATTTAAGCGTTCCAACGGACGGTTTGAGCGAAGAAACGGAAGAAAATAAAGGGAATAGCGAAGATAGCGGGAATGGCAAAGACGGCGAAGACGGCGCGCTTGAAACGAGCGAAGAAAACGCGTCGGATGAAGGAGACGTCGTCGCCGAGAACGACGCCGATTTGGGGGATTTGGACGATTTAGAGGGATTGAAGGATTTGGGCGAAGTCGACGCGCTTAACGTCGAGGAAAACGAAGCGGACGACGCGCTCGAAAGCCTCGACGAAGAAACGACGGCGGCGGAAAAGTTGGCCGGTTCCGACGCTTCGACCGGTTTTAACGAGGCCGATTTTGAGCGCGCCAATCAAAACGACGATCCGGAAAGCGCCGACGAACCTGCCGAAGTCGACTGGAGCGGCGTCGCGTCGACGACGAATCCGACGTTGCAAGGCGCCTTGCCGACCTTGCGGCGCGAACGCAAGGAAATCGACGTCGACGCCCGGCTCGCGCTTCCGATTAAATCGATTGAATTTCCCGCGTCGCCGGTCGCCGCGATTCGGCTTTTGTCGGAATTTACCGGCGTTTCGATCGTTCCCGACCTTGAAGCGTTCGCTTTAACGCGTCCGTCGACAAACGCGACGCTCGATCTCTCGTTGCGCGATACGACGGCGGGCGAAGCCTTAGAAAACGTCGCCGAGTTGTTAAAATGGGAGATTTATAAGGAAAAAGAGCGGATTTTAATTCGGCCGAGCGATTACGAACCGGAAAATTTGGTTGAAGAACGTTTCGACGTCGCGGATTTAACGACGGCGCGCGCCGAAAAAAGAGACGCGACGCAACTCGATATGTTTGAACTTCCTAATAATTTGACGTCGGAAACGCTCGCGGTCTTGATTCAATCGACCGTCGCTCCCGAAACTTGGGCAAGAAACGGCGGGGCGGCTAACTTGACGATCGACGGTTCGATGTTGACGGTTAGTCAAAACGCGCAAAATAGAGAAAAAACGCGAGCGCTTTTAGAAGGCTTGAGAGCGTTGCGCGGTTTGGAGCCGCAAGGAGACGCGTCGCCGGAGCGGATTATTCCCGAAAAATTGGGTTGGGAAAATTTAACAAAGAGGATGAATTTTGCGCCGTTGGCTCCTCTCGCGTTGCAAAATGCGATTGAAATTCTTGAAAAATCGCAAAAAATACAAGTTTTTTGGGACGACGCGACGCTGATTGAGGCGGGCGTGGGGCGCGACGCGACGACCGCGGTAAAAATTGAAAAAGGAACGATCGACGCTATTTTGAGCGATATTTTAGAACCGTTGAACGCGACGTATTTGATTTTATCTGAAAATTTGATACTGATAACGGAAAAATCGGCGGCGGAAAGTTATCAAACGGTTGAATTTTTCTCGTTAGTCGGCGCCGATGGAACCCGACCGTCCCTTGAAGAAGCGCGCGCGCTCGTCGGCGAAATAAAACGGGCGATCGCGCCGGAAAGTTGGCGAAAAAGCGGCGAACCGGTCGACGAAAACGCGTCGAACGAAGAAACTGCGAAGTCCGCGGAGGAGGCGGAAAGTAAAGAGAATGGCGAAGATGGGGAAACGACGCGGAATGCGGAAATTGGCGAAGACGCGTTGAACGTTGCGCTTGAAGAAAATGGCGAAGACGCGACGGCTGAAAAAGCGACGTACGACGAGCCGACCGGCGTCATTTGGCTCGACGTCGAGTCGTCTTGCTTGATTATTCGTCAAAGTCAACCGAATCAGCGCGCTTTACGGCGTTGGTTGGCCGTGCGTTTAAACGATTCGGCGGAGGCGGCAAAAGAAAAAACGCCCTAAAAGCGAACGATTTTAAAATTTTCCCTAAAAAGCTCTTGCGTCGGCGTCGGATTTTTGATTATATTCAATCGAAAATTTTTATCGTTGACGCCGACGCGTCGACGCGTGCTGAGTAAAATAGAGAAACGAGGGAAAAAATGCGGCTTGCGCTTCAAGCGTTATTCTCGGCAATCGAGGCGAACGAAGAGGGGACGACCCGTCGGGCTTTGTTGGAACGCCGACTGCGAACGAGCGAGCGAAGCGCCGGTTTTTTCCGACGTTTGCGAGACGTTGTCGACGACGAAACTTTACTGGCGCCCGAGGTTTTTGCGGAAGAATCCTTTCCCGACGCCAATATCGTCGCCGAGTATCTCGACGCGCAAGCGCCTCCGGAATTAGCGAGCGAATACGAAGAGGCCTGCTGGAATTCGCCGGAAATGTTAGCGGAAATTGGTCGGTGTTACGATATTTTGAATAATGATTCGTTAAGTAACGTCGTTGCGCCGAAAAATTGCCGCCGTCGACTTTATTATATCGCTTGGGAGGAAAGCGCCGTCGACGTTTCGACCGAGAAAAAAAGCTCGAATGTTGAAGAGGACGCGTCGATTTTGACGAATTTTGCGCCGGCCGATTCCGAAAAAACTGAAACAAACAAGACTTCGGAACGCAAAGAATCGGAAAAACGTTCAAAAGTTGGAAATGGAAGACGTAATTCCGACGCGAAACGGAAAAACAGGAGCGATTCGGCAAAATCTGCAAAATCGGTAAGTTCGGCTCTGGCGGCGGAACGATCTTGGGGGCGACGTTTTAAGCGTTTGAGCGGCCGTTTAGCGTTAGCGTTGGGAATTTTTGGCGCGTGTTATTGCGGTTGGCAAGGTTTGAGCGACGATAAACGCTCCGAAACGTTTCAGTTGGAGACGGCGAAAGAAGAGCCGACGGTCGCGAACGTCGCCGTCGAACAAAACGCAACCGAGAAGGCGCCGTTGCGTCCAACGACGATTTCAAGCGCAAACCTCGCCGAGACGCCGCCGACTTCGTTGCTGGACGAGCCGGATAAACCGATGGAAAACGGAGCGGACGACGATATTTTGGCGCGGTCGAGCGAAGAAAACGAGCCGTATAAATTGGCTGTTTTGCCTAATTTTGCAAACGACGGAACAGCGCCCCGCGTCGACGGCGAGGCGACGCCCGCGCAAACGCGCTCGGGGCTAACGGAAAGCGAACCTTGGGAAAACCGACCTTCGCTTGAAATTCCCGCTCAAAATAACGACGTTTTTGGAAAAACGAGACGCTATTGATTAATCGACTCTTGAACTATTCTTCGTCTTGAGACGCTTTAGCGGCGAGCGCTTCCGCGGCGTTCGCCTTAATTTCTTCTTCAATTTCGTCGGCCACTTGTCGAGCGAAGGTTTCTTGTTGAGCGTTCAAACCTTTGAAGAAAATAGATTTGTAACAGGAGTAAGCGTCGCCTAAATTAGGTTGGGGATCGCGTAAATAATCCCAGTCAAGCTCGCAAAGTTGGAAAAAATGGCGTTGAACGACCGACTCGACGGCGCCAAAAACGAGCGGAATCCAAGAGCCGTTCGGGATGAGCGTTTGAAAGGCCTCGGGGGCGAGATTTTGATAAAATAAGGGGTTTTTAACGATTAGTATTTCAGTTCGCATTGCAGTAAACCGGCGACGGGGGGCAAGAAATTTTTAAACTTCAACGGAAACATTATATAATATAGGACAAGAAAGACAAGTGTTGCAAAGGAATTAAAGCGAGAAAAGTTAAAACGAGAATTACCGGTCGCTTTTTAATAAAAAAATTTCCAGAAATTTTTCCAAAAAGCCCCTTGCGCTTTTTTCTTCTTGGGGTATATTCTTACCTGTCGATGGCAATGAGCCAAACGACGCCGACCGCCGGTTCGCTTTTGAGCGAAAACGTCGAGCGAAAACGAAAATAAAAAATTTTCAAAAAAGCCCTTGACGAAAACGAAAACGGCGCTAAACTAAACGAGTCGCTTGAACGAAGCGGCGAGTGAAATTTCGACCGCGAGTTTGACGGTCGGCGAAGATAGAGAAAGTTTGA
>JAZNJF010000101.1:0-4542 GCA_045577885.1 Thermoguttaceae bacterium | reverse complement strand
AACGTCGCGATAATTGATGTTTTCAAAGAGTCGCGATTTACCGAGGTTTTGCGCTCGACGGCGGCGGTTCGCGGCGAGTCGGGCGGGCGAGGAAAGAGATGAAACACACCGATATTTTCGACGTGATGAACGACGCGTCGTTTGTGAACGCGACCGCGACCGTTTGCGGTTGGGCGCGCACTTCGCGGGATTCGAAAACGATGGCGTTCGTCGAACTCAACGACGGAACGACGCTCAAACACCTGCAAATCGTTATCGACAAAGAGAAAATCGCGAATCCGGCGCCGTTCCTGAAACTCGGCTCCGCGCTCCGCGTCGTCGGGCAAATCGTTCCGTCGCGCAACGGCTCGGTCGAGATGAACGCCGAGTCGATCGAGCTGATCGGCGAATGCCCGTCCGAGTATCCGCTTCAAAAGAAACGACATACGCTCGAATATTTGCGGACGATTCCGCACTTGCGTCTGCGCGCGAACACTTTTAACGCCGTTTTCCGCGTCCGCTCCGTTTTGTCGGCGGCGATTCACGAGTTCTTCCAAGGCCGCCGTTACGTTTACGTTCACACGCCGATCGTTACCGCCAGCGACTGCGAAGGCGCCGGCGAAATGTTCCGCGTTACGACCCGACCTTGGAACGCCGAAGCGAAGAGCGAAGAAGAGTATTACGCCGACGACTTTTTCGGGCAAAAAGCCGGGTTGAGCGTTTCCGGTCAGCTCGAAGGCGAAGTCGCCGCGATGGCGTTCGGGAAGATTTATACGTTCGGTCCGAGCTTCCGCGCCGAATGCAGCAACACGCCGCGACACGTCGCCGAATTTTGGCACGTCGAGCCGGAAATCGCGTTCGCGGAACTCCCGGACGTTATCGAAGTCGTCGAGTCGTCGATTAAATACGTCGTGAAGGCGGTTTTGGAACGCTGCCCGAACGAGTTGGCGTTCTTCGACAAGAACTTCGAAAACGGCTTGATCGATAAACTTAACCGCTTGGTTTCGGAGGACTTCGGCGTCGTTACGTACACCGAGGCGATCGAAATCTTGAAGAAAGCCGACGTTAAATTCGAGTTCCCGGTCGAGTGGGGCGGCGACTTGGCGACGGAACACGAAAAATATCTCGCCGAAGTCGCGTTCGGAAAACCGGTTTTCGTTACCGATTACCCGAAAGAGATTAAGTCGTTCTATATGAAACAGAATCCGGACGGCAAAACGGTCGCGGCGACCGACTTGCTCGCGCCGGGCGTCGGCGAAATCATCGGCGGGAGCGAACGCGAAGCCGACTTGGGCAAGCTCCTCCAAGCGATGCAAGATCGCGGGATGTCGACCGCCGAGTACGAGAATTACATCGACCTGCGCCGCTTCGGTTCGACGCCGCACGGCGGTTTCGGCCTCGGGCTCGAACGCTTGGTGATGTACGTTACCGGGATCGAAAATATTCGCGACGTTATTCTTTATCCGCGCGTCGTCAACAAGGTTTATTGAGCCTTTCGCGTTGAGTCTCTTGGCGGAGACGGCGTTGCAACTCGTTTGAAATAAACGGTTGCGACGGGAAGCGTCGTTTTTTTTTGAACGGCGTTCGGCGCGTTTTGCGTCGGACGCCGTTTCTGTTTTTGATTTCTTTGAAAAAAGCGCTGAATATCGAGTCCGGAGCGAAAATGTCGACGCGACGTCGCGACGGCGGGAAGACGACGTTTTTGCGTCGGCGGAGCGGCGCGGGCGTTTATTTTTTTTCGCGTTGTTTCTTGAAATTTATCGAAAAAAGTTTTATAATGAGCGGCGTCGACGCGAACGCGACGCGTTTTGATAAAAGTTGCGAAAAAATTTTGGGATAGTTTAAGGCGTAAAAGGCGATGAAAACGGACGTTGAAGCAAAAAAACGCGGAGTCGCGAGGAAGCGCGCGGCGATTCGTTGGGGAATTTTAGCGGCGATTTTGCTTGCGGCGATCTCGTTGGGGGCGAGCGTTTGTCGGCGAGGCGAGTCGGGGCCGCGCGTTCAAGCGGTCGACGTTTCGGCGCTCGAATCGCCGGAAGCGAGGGCGGAAGCCGAAAAAATTCGCAAAAACGCTAAAATCGATAAAGTCGCCGTTTCCAAGGTTGCGAAAACGTCGAAGAAAAACGAGCGAACGGAGCGAATTAAGCGGCGCGTCTCGGACGGCGCGAGTTGGATCGAACGCAAAGTTCAAACGGAGCGGGCGCCGCTCGCGTCGGAGTTGGCGCGACTTCAGCCGAAATTTTTCTCGGGCGCGTTGCGACCGACCGCTCTGTTGGAGGCGTATTTATATTGCGTTATCGTCGCGGTCGTTTCGGCGTTTTTGAATTTGGCTTCGCGAATTTTCCGGGGCGCGTCTCCGGCGTATTTGTTGAAAACGCGATTTTACGAGATTCCGGAAATTCGGGTTCCGTTGCGCGTTTTCCGGATTTTCTGTTGGGCGTTCGTCGGCGGTTGGGCTTTTTTGACGTTGCGTTTTGTCGCCGATTTTTGTCGAAACGGCGGGACGTTCGCGTCGGGGGCGTTCGCGGTTTTCGCGGTCGTCGCGACGGCGTTTTTTTATTGGTTGGTTCGCAAACCGTTGCAAGCGTTGGTCGCGTTGCCGGCGCGAATCGACGATTTCGACGTTCCGTTGATTCGAGCGAAGTTGCGCAAACGGATTTCGCGTCGACGTTTAAACAGGTTGGGGCGCGAGTCGTTCCCGGAGGCGTTGGGGCGCGGGCGTTCGAACGGGATCAAGGTTCGCGTTTTTTTGGTCGTCGCGCAAGCGTCGGTCGCGGCGGCGGCGATCTTTGCGGCGGCGGAGCACGGGCGCGAGCATTCTTGGGATAAATTCGCGATTCATTGGGTCGAGGAGCTGTTTATTAAGGTTCCGGACGTTCCGCCGGCTTGGGCGACGGTCTTTTTGGTCGCGGGCGCGTCGGCGCTCGCGCTGTTGTTGGCGAGCAACGCGTCTTATTTGATTTTGCGTTTCAAGACGGTTCTCGTTTGCGGCGCCCTTTTGTCGTCGGCGGTCGTCGTCGGCGGTTTTTCGATCGAGGAGGATTTCCGGAGTCGGGCGGCGTTGGTCGCGACGCTAAACCTTGCGTTTTTCGCCCGTTGGTCGTTCGACTTGTACCGCGCTTACCGCTTTACGCAAGCGAACGTCGCGACGGAATCGCTCCCGGTTTCGCGCGGTTTGGAGCGGGTCTTCGGGGCCGCGTTGAAGGAGGCGCGACCCGCTTTCGGCAAAGCCTTGGCGCCGGTCGAGAAGAGCGTTTTGGAGAGCCGAATCGAAAAAGGTTGGGACGCCGTCGAGTTCGCCGACTTCGCCGCGTTGCGCAACATGACGCGCTATTTGGAGAGCGTCGTCGCCGAATGCGAACCCTTTGTCGGCGTCAAGTTTCGAGCGTCGACCGTCGCCCGCAAGCTCGAACGTCGCCTCGTCGGCGGAACCGACCGCGAGTGCGCGTCGCCGAACGTTCCTTATTGGAACGAAAATCTTTTCCCGTTGGCGCTTCCGGACGGATACGAGACGCGCGTCGACCGGCTCGAACTCGGCGACGAATGGGACGTCGTTCAAGACTGCGCTCGTTGCGGCGGAAAGGGGACGACGTCCGGAACGACTCAAGGCGCGACGGCGTGTTCGCGTTGCGGCGGGACGGGACGCGTTCTCTTTAAGCAGTCGATTATAACGACTTGGAGCGTCTTTAGCGCGACGGCGACCGAGCCGAAAACGCCCGCGCCGGAGTATATGGACGAGGCGGCGGAGAAGATTTTCTTCGTCAAAGAGGCGGTCGAAAATCGGAAGTTTTCGGAGCGTCCGGCCGAGGCGCCGGAGCTCGACGACGCGACGCGGGCGAAGTTGGAGCGCGCCGTCGTCGCCGCTCGACCGAACGCGCTGCACGAGTTCGTTTCGGTCGCGGAGCGGTTGCGCGGCGGGACGGTTTATCGCGCCGAGGTTCAAGCGTTCGGTTTTTGGACGACGCGCGTCGTTTTCCGCAAGTTGCACGGGCGTTTCGGTTGGTTGTTCGGCGCTCGCCCGGACTTTTATTTCCGTTCGATTCCGTTGAGCGGTTCGGCGGTCGTCGCGGCCTCGTTCGCGTTCCCGGCGGCGGTCGCGACGGCGGTTTTCGTCGGTTGGCGTTGCTGGGGGGCGTTGAGCGGTTGGTTTTTCGGCGTTTGACGGTCGGACGACGGCGGAACGGCGCTGGGGTAAGCGGTCGACTTTAACGAAAGGAACGGAAATGACGGCGGAATTTGTTCAGTTGCAAGTAACGTATCCGACGCGCTTCGAGGCGGAGGCCGCGTCGCGGTTTCTTGTCGGCGAAGGTTGGGCGGCTTGCGCGCAGCTCTTGGGGCCGATTGAGAGCCGATACGTTTGGGCCGGAAAAACGGAAAATTCGGAAGAGTTTCTCTTGTTGGCGAAGACGCGAGCCGTTCTTTTCGACGCGGTTGCGGCGGCGATTTCCGAACGGCATTCTTACGACGTTCCGCAAATCGTCGGCGTTCCGTTGGCGTTTGTCGCGCCGAGTTACGCCGCTTGGTTGGACGCGCAAATTCGGGTTTCGGGTTAACCGGCGGGCG
>JAZNJF010000100.1:0-4340 GCA_045577885.1 Thermoguttaceae bacterium | reverse complement strand
TGGCTACGATCCGACTTGAATGACGCGCCGCTCGATCGTGTCGAAGAAACGCCCGACGCAAATCCCGGCGCCGCGCCGCGTCTTCGCCGACGTCTCTTCGAGAACTTCGCGCGACTCGATCATCGCGAGCGGCAACGATTCGGTCGCGCCGTACGGGGTGAAAATGTTCGCGTCCGGCGGCAACACGCGGCGGAATTTTTCCAAGAGCTTGAACGAAACCGGCGCTCCGGCGATCGCGGCGCGTTTGAGCGTCGGAATCGTCCGCTTTTCTTGGAGGCAAAAGTCGACGACGCGGTTCCAAAGGGCGGGGGAGCCGAACGCTTGAGTGATTTGCCAATCGTCCGCCGCTTCGAGGAAAAGACGCGGGTCGACCGACGCCGGGCGGGTCGAGTCCATATCGGGAATAACCGCCGTCGCGCCCATTCCGGCGTCGAAGAGGCCGAAGAAGGGGAAGCCGACCAAGTCGACGCCGCCGGGGCGCGCGTCGAGCCGCTTCGAGATTTCCTCGACCTGCGTTTTGAACATGCGGTGCGTGTAAAGGACGCCTTTGGCGACGCCGGTGCTGCCGCTGGTGAAGATGATCGCCGCCGCGTCGTCGAGTCGGCGTTTCGGATCGGCGGCGCGAACGAACGGCTCGCGGCGGATTTTGTCGAGCGAAAGCCCGCGCCAAAACCAACGGCGACCGACGGTTAGGTTCTTTTTCGCTTTCGGAAAACGTCGGCGGAGGCAAACGCGCGCCGCTTGGACTTGCGGAATCGCGATAAAACCGTCGAGTTCGGCGTCGCGCAGGCAGGCGAGCATCCGCTTGATTCCCATTCCGGGGTCGATTAAGACGAGAACGGCGCCGCTTTTGTACAACGCGAAAACGAGCGAAACGAAGTCGACGCCCTGACGAACCATCAGCGCGAGCCGGTCGCCCGGTTTGACGCCGGAACGCTGGAGCGCGGCCGCGATTCGGTCGGAGTCTTGGTCGAGTTCGGCGAAAGTCAGCGTCGAGTAAACGCGTTTGCCCGCCGGGTCGCGGAGCGGACGTTTGCTTCGACCTTCGTAAAGCGGTTGCGCGACGGCGATCGCGTCCGGCATGGAGGCGGCGAAACGGCGCAAAAAGTCGGCGGTGTTGAAATATTCGACGGCGGGATGGTCGGCGTTCGGGCGCATAAGATCGGCGTCGTCGGCGCGGTCGGCGAACGGAATTACCCCAATTTAACGAGAGTCGGGGAAATCGGCGTTCGAAGGAACCGCGTCGGCGTCCTTATTAATTAATAATGACAAAATCGACGGCGAAACGAAGCGCGACGCGAGCGGAACCGCGTTCCGCCGTCGAGAAGAAACGGCTTGTCGATAAACGAATTATCGGTTCGTTTTTCAATAAAGTTCGCCGTTGCCGCGACCGTTCCAGTCGTTTTGGAGCATGTCGGCGCCGGGGCAGGACGTTTTGAGGTTCGGTTCGGTCGAGATTTTGATTTCGCCGAGCGCGGCGCGAACGAGGTCGCCGATCAGCGCGTCGAAGTCGCCTTCCCAGAACGAATTCTTGTGCCCGAAAGCGCAGTAAAGGACGGTTCCGGCGCCTTCTTTACGAGCCCAAACGCAGGGGAACGCCGGGCGGTCGTAACACTTGTTGTGATCTTTGTTCTTCATCCCGGCGGTTTGGAGCGACATCAAAACGCGCATTTCCGGCGCAAAATTCTTATTCGCGTACCATTCGTCGTGATGGCGGAACGATTTTTTCCCCTTCGACCAAGGGAGAACGTCGTCGACGACTTCGACGGTCGCTTCTTGCTGTTCGCCGTGAATGATGAACTCGCCCCCTTGGAGACGAATATATTCCGGTTGGTCGAAGAACGCGTCGACTTTGTAACCGGTGTTCCCGCGCCAAGTGTCGGTCGAGGAGTGGAAGCCGAGGAAGCCGACGCCGCCGCGGATCGCCGCGTAAAAGTTTTTGACGCCTTGGGCGGTCATCGCTTTGCCGCCGTCGGCGCCGCCGTCTTTGTCGAGGTCGCCGCTCGTGTAGAAGACGATGGCGCCGTATTGCGAGAGATCGCCGTCGAAAACGGTTCCGTCTTTGGTGCAGACGACTTCGACGCCGAGTTCTTTCCCGAGGCGTTTGAGCGCTTTGTCGGAGACGCTTTCGCCGTCCGCGCCGAGCTTGACCGGGTCGTGTTCGAACCCTTGGGAACGAGAGAAGTAGAGGATTTTTTTCGGGGTTTTGTCGTCCGCGAAGAGTTGCGAAAGGGCGGAGGCGAACGGAAGGGCGGCCGCGGTCGCCGCGGAGTAGGTCAAAAATTCTCGTCGTCGCATGAGTTCGGTTCCTTGGAAAGCGCGCGAACGTCCGGTTTTGACGATCGCGCCGATAAAACGGATGATAACGGTGATAACGCCGTCGCGTCGACTTGGGCGAGTCGAAGCGGACGGCGAACGCGGGGCGAGCGGTTGAAAGCGCCGCTTGTTAAACGTCGCCCCCTTTATTATAAGGGAAACAAACTCGCATTGCAAACGTTTTTTTTTGAAATTTTTCGCAATTTGAGAGAAAACGGCGAAAAAAGGCGCGTCGAAGGAAGCGCGGGAGCGCGACGTCGGAAGCTGGGCGGGAATTGGCGGATTTGATGAATGAAGCGGTTTTAGCGATTTTAACGGTCGGGCGCGTCGCAAGCGTAAAATTCGCGACGAATCGGGAATTATCGGGACGCGGCGCGTCGAAACGAATTGACGCGGAAATTCTATCGGTTATAATGTTTGAGGCCGTTTTTACGCGCCGACTGTTTTTAAGCGGCGTTTTCGAGCGTCGAAGGCAATTTTTGGCGGTCGCGCCGATTTTGCGGGGCTCGAACGGCGTTGAAAACGGTTGAAACGGGCGATAAAACGCGCGGTTTTGATTGACGGTTGAGTTGGAAAATAAATGCGACAAGATTTTGCGCAAACGGTCGTCGTCGGCGTCGGGCTTCTCGGCGGCTCGGTCGGGTTGGCGGCGAAGAAAGCGGGCGTCGGCGGGAAGATTATCGGTTTCGGGCGCTCGGAGGCGAAGTTGCGGCGGGCTGTCGAGTTGGGCGCCGTCGACGCGTTCGCGACCGATTGGCGAGCCGCGCTCGAACTCGGGGCCGGGACGCGAGGGACGACGCAAATCGTTTTCGCGGCTCCGGTTGAAACGAATTTGCGGGTTTTGCGGGATTTTTGCCGAGTTTGCGCCGAAATTTGCGAAGAAAAGGGCGCCGACGCGTTCGCCGGGCGGGCGTTTTTGCTTTCCGACGTCGGGAGCGTCAAGGGCGATTTCGTTCGAACGGTCGACGCGTTGTTGAGTTCGCCGGAGCGTCCGAGCGGCGTTTGGCTCGACGCGGTCGCCGCGCACCCGATCGCCGGGAGCGACAAATCGGGCGCCGAGTTCGCGACCGCCGACCTGTTTCAGGGGAAATTGACGATTTTAACGCCTTGGGAGAGCGTCGCCGACCGTCGCGCCGCGCTTGAACGAGGGGAAGCGGTTCCGGACGACGCCGTTAAAACCGTTGAAAACGGCAAAGTCGTTGAAATTAAGCAAGTCGACGAAAATAATAACGCCGTCGAAAGCAACGTTGGCAACCGTAAAGTCGGCGAAAGCGGTGAAAGCGGCAAGATCGGCGAGATCGACGCGACCGTTAAAACCGGTTTGAACGGCGAAGTTTCGCGTTGCGTCGCCGGGGAGAAAGCGGAGGCGGTCGCCGCCGTTCGCGCGTTTTGGGAAGCGCTCGGCTCGACGGTCGTCGAAACGTCGGCGGACGAACACGACCGCATTTTGGCGCGAACGAGCCATTTGCCGCACCTTGCGTCCGTCTTGACGACGAGCGTCGTCCCGACGGAGGAACTCCTTTTTACCGGAACCGGTTTCCGCGACGTTACCCGGTTGGCCGGAGGAGCGCCCGACGTTTGGGGCGAAATTTTCGGCTCGAACCGCGCCGCGACGCTCGACGCCCTCGAGCGCTTGGAAGAGAAGATTGTTCTTTGGAAATCGTTCTTGAAAGAGAACGACCGAGACTCCATTTTAACCTTTTTGAAGGAAACGAAGAAGAAACGAGATGCTTTGGGAAGTTGACATTTTTGCCGCGCCGGGATTGCCCGACGTCGTTGGAACGGAAACGGTCGCGGACGCCGCCGACCTCGGTTTTTCGCCGAATTTGACCTTGGGCTTCGCTCGCGGATACCTCCTTCAAGGCGATTTGAGCCGCGAACAAGTCGAAACGCTCGCGTCGCGCCTCCTCGCCGACCCGGTCGTCGAACGCGCTTCGATCGGCGTCGTCGGCGACGCGGTACTCGCCGAGTCGCTCGCCGGCAAAACCGGCAAAATCGTTTACGTCCTCCCGAAACCGGGCGTT
>JAZNJF010000099.1:0-32826 GCA_045577885.1 Thermoguttaceae bacterium | reverse complement strand
TCTTGCGCGTCTTGTTTTTCTTGCGCGTCTTGTTTTTCTTGCGCGTCTTGATTTGCGTTCGGAGCGGCGTCGGGCGTCGAATCGGGCGTCGCGGTCGTTTGCGCCGACGTCGCGGTCGCGTCGGTTTTTTCCGTTTCGTTCGGCGCGTCCGGCTCGTTCGGCGAAGTTTCGGACGTCGTCGCGTCGGCGGAAGAGGCGGAGGGCGCGGTTTGCGGCGTTTGGGCGGCCGAGGGAAGAACGGGCGCTTGGACAAGCTCGGTCGACTCGGCGGACGAAGCGGGCGTTTCCTGCGCCGCCGCGCTCGTCGAAGCGGTAACGAAAACCTCTTGCGTCTCTTGCGCGAACGCTTGAGTCGGCGAAGTCGGCGCCCCGGCGGCGATTTGCGGCGGGTCGCCGGAACCGTCCGTTGTTAAAATATTCGCGTGAAGCGTCGTCTTAGACTCTTCCGACTCTTGCGCGTCGCTTTTTTTTTCGGTTGTTTCCGCGTCTTTTTCGCGTTCGTCGAGACTTTGAGCGCGCTCTAAATTTTGCTCGATTTGTTTTTTTTCTTTAGAGTCGCAACAGAACGGATTGGAACCGCCGGCGCAACCGGCGAAACAAACGAACGACGCGCCCAACGCCGAGAGGAGCGCGACGTTGCCCAAAGACGCGAATAAACGACGGCGACGGGAAAATTTCGACATAAAAACTCCGGGGTTGAATCGATAGAAGCGGAAAAACCGATTTTGCGAGCGGTTGGCGCGCGCCGCAATATTGACGCTTAAAACGGCGACTCAAACGAGCCTTATTTAAATTATGTAAAGGCGAAGCGGTTTTGCAAGGTTTCTTTAACCCTTTTTAAGCGTTTTCTTTAATATTTTAACAAAAACGGAAAGGTTGGGGGAAAGATAGCGGTTGAAGCGATTGTGATTGAAGCGTAAAGCGGGAAAAATGGGAAAACTTTGCGGTCGGTTAAGTCGGGCGAGAATTTTAGCCGAAACGGCGTTTTTATCGAAATAAAACGGAATTTGGCCGAATGGAGCTCGTTTTATCCGCGGGTTGCGCAAGACCGTTTCGACCTGCGAAGACGGAATAATCGGCGCTTGCGTTACGTCGCTCCCAAGCGGTCGGCGAACCGCGATATTTAAGAGGTAAACGGGCATTTTTATAATCTCTACTTTAACGACGGGTCGATTTACTCTGCTAAGAAAGGCGCGATTTTCCGCCCTCGGCGTTATTCGACGTCGACGGCGGACGAGATCGCGGCGTTTCGCTCGACTATTTAAGGAGGAAAACGTCGGGCGAGAGGTCGCGTCGGGAATCTCCGAGCGCGGAGCGGCTTCGACTCGCCTTTCCAACGCTTGAAAACGAACGGCGCGGCAAGCGTCGGCGTCGACGGCGTTGCAAACGTTGAAATCGCTAAAACCGGCGTCGATCGGCGAGCGATTTCGAAAAAATCGCGTTGAAACTTGGTTTTGTTTCAAGCGGGCGAAAGCGTTTGCGTATTAAAGTCGGAAGCCGAAGACGCCGCGAGGCGCGAGCGTTGCGTTTCAACGCTTCGAAGCGCCGCGTCGACGAGATCGACCGTTATTTTGCCCGAAGAAGCCGCAAACAAAGCGGCGCGGCGAAAAAAACGGCGAAAAAAAGTCGGCGCCGAATTTACTCGGACGAACGTCCGGCGCGCAGCTCGATAAGTCTCGTTTTTTTCTTCGTTGGAAACGGAAAGAAAAAAACGAAGCGAAAAAAGGTTGAGTTATCAAGAAAGATAGCGCGACGGTCGCTCGGCGACGAGTCGACAAGCTGTCGGAAGCAACCCGGAGAAAACGGGACGACTTCCGAGGAACGGATACCGCATCGTTAGAAGGAGTTGGCATAATGCTTGTTTTGTCAAGATATAAGGATCAAAGCATCTACATCGGGGACGATATCGTCGTTACGATCGTCGACGTTCGAGGGGACCGCATCCGCCTCGGGATTGAAGCGCCGTCGACCGTTCCCGTTCACCGTCAAGAGATTTACGAAGCGATTCGGCGCGAAAACGCCGCGTCGGACGCCGACGAAGACGTCGTTTGCGCTCTCGACGGAACCGCGACGGCGACCGCGACTCGCCGCGTCGTTCGCGAAAAGAACGCCGCCGATTTTGAAATCAGTTTGCAACGTTGATTGCGGACGACAAGAATCGGAAAAGTCGCGTTAAACGAAGTTAAAAGCGGAGCGGAAACGTTCCGCTTTTCGCGTTTCTTGACGGGAAAAGCGCCTCGAACCGCGAAGAAAAACTCGACGCGCGGAAACGGCGAAAAAAGAAGGGCGGCGTCCGGGAACCCCCGTTGGAATTTGCGCGCCGCGACGTATAATAAAGGGGCGCGGGCGAACGGACGCGCCGACGTCGCGACCGCGCGGCGCGTTCGGCGACGACGCGTGTAAGGCGTATATTAATAATTAATATTGACAAAATCGAATCGAAACGACCGCGACGGAGCGAAGGCGATGGAACCGGAAAAGTTGTCGAAAACGTCGACGACGCGCTATCTTTACGAGTACCTCGAAGATTTGAGTCGAGCGGGCGTCCAAGATTTTTACGTCGGCGGCGCGCGGAACGGACGAACGGGACAAAACGGAATGAAAAGACAAAATAAGCAAAGCGCGCGGAATACGCAAACGACGGGGAATGGCGCGTCGGCGCAAACAAGGCAAACTCCGCCGCCGATTTTGCGTCCCGAACCGTCGGAAACGTCGCCGGTCGTCGAAGTTCCGGTTCCCGTCGCGCCGACAAAGAGCGAACCGTTTCGCGTTTTCGAACCGACCGGCGATTCGAACGCTCCGGAGTTCGCCGACCGAACGGAGCGACTTCGCGTCATCTGCGCCGACGTCGCCCGGTGCGCGCGTTGCGCCGAGTTGGCGTCGAGTCGAACGCAAACGGTTTTCGGGAGCGGAAACCCGACGTCGGAACTCGTTTTCGTCGGCGAAGGCCCGGGCGCGGACGAAGACGCGCAAGGGCTCCCGTTCGTCGGGCGCAGCGGCAAACTGTTGACGGACATGATCGAAAAAGGGATGGGAATCCCGCGCGACTCGGTTTTCATCTGCAACGTCGTCCGCTGCCGACCGCCGCAAAACCGCAACCCGCGTCCGGACGAAGCGGCGGCCTGCCGACCGTTCCTCGACGCGACGCTCGACGTCGTCCGCCCGAAATTTATCTGCTGCCTCGGCTCGATCGCGGCGAAAAATCTGCTCGGCGTCGACGTTCCGATCGGTCGACTGCGCGGGAAAGTTCACGACTATCGCGGTATGAAGGTGATCTGCACTTATCACCCGGCGTATTTGTTGCGCAACCCGCCCGCGAAAAAGGACGCTTGGGCCGACTTGCAGCTCCTGATGCGCGAAATGGGCCTCCCGACGCCGACGAAATAAACGCCGTCGACCGACCTTGAACGGCGTCGGCGTTAAAATGGAGAAAATAGCGAAAGTCGGGCGAACGCGGCGTTTCGGAACGGCGTCGTCGGCGCGACGTTTTGGAAAAAAATGAAAAAAAGAGGGGAAAAGAGGTTGCGTTCCCCCCTTTTCAAGGCGCGCGTCGGCGCTATAATAAGGGACAAAGTATTTTCGTTGAGAAACGATCCCGCTTCCCTTCGCCTTTTTCGGCGATCCGAGGCGTCCGGCGGCGCCGCCTTCGACGCTCGCCCGCGTTTCCAGTCTTCTTGGTTTCAGGAAGAGCGATTCGAGCATATTTAAGGAGATTAACATGGCTAAACCGGGTAGAGGTCTTAAAAAGGCGAATCACGGCAAACGTCCGGCCAACGCGAAAGCGCGCCGCGCCAAGCGTCGCTTGGTCAAGACCTGATAGCGATTTCGATTTCGGTCGAAAACGCGTTCGGGCAACGTTCGCAACAAAGCGCGAATGGCGTTTTTTAACGCTCTTCGCGCTTTTGCCGTTTACGCCGACGTCGGAGCGCGTTGACTCGGGGAAATAGGGAAAATAGAAAATCGACGGAAAGCGGAGCGTCCGTTTTCCCGTCGCCGAAAAGGAGCAAGGAGGCGTTCGATGGCCAAGAAACCGCTTATCGTCGACGAGTCGCTTTACGACATGAACGCGCCGATCGCGACGCTCGACGAGATTCGCAAGTACAATCGCCAACGTTTCGAAATGGAGCAGCTGACGGCGATTTTGTACGACAACTTCGACGAGAAAAAGTGCGTCGGGTACAAAGATATGACGCCGAACGAATTCTGGGTTCGCGGTCATATGCCGGATTTCCCGTTGACGCCCGGCGTCGTGATGTGCGAATGCGCCGCGCAGATGGCGAGCTACTTCGTTACGAAGCACAACATGTTTAACGGCGCCGTGATGGGGTTTGCCGGGCTCGAAGAGGTGAAGTTCCGCGGCATGGTGCGTCCGGGCGACCGTCTTGTTATTCAAGCGGAAATGATTAAATGGCGCAAAATTTTGGTAACGTCGCACTTTATGTGCCTCGTCGGCGACAATATCGTCTGCGAAGGCGTCTTGAAGGGCGTTCCGCTTCCGATCGAGTCGACGCCGGCGAGCGAGTGAGCAAGTCGGCGGCGCGTTAAGCCGGGCGGTTTGCGCAAAGTTTAGCGTCTCGTTGAGGCGCGAACGCAACTTAAACACGTTGAAAAGTTTAAAATAGGGAGTTTGCGTCGGATGGGTCGTCGTTCCTTGCCGAAAATTAAAGGAAGTCTCGAACTTTCGCGTTATTTTATTCCGCTTCTCGACGAGTACGCCGAGCAGGGCCCTTACGAAGCCGAAACGGCGGAGCTGTTCGGAGCGGAAGGCGTTCGCGCGCAAGGTTACGACGCTTACGCCGGAATGAGTTTCGAAGCGCTTTCGGAGCGACTTTTCGGTCGCGTCGCGCCGACGGAGTTGGAAATCGGTTCCGGCAAGGGCCTTTTCATCGCGGCGGCGACGAAGCGTTCGCCGGAGCGCAACTTCATCGGCGTCGAGCTGGCTTATCGTTACGCGCTGACGTCGGCGTCGCGCTTGGCGAAGCAAAACACGCCGAACGGCGTCATGTTCTCGGCGGACGCGGCGCGGGTTCTGCGCGACATTATTCCGCTGAATTCGCTCGTCGGGGCGCATATTTACTTCCCGGACCCTTGGTGGAAAAAGGCGCATCGCAAACGCCGCATCGTTCGCCCGGACGTTATCCAAATGATCGAAGAACGCCTCGTCGTCGGCGGGAAACTTCATTTTTGGACCGACGTCGAAGAGTACTTTAAGAGCGGCGTCGAAACGATTAAGCTCTCGTCGAACTTGGCCGGCCCGTTCGATATTCCGGAGCGCAAAGCCGAGGGCGATCTCGACTACCTGACGCACTTCGAACGCCGCACGCGTCTTAACGAAGCGCCGGTTTACCGTTCGTATTTCGTTAAAAGAATCGGCTGAACGCGAATTAACGTCGACGGTTTTCGAGCGAAGCGGCTTGGGAACCGTCGACGAAATTCTCTATTTTCTCTAATTTGCCGCGTTTGACGGGCGGCGCGATAAAAGACGGCGACTTCGACGATTACGCCGTTGAAATTTTTCTTTTTTTAAGGTGAAATTGTTAAAAAAGTTTTTTGTTTTCTTGACATTATTTTCTTGACGTTTTATAATATAAGGGCGGCGCGTTGTAGCGCTTGTTGAATAAGAGACAAATATGTCGAAAAAACTGTTTTTCGGCGCGATTTAATACTATTTTAAGATTAAAGGAACAACGTAATGTCGAAATTTGGTAAAATGGGGGGGGGGGGGCAAACCTAACGGCTTCACTCTCGTCGAATTGTTGGTCGTTATCGCGATCATCGGCATCTTGATTGGGCTTCTTCTCCCGGCGGTTCAAGCGGCTCGCGAAGCGGCGCGCCGTATGCAATGCACGAACCACTTGAAACAAGTCGGTTTGGCGCTCCAAAACTATCACGACGCTTACAACGCGCTCCCGACGATGTCGCAATTCTCGGCGTTCGGTTGGGACAACTACGCGCCGCTTAGCGTTACGATTCCGTTGCTTCCGTTTATGGAAGAGGCGCCGCGCTACGACCGTATTATGGATCTCGACAAAAGAACGCACAAAGGCGAAATCGACCTTTGGGGCGGCGGGTTCTTTGAATCGGACGTTTACAAAAATCCGATCACGACGATCATTTGTCCGTCGGAACCGAACGGTATGCAACCGTCCGTTCACGCCGGCAACGCTCGCGTCAACGTGATGTACTCCCTCGGCGACGGCACGAGCAAACTCGACGCGCCGTACAACCACCCGAACTACATCAACGTTTCGACGAAAAAATGCCATATGCGCGGTCTTTTCCACCAAGATCACTGGAAGACCTACGCCGCTTGCACCGACGGCACGTCGAACACCGTCGCGGTCAGCGAATCGGCGAGCGCGCCGGAAGGCTATTGGTCGACTGCGGTTAAGGGCGGTTCCGCCTCCGTTTCCTCCTTCTACACCGGCGACCTCGACTGCCACCCGGACGTCTGCATGAACAACGCCCGCAAAGCCGACGACCCGACGCAATTGGTTTCCGGTTGCGACACTTGGCGCGGCAACTTCTATCAAGACGGTCGCGCTTGGAACGGTTTCCACACCGTTCTTCCGCCGAACGCGCCGAGTTGCCAAGCGTCGAGCAACGGTTACTGGGGCGCCATTTTCCCGCCGAACAGCTACCACTCCGGCGGCGTCAACTGCGCGATGGCCGACGGTTCCGTCCGCTTCGTCAGCGAAACGATCGACTGCGGCGACTTGAGCGCGACCTCGACGCAATGCACCGGCAAGAGCCCCTACGGCGTTTGGGGCGCGATGGGCACCCCGGCCGGCGGCGAAACCGAAACGATGTGATTTTAGCGTTAGCGAAAATTTAACGCGGATTGAACGCGGAGCGTCGCCGGTTTGGCGACGTTTCGTATAAACTTTAAGTCGAATAACGGCGGCGTTTGCGCGTCGTCGAGAAAGGCGAATAAATGAAACGAACAATTCTCGGTTGCGCGTTCGCGTTGGCGGCGCTCGCGTCGGCGGTCGGTTGCGGGCCGAAACTTCCGGACGGTATGCCGAAGTTGAATCCGACGACGATCACGGTGATTCAAGACGGCAAACCGCTTGAGGGCGCGATGGTTTCGATGAAACCGGTCGACGCGTCGATCAAGTGGACGAGCGGCGGCACGACCGACGCGAAAGGCGTCGCGACGATCGTTACGCACGGGCAATACAAGGGCGCCCCGACCGGCAAGTTTAAGGTTGCGGTCGCGAAGACGGTCGGCGAGGGCACGCCTCCTCCGCCGAGCCCGATCGACGCCGAATCGGCGCGGATTTACCAAGAATACGTCGACAGCGGCGCGACTTACGAAGAGTTCTTCGTCGTCGCCGAAGAGTATCGCTTGGTCGGCATGACGCCGCTTGAAGTCGAAGTCGTCGAAGGGACGAACGACTTGAAAGTCGACGTCGGCGAATCGGTTCGCGAGAAAGCGGACAATGGCGGCGGCGTTCTTTAATCGCGCTAACGCCTTATTTTGACGACGCTTGCGTCGTTGTTGAAAAAATCGAAAACGCCCGAAATCGTTCTAGCAAGCGGTTCCGGGCGTTTTTTTTACGTCGCGCCGAAAGATGGGCGGTTTGGGAAAATTTGTTAAGTTTTGTCGCCGCTGTAATATTTTTAGCGTAAATTTTGAAAAAACTTGACGAAAACGGAAGATTTTTCTTGCTTTTTTAGCGCTCGGCGGGTATATTGAAGGCGTCGACGGAAACGGTTCGTCCGTTTTCCTTATTTTTTCCCGGCTTTTTCGACGCGACGAAACGGCGAAAAGGCTTTCTTTTATTCAATTTATGAAGGAGTTTTGGAATGCTTTCGAAAAAGATGTTAAACTGGGGGGGGGGGGCAAAGTTTGCCGCTTCGGTTTCACCCTTGTCGAACTCTTAGTCGTCATCGCGATCATCGGAATTTTGATCGGCCTTCTTCTTCCGGCCGTTCAAGCGGCGCGCGAAGCGGCGCGTCGTATGCAATGCACGAACAACCTGAAACAACTTGGGTTGGCGATTCACAATTATGTCGACGCGGACGGAACTTTTCTCCCGCCGGGCGGGATCGACGCGCAACACGGAACGTGGGCGATCGCGCTTTTCCCGTATATCGAAGAAGCGGCTTACGCGAGTGAATACACTTGGGGCGCCAATTATCCGTTCAATTCCGGCGACAATAACACGTTGCTGGCCGGAAAACGGTTCGACGCGTACACTTGCCCGTCCGACGAGCCGCAAAAAAGCTCTTTTAACGGGTTCGAACACCATAATTACGTCGCTTGCGTCGGTTCGACCGGGATTTATCAATGCGACTACAACACGAACGGCGCGGTCGGTTGGGTTGCGGAATACAACGGCGTCGTCAACCGCGGCGCGGCGTTTAACATTCGCGGCGACGACAAACGTTTCCAAGCTCCGGTCGCGTTGGCGGCGATTAAAGACGGAACTTCGAACACGATGGCGTTTTCCGAAACGATTCAAGGTTTTTGGACCGGTTCCGGCACAAACGACCTGCGCGGTTTGATTTGGTACGGTATGTCGACGATTTACAGCGCGTACTACACGCCGAACCCGTCGAACCCCGACTACTTCCACGACTCCTTTAAACAAACGTCGCACGACCCGGAACGTTTCCCGTTGGACGGGTACAAGACGGTTCCGACGAGCGGCAGCACGTCGAAAGCGGTCTTTTTGAGCGCGCGCAGCAACCACTCGGGCGGCGTCAACGTCTCGATGGTCGACGGCTCGGTTCGCTTCGTTTCCGACACGGTGAATCGCGAAACCTGGCAAGCGCTTTCGACTTCGAAGGGCGGCGAAACGGACGTTCAACTCTAAGCGTTTGCGAACGAAAGGATAAGAACAACGATGAAACGTAACGTTTTGACTTGGGCGGCGCTGGCGACGCTCTTGGTTTGCGTCGTCGGCGCGACGACCGGTTGCGGTTCCAAGAATCCGCAGGGGCGTCGAGCGGTCGAAGGAACGATTTCGATCGACGGAACGCCGATCGCGCAAGGTTCGATCGAGTTTACGCCCGATTCGTCGAACGCCGTTCAAACGAGTTCCGGCGCGGCGATTACCGACGGAAAATTCAAGATTTCCGAAACAAAAGGGTTAACGGAAGGCTCGTATTTGGTCGCCGTGTCGGCGCGCGTCGACACGGGCGAAACCGTCGACGGCCCGATGGGCCCCGAACCGGTTTTCGAAGAGGCCGTTCCGGCGCGATACGGTTCCGAAACGCAAGAAAAAACGACCTTTAGCGGCAAAGGCCCGTTCGTTTACGAACTCGACATTCCGTCCGAATGAACGTTGACGCTCGGCGGCGCGGCGGTTTCGTCGCGCCGCCCGACTTAACGTTCCGACGTTAATCGACGAAAACGCCGACTTCGAAACGGAGTCGGCGTTTTTTTAACGCTTGCTAATTAAGAGATTAAGACGGCGGCGGAAAAGCGGCGTTACGCGGCGCCCCAACGTTTGCGCAGAGCCCAGTCGGCGATCAGGAGGCCGGCGAAGAGCGCGAAAATCGCCCAAGTATCGTACAGCGACCGCTTGACTTCGCGGAAGTCGGCGACCGTCGCCCGTTTTTGCGCCAACTCGTCGAGAAACGACGCTAAGTCGTCGACGCGCAACGTTTTCCCGTCGGTCGTCGCCGCGAGGTTTTCGAGCGTCGACGGCGACGCGGCCGGTTCGTCGAGTTCCAAATTTTGCGCGAACGTCAAAAACCGAGCTTGCGCGCTTTGGAGCGGCGTTCCGGTCGACGAAAGAACCGACGCTTCGACGCGGTAATCGCCGACGCCGAGCGTTTCGCCGCCGCGATAAGTTCCCGTCCAAACGCCGTTTGCGTCGGTCAGCGCGACGTCGGTTCGCGAACCGTCCGGCCCGACGACGGTCGCCTTCGCCTTCAATTTCGACAAATCTTCCCCCTCTTTCGGACGGTAAACGACGCGGAAATCGACGTTTTCGCCCGGCGCGAACCGGCTGCGTTCGAGTTCGACCGCGAGTTCGCCTTCGAGAAGCTCGTCCAGTTTCGCCGTCCATAAAAGCAACTGCCGCCAAAACTTGCGGTGTTCGTCTTCGAAACCGCGCATCCGCCAACGCCAAGTCGAGTCGGTCGCGAGCGTCGCGACTCGACCGTCGCCGAAGCGGTTCAACACAAGAAGCGGCAACTCTTTAGACGGCGCGCCGTCGGAGAGCGCGCCGCTTGCGACGAGGGCGGTCGTCGCGCCCGGTTTCGGCGTTCCGACGCGGTAAACGCTCGACAGCGGCGGGAGCTTCGCCCAACTTTCGGCGTTCTTTTTCGGATCGAGATTCAACTGCGCGACAAAGTCCGGTCTCCCCGAACGAACGACGGGCGCGACGCGGAACTCCCCGTCGAAACGGAGTTTCTGCGATTCCGGCGACGCGGCGTCAAAGTCGGCGAGGTCGGACTCGAGCGGCAAGCGGTCGGCGCTTTGCGTCGCGACCGGAAAGACGTCGGCCAGCGGCGTTTCGGCGTACCCGCCCGCGCCGAGCGAGCGTTCGCCCGCGAGAACGACGAGTCCGGTTCCGCTCTCGACGAGTTCGGCGAGCGCCTTCAATTCGTTCGGCTGAAACGCCGCCGCGTCGACGTCGCCCAAGACGTAAGCGGCGTATTTGCCGGGTTTAAAAAACGTTTCGATTAGCGGCTTGCGCGACCGCGTCAGGGCGGCGACCCGCTGAGCTTCGGTCGCGTCGGGGAGTCGAGCGACCAACGAGGCGGTCGACGGACGCCAATACCGAACACGGACGTCGGATGCTTCGTCGAGCGCGGCGCGGAGGAAGTTTTGCTCGTAACGCCTTGTCCCTTCGATGTATAAGACGTCGAGACCGCCGTCGATCGCGGCGACGAACGCGCCGAGTTCGTTGTTCGAGTCGGCGAGTTCCCCTTCTTGCGGCGTCGCGGCGACGCGCAGCTTCCATTGCCCGGCGGTTTTCGGGGCGCAAACGAAGCGATAAGAGAGCGTCGCGTCGTTTGAAGTCGGCGCAAGTTCCGTCGAATCGACGACTTCCAACTTGCCCGGCGACGTTTCGAGCGAAAGCGCGAGCGGGATTTTTCGCCCGGCGAGCCCGAGAACGCGAACTTGACCGGAGACGGTCAGCTCGTTTCCGAGAAAAACGCGGTCGTTCGAGCGCAGGTCGAGGACGGCGACGTCGCGAGTCGTCGGGGAACCCTCCGCGGAACCGAGCGGAACGGCGAAAATCGGGCGTTCCGCGTCTCGCCAACGGAGCGCGACGTCTTGCGGCGACGGCGATTCGGCGTCTTTCGTTCGCTGCGTTCCGTCCGAAATAACGGCGACGCCGAGCGTTCGGCTCCCGGCGGTCGTTCGGAGCGTTTCGGCGAGCGCGTCGCCGAGCGGCGTTTCGGAACCGGTCGGCGCGTCGGGGAAACGGACGGCGCCGTCGACGAGTTCAAGTTCTTCGGTCGCGTCGCCAAAGCCGAAAACGCGGACGTCGAACCGCTCCGAAAGGTCGCGGAGTCGGTCTTGAACGGACGCGAACCCGGCTTTCATCGCGTCGAAACGGCTCGCTCCGTCGGCTTCGTCGCGAATCGACATGCTCTCCGAGAGGTCGCAAAGGAAAACAAACGACGCCGGAAGTTCTTCTTTCTCGACGCTTATGACGGACGGTCGCGCGAAAAGAACGGCGAAAATCGCGACGAGCGCCAAACGAAGCCCAAGCGCGACGCGGCGGCGAAAGCGCGAAAGCGTCGCGTCGTTCGGACGGAAAACGACGAGTCCGACGACGAGCGCGGCGAGCAAAACGGCGACGAGCGTCCAACTGTCGCCGAGCGGTTGAAAGGAAAAGCGGGGCATAACGACGGAAAAGGAAAACGCGATAATGAAAACGGTTCGGTCGGCGCGCGACGCTCCGACGGCGCGGCGATTATACGAAATTTTCCGCCCTTTGTATACGGCGATTTTTCGGAACGCCCGCTTTTTCCGGCGCGTCGGCTCTTTTTACGCGGTTTCGCTATTTTAACGGCGATTAGCGGCGTTTGACGAGAATTTAGCGTCGCCGCGTCGGCAAGAAACAACGCGACCGCGTTTTCTCGTTGGGAAAACGCGGTCGCGTTCGACGGCGGTCGGGTCGGCGTTAAGTCGCGGAACCGCCGGGAGTTATCGACGGCCGATTAAAGGTTCTTTTGAATCCATTCGGCGATTTGAACGGCGTTCGTCGCGGCGCCCTTGCGGAGGTTGTCGCTGACGCACCAGAACGCGAGCGAGTTCGCGGTCGTCATATCTTCGCGAATGCGACCGACGTAAACGTCGTCGGTGTCGTGGCAGTGGTACGGCGTCGGGTACTCTTTCTTCGAGAGGTCGTCCATCAAAACGATTCCCGGCGCGGCGGCGAAGAGTTCGCGGGCCTTTTCGACCGAAATCTTGCGCTCGGTCTCGACGACGACGCTTTCCGAGTGGCAGTTCGCGACCGGAACGCGGACGGCGGTCGGGCAGACTTGAATCGCGGAGTCGCCCAAAATTTTGCGCGTTTCGTGCAGAAGTTTCAGCTCTTCCGACGTGTAGCCGCGTTCCTTGGCGCCGCCGATTTGCGGAATGCAGTTGAAGCCGATCGGATACGGGAACGCTTCCGTTTCGCATTCGCGGTACGTTTCGCCTTCGAGCCAAGCCTTCGACGTCGAAACGAGGTCGCGGTTCCCCGGGAGGCCGGCGCCGCTCGTCGCTTGGTAGGTGCTGACGATAACGCGGCGGACGCGAGCGTAATCGTGCAACGGTTTCAGCGCGACGACCAGTTGCGTCGTCGAGCAGTTCGGGCTCGAAACGAGGCCCTTGTGTTTGCGAATGTCTTCGGCGTTGACTTCCGGAATGATAAGCGGAACGTCCGGATACATGCGCCAGTACCCGCTTTCGTCGACGACGATCTTAGCGCGTTTGCGGGCTTCCGGGATGAAGTCGCGAGCGACGTCGTCCGGCGTGCTGGCGATGACGAGATCGACGTCGTCGAACGCTTCCGGGCAAAGCAACTCGACCTTAATCGGCGCGCCGTTGAACATAATTTCTTTGCCGACGCTGCGTTGCGACGCCAAGAACTTCATCTTCTTGTACGGGAACTTGCGTTCTTGAAGCATGCGAACAGCGAGCGTTCCGACGGCTCCGGTGGCTCCGACGACGGCGACGGAATCGAACATAGCGGACTCCTTGCGGTTGGGACGGCGCCGGGTCGAGCGTCGTCAAAAAGTTAGGGAACGCGACGGAAACCCCGTCGACGGTAAAGTTAAAAGTTAGTCTTACTTAACAAAAATCGACGTTTTACCGTCGTTTTCGCAAGACGCGACTTATTATGTTCGATTTTCGCGTCGGCGCAAGGGGCGAATCGGCGCAAAACGACGTTTTTTCCCCTTTTTTTGCGAAATTTTATTAGTCCCGGCTAACTATTGACTCTTTTTTCAACCGAGGAGAACCTCCGCGAACGCTCCGGGCGATTCTTCGAGACGCAACGCGAAACGATATTCCGACGTTGGGAAGGGAAGGGCGCCGAGTTCGACGATTTTTTCAAGCCAACGGTCGAGCAAAACGGAGGCGATTTCCTCCGTCGAAGCGTTGAGCGCGTCGAGCCAAGCGACCGAGTCGAGCGGGAAAACCCAACGCCGAGGTTCCGGCGCGCCTCGCCAAAGAACGACGACTTCGCCGACCGGATTGTCCGGCGTCGGCGGGATTTCGCGGTACTCCGTTTCCGGCGCTCGCGTCGCTAAAATCGCTCGATGGTTCCAAACCGCCGCGATTTCGAGGAGCGCCCGCCGCGCCGCGACGAAATCGAGAACGCACCCGGACGCGTCGCGAGGCCCCTCGACCCGAATCGAAACGCGGAAATCGTGCCCGTGAATCGGTTCGCCGAACCAAGCCGGCTCGGAAGCGGAACGGAGCGCCGCCGTCGCGAGAACGTCGTCGTTATTAATACGAACGACTTGCTGCGTCGCCGCGTCGAAAGCGAACGCGTCGCCGTCGGTTCCCGGAACCGCTAAAGGAAAAGCGACAAAGTGCGCCGCGTTGAAGGTAAGTTCCGCGTCGTCGAGCGACACGGCGAAACGACGTTGGGACGAACGGCGAGCCATTGCAATATTGTTGCGTTAAAATAGGTAAGACGGTGAAAACAGGGCGTGTTTTGTTCGCGCGAGTTTTGGTAAAATAGGAAAAATACGCCGACGGAAAGACGGAACGACTGAAAAAAAGACGATATTTTATCGAATTTCTTAAAAGTTTTTAAAAAAAGTCGCCGCCTCCGCTTGCGCTATTGAAACCGTTTGTTAAAATAGCGTTGCGTCGGTTTATCATTCGGCTTCTTCGACGGGATTTTTCAACGTAATTTGGAAAATTTAGAGAAGAGAGGTCGCGACGACGGCCCGACGCTTCCGTTTAATCGTTAAAAAAGTAAGTTAACGCGGTCGAAACGAAGTTTTTGCGTTTTTAAAACGCGAGGCGTCGCCAAAATCGCGCTTTGACGATAAAATAATGACAAACATTTCCGCGGCGCTCGAAACGTAAAGCGCGCCGCTTAAGTTGCAACCCTGTTTTTTATTGGGGATGAAGCGAAATCGCTTGCGCCGCTAAAAGGACGGTTTCTCGTCGCGCGGCGGCTTCCCGCGTCCTTTTTGGCGCGTCCGTTTCGCTTTATCCGGTAAATGACTCCACATTTTAGGGATTTTGTAGTGGTTAATCGTACTCTGATTCGCGGTTTGGACAAAAACATCGAAGACGTCGTTCTCGAAGAAGACCTCCTCGCGTATTACGGCGCCGACGCCGAGATTTCGTTGAATCAACTCATCGAAGGAACCGTCGTTCGCATCGAAAAAGAATTCGTCATCGTCGACGTCGGCTATAAGAGCGAAGGCGCCATCCCCGTTTCGGAATGGGAAGAAGACGAAGAAGCTCCGAAACCGGGCGACAAAGTCAAGGTTCTCGTCGAAGAACTCGAAGACACGATGACCGGCGAAGACGTTTCCGCGCGCGGCATGATCGTTCTTAGCAAGCGCAAGGCCGCTAAGATCGAAGCCTGGAACGACATGATGCAACGCGTCAAGGAAGGCGACGTCGTCGACGGTAAAGTTACGAAGAAGATCAAGGGCGGTCTTCTCGTCGATATCGGCGTCAACGTTTTCCTCCCGGCCAGCCAAGTCGACGTTCGCCGTCCGTCCGACATCAGCGAATTCATCGATCAAACGATCAAGTGCGTCGTTCTCAAGATCGACGAAACCCGTCGCAACATCGTCGTCAGCCGTCGCCTTCTCATCGAACAAGAACGCGCCGAAAAGAAAACCTCGTTGCTCAACGAACTCGAAGTCGGGCAAATTCGCGAAGGCACCGTCAAGAACATCGCCGAATTCGGCGCGTTCATCGACTTGGGCGGCATCGACGGTTTGCTCCACATCACGGACATGAGCTGGGGCCGCATCACCGACCCGAAAGAACTCGTCAAAATCGATCAAAAGATCGAAGTCATGGTTCTCCAAATCGATTACGAAAAGGAAAAGATTTCGCTCGGTTTGAAGCAAAAGACCCCGAGCCCGTGGGAACACGTCGAAGAGAAATACCCGATCGGCGCGAAAGTCAAGGGCGTCGTCGTCAACGTCATGACCTACGGCGCGTTCGTTAAGTTGGAAGAAGGCGTCGAAGGCCTCGTCCACATTAGCGAAATGTCCTGGACGAAACGCATCAATCACCCGAACGAAATCCTTTCGCAAGGGCAAGAAATCGACGTCGTCATCCTCGGCATCAACAAAGAAAAACAAGAAATCTCCCTCGGCGTCAAACAAACGACGAGCAACCCGTGGGAAACGGTCGATCAAAAATACCCGGTCGGCATGCGCGTCAAGGGCGTTGTTCGCAACCTCACCAACTACGGCGCTTTCATCGAAATCGAAGAAGGCATCGACGGTTTGCTTCACGTCAGCGACATGAGCTGGGTTCGCAAAATTACGCACCCGAGCGAAGTCGTCCGCAAGAACGACGAAATCGAATGCGTCGTTACCTCGGTCGACAAGAAGAGCCGCCGCATCGCTCTCGGTTTGAAACAACTTTCGGAAGACCCGTGGGTTACTCGCATTCCGGAAAAATACAAGCCGAACCAAATCGTTACCGGTAAAGTTACGAAGATCACCAACTTCGGCGTTTTCGTCAGCTTGGAAGACGATCTCGAAGGTCTCCTTCACATTTCGGAACTCGCCAACCACAAGGTTGAAAATCCGGAAGACGTCGTCAAAGTCGACGAAGAAATCGAAGTCATGGTTCTGCGCGTCGACGCCGACGAACGCAAAATCGGTCTTTCCCGCAAACGCGCCGAATGGACCGACGAAGAAGTCGAAGCCGTCGAAGAAGAAGCGCCGGTCGTTACGACGACTCCGACCGTCAAACCGGAAAACCTCAAAGGCGGTATGGGCGGCGACGCCGGGCCGCTCTTCAAGCTCCCGGGCCAAGAGTGATTTTAAGCGCGGTTTCCTTAGCGCCGTTTGAACGCAAGCGGCGTTGAGAGCGCGGCAAAATAAAAAGACGACGTTTTCTTCGGAGAACGTCGTCTTTTTTTGTCGTCGGAGCGTCGCGCGCCGCCGAACCGCTTCCGCGTCGTTGGCGAGTCGCGTCAAACCGACGCGTTAAGCGCCGACCTTTTCAAGCGTTAGAGCTCGCTTTCGTCGGTTTTGCGATTAATCGCGATCTTGCGCGGTTGAATTTCTTGACGCTTCGGCAGGCGCAACGTCAGAAGGCCGTCGCAAAAATCCGCTTCGATCTTGTCGGAGTCGATCGAGTTTCCGACGCGGAACGAGCGGAAATAATCTTTCGGTTCGAAACCGGCGGCGCGGCGCGTCGCGTCTTCGCGGCGTCGGCGTTCGGCGACGCGACCGCAAATCGTCAGTTCGCCGTTTTGAAAATCGACGTCGACGGAGTCGTCGCAAACGCCCGGCATTTCGGCGGTTACGACGTAAGCGTCGTCGAATTCGACGACGTCGACGGACGGCGCGCAGCGTTCGCGACGCTCGGTTTCGGCGGGTTGGTCAAGTGCGTTGGAGGCGGCGGTTTGAGAAACGCGTTCGACGGTTGAGTTCATTTCGTTTTCTCCTGCGATTTAGGGGCGGTCGTTTTCGGGGGAGGTTTCGGCGTTCGTTTGCGAAACGTCGAGCGTCGGCGTTTTGTTGACGCCGATTTTTTTGACGCGCGCTTTTTCCATTTTCGGGACTTGGAGGAGCAAAACGCCCCGTTCGAGTCGCGCTTCGGCGGCGTCGGCGTCGACGGCGCTCGGGAAGGAGACGGTGAAGGTCGCGTCCCCTTGCGCTCGTTCGCGTCGCCAATAACGTCCGCTTTTTTCGACGTCGTCCTTGACCGGTCGGCGGAGGCAAACCGTCAAATCCGAACCGGCGAGCTCGACGGAAACGGCGTCTTCGGCGATTCCCGGCGCGGCGATCTCGACAAAATATTCGTCCGACGTTTCCCAAACGCTTGGCGCGGAACGGTTTTCGAACGGCGCGAAGGAAAAACCGCCGCGCGTTTCGGAGGTTAAGTCGGAGAAAAAGCGGTTGAGGCCGCGTCGGAAATCGAGCGGCGACGCGAAGGTGTAACCCCGCGGAACGAGATAATCGGTCAACATAGTTTTCCTTTCTTGCGAGCGCGTTCGAGCGAAGCGTTCGAACGGCGGCGGTTAAAGCGTTGCGACGGGCGCGGCGTCGGCCGAACGTTCGGCTGGAAGCGCGCGAGAAGAAACGTCGGTTTTATTTTAGCGCGAGTTTGTTAAACAGGAGAAAACGCGCAAAATATTACGTCGCCGAGAAAGCGCAAGAAAGAAAAAGAGCCGCGAAACAAACGTCGCGGCTCTTTAAGTTGTGTCGTTTAACGGGTTGCGTTGTTCCTAAAACGACGGTTAACGATCGGCTTCGTAACGTCGCCAAGCCTCGGCGGCCAACGCGGCCCCGGCTTCGCGGCATTGCGCGAGAATTTCCGGCGTCGGACGGAGCTTCGACTTGAGCGGCGCGGCGAGCGTCGGATACTTGAGGTCGTTTTCGAGCGCTTTTTGAATCGCTTCGGCGCCGCCCGGGCCCCAACCGAAGGAACCGAACGAAAGCGCCGCTTTTTCGCGGAACTTAAGTCCTTGGAAATACGCGAGAACGGCGCCCATCGCCGGCATTAGGTTCGCGTTGAGCGTCGCGCTTCCGAACGCGATCGCGGCGGCGTCGAGCGCTTCGGTCGCCAAACGGGTCAGCGTCGTGCGGCGAGCGTGCATCGTTTGAACGTCCAAACGCGGCGCGTCCGGCGGAAGCGTCTCGTTGAACGCGACGGCCCCGGCGTAAATCTCCTCGGCCATCGCTTCGGTGCTTTGCCACATCGTGTCGTAAACAATGAGGACTTTCGGCGCGTATTTTCCGGTCGCCCAAGTCTTGTAAGCGTTAACGATAACGTCGACGTTGCCGCGCCAAATGAGGCCGTGGCTCGGCGCGATCGTTTCGATTTCGAGTTGCGACGCGACTTCGAGCGTCTTCAACACTTGGCGGCCGTACGGCGTAACGATGTTCGCGTAGTAGCTTTTCGCCTCTTCGAGAACCTTCGCGAGGTCGTATTCGTCGACGAAACGCTCCGACGTGGCGAGGTGCTGGCCGAACGCGTCGTTCGAGAAGAGAATCTTCTCTTCCGGCATGTACGAAACCATCGATTCCGGCCAGTGAACCATCGGAATGTTGACGAACGTAAGCGACCGCGAACCAAGGCTTAACGTGTCGCCGGACGCGATAACTTGCGTTTTCCAACCGGAAATATCGAAGAGACCGGCGAGCGTTTCCAAGCACTTGGCGTTGCAGACGAGCGTCGCGTTCGGACAGGCCGCCATCACCGCCGGGAGCGCGCCGGAGTGGTCGAGTTCGGCGTGGTTGCAGACGACGTAATCGATTTTGTCCAAATCGGTTAACGCGGCGACGTTGCGCAAAAGTTGCGGGGCGAACGGGCCCTTCACCGTGTCGATCAGCGCCGTTTTTTCGTCGCGAACGAGGTAGGCGTTGTACGTCGCGCCGCGGTGCGTGTCGTAGCTGTGGAAGTCGCGGACGCCGTAGTCGACGTAGCCGACCCAATCGATATTCTTCTTCAATTCCGCGCGTAAGTTCATATATTTTCTCGCTTTCGCTAAAAGTCAGGCCGATTTTTAGGGTTGGGCGCGTTCGAGCGCCGGGAGAAAACGCCGCCGACGAACGCCGAAATTTCGCGTCGCGTTTTTAAGGGGCGCGACGTGTTGTCGACGGTCGAACGGCGACGGTTGGTGAAACGGTAAGTCGCGTTATTGCGCGAGTTCGCGTCCGAGATGGAACGCTTTCAAGTTGACGTCGACGAACGCCGGTTTAACGCGCTTCGAAATCGCGCCCTCCCAAGCGTCGAGCGACAAATCGAGCTGCGTCGACAGGGAGCCGAGCAGAATCGTGTTCGCGGCGCGAGCGTTCCCGAGTTCGGCGGCTTGTTCGACGGCGCGAACGTAAACCAAGCGCGGGAAATACTTGCGAAGCGTCTCTTCGTCGAGCGTCGGATAGGAGGCGGCCCCGGACGAAACGGTCGTCGGAACGATGATTTGGTCGGAAACGACCGCGAGGCCGTTCGGCGCCAAATAATCGACGTAACGCAGCGATTCGACGCGTTCGAGCGACGCCAAAACCGACGCGGTTCCCTTCGGAATCAACGGGCTGTAAATCTTTTCGCCGTAACGGATTTGCGCGACGACCGAGCCGCCGCGTTGCGCCATCCCGTGAATTTCGTTCGTCTTCACGTCGTAACCGGAGTCGAGCGCCGCTTGAGCGACGATCGCGCTAGCCAGCAAAATCCCCTGTCCGCCGACGCCGACGAGAACGACGCTCGTCGTGTTGTTCGAGTTTTGTTGGGGCATCAGACGAGCCCTCCCATTTTAACGTCGATTTCTTCCAACGCGCCGAATTTGCAGACTTGTTCGCAAAGTTTGCAGTCGACGCAGAACGCCGGGTTGACGCGGACGGTTTTGTCGGCGTCGCGCTCGATCGCCGGGCAGCCGAGCTTCACGCAAGCGCCGCATTTCTTGCACTTGTCTTGGTCGACGCGGTAAATCTTTTCGATCTTTTTACGGTACGCGAGCGGGCAAGGCTCTTTCGCGACGATCAGCCAAGGTTCCGGCGACTCGATCGCCGTTTTCAGCGCGGCGGTCGTTTGCGCCAAGTCGCGAGGATTGACTTCGACGACGTTCTTGAAGCCGGTCGCTTTCGCGATTTCGGCGATATCGGCGGCGAACGTTTCCTCGCCGAGGAGCGTTTTGCCGGAACCGGGGTTCTCTTGGTGCCCGGTCATCGCCGTAACGCGGTTGTCCAGGACGACGAGCGTCGCGCCGCCCTTATTATAGGCGACGTCGAGAAGACCCGTAATCCCGGAGTGGAAGAACGTCGAGTCGCCGACGATCCCGACGACCGGACGGTCGTTCTTGGCGCGGTCGATCCCGTGCGCGACGGTGAATCCGCCGCCCATGCAGAGGACCGTGTCCATGCAGGCGAGCGGCGGCGCGACGCCTAAGGTGTAGCACCCGATGTCGCCGGAAACGACGACGTCGAATTTTTTCAGGGCGTAGAAGAAACCGCGGTGCGGGCACCCCGGGCACAGGACCGGAGGACGAGCCGGGAGCGCCGGAAGGGTCGGAAGTTCCGTCGTCGGCGCGGTTTCGACGGCGGTTTGCGCGTCGAAGAGCGGAGCGGTCGCCGGATTCGCGACGAGCTTGGCGCGGACGGCTTTCAACACGTCGACGTCGAGCGCGCCGATGTTCGGAACGAGCTTTTCGTCGCCCAAGCGTTTGCCGATCGCGTTAATTCCCAACGCTTTAAGACGTTCTTCGAGGAAGTCTTCCAGTTCTTCGATAACGACGACTTGGTCGACTTGCGCGGCGAATTCGCGGAAGAGACGATCCGGGAACGGGAACTGCCAACCGAGCTTCAGGACGTTCGCTTCCGGGAAGACCTCCTTGACGTATTGGTAAGCGGCGCCGGCGGTTACGATCCCGACGCGGCGGTCGCCGGACGCGTTCCACTCGATTCGGTTCAGCGGCGAATTCGACGCTTCCTCGGCGAGCTTTTCGAGACGTTCTTCCAAGCGGACGCGCATGCCGCGAGCCCAAGCCGGAATCGGAACGAAACGTTGCGGGTCGCTCTTGAACGACGGCGTTCGGTTCAGCGCGATCGGGTCGGCCAATTCGACGACGCCGCGCGAGTGGCTCGTCGTGGTCGTCGTGCGCAGAATCACCGGCGTCCCGAATTTTTCCGAAATTTCGTAACCGGCCATCGTGAACGCTTTAGCTTCCGCCGCGTCGGACGGTTCGAGAACCGGAACTTTCGCGAAGTGAGCGAAAAGGCGCGTGTCCTGCTCGTTTTGCGACGAGTTCATGCCGGGGTCGTCCGCGACGACCGCGACGAAACCTCCGACGACGCCGACGTAAGCGAGCGTCATCAGCGGGTCGGCGGCGACGTTCAGCCCGACGAGCTTCATCGTCGTCATCGAGCGAGCGCCGGTCGTCGACGCGCCGGCGGCGGTCTCGAACGCGACTTTTTCGTTCGGGGCCCATTCGGCGAACATCTTGTCGCCGTAAAATTTGCCTATATTCTCCAAAATTTCCGTCGACGGCGTTCCGGGATAACCGGAAACGACCGTAACGCCGGCTTCGAGGGCTCCGCGAGCGATCGCTTCGTTGCCCGACAGCAGTTGTTTTGTCATTTTTCGATTCCGAATTTTTTTCCGTTGAACTCGAACCGACGCGGAGTCGGCGTCCTTCGCAAAGGGCGAAGAGGCGAGCGGGGCCGCGTTCGCGTTCTTTCGCGTCCCCTTTATTATACTGTAAAAACGTTTTTTTTCAAGCGGCGGCGCGCGCTTTGAAGGGGCGACTTTCGGCGATTTAGAAAAGACGCGGAGGATAGGAAAGAAGGAAAAACGGCGGCTGTTTGGCCTAGTTTTGCTATTTTGTTTAAAGCGCTTCTTTTGTTTAAACGTGAAAAAAACTCCGGATTTCCCAAAGCGCCTATCTTGCGGTTATATTGTCGACGTCCGAAAACGTTCGCGGCGTCGAGTCGTCGCGGCTCGGCGTTTGCGCTCGACTTGTCGGATAAGCCGTTTCCCGTCGACGGGGCGGTCGTCGAGTCGGCGCGTTTTCCCGTTTCGACGCGGCGTCGTGTTGGCGCGTCGGGGACTTTTTCGCTTCGCTCGTTTTGAGGTTTTGCGTAAGAAACGGAGCGAGGCGCGCTTAACTCTCGTTGAGAAAGGAAAGAATGATGTTGAAGAAGTTTGCGTTTTCTTGGGTCGCCGCTTCCTTGGCTTTGGTTTTGGGCGCGAACGCTTGGGCGCAAGACGCGTCGCTCGATAAAACGACCGCGGACGGCGTCGCGTACGAAGCCGCCGCGATTCCGGAAAACGTCGGAACCGACGATCGCGGGCCGAGCCCGTGCGGTTCGGTCGGCTGCAATCCTTGCGATTCCGTCTCTTGCAACCCCTGCGACTCGATCTGCTGCGATCCGTGTTCGACGATTAGTTGCGGAATCTCTTGCTGCGATTACGGTTGCGGGTACGATTCCGGTTGCTTCCGCGGTTGCGGTCGCCGTCGCGCTCGTTGCGTTTCGTATTCGTACTGCTCGCCGTGTTACTCGAGCTGCTATTCGCCGTGTTACTCGAGCTGTTGCGACCCGTGCGGTTGGGGGCGCTCCCGTCGCGGCGGCTGCTTCCGCGGTTGGCGCCGCTCCGCTTGCGTTCCGTATACTTACGGCTGGAACGGCGGTTGGGGCTCGTATACTTCCGGCGGCGCCTATAGCGGCTGGAACTCTTACAACGCTTGGAACTCTTCGTTCGGCGGCGGTTGCGGTTGCTATTGAGACCGACGGACGACTTAAAATTTCGCTTTCAAGCGTTTAGAACTTGAAAGAAGCGCGCCTTGGTAATCGGCGCCGCGACAGAAACTCGAAACTTGCCGCCGAAACGCGACGCCGTCGAGAACGCGCGTCGCGTTTTTTGTCGTTGGGCGGCGAAAGTAAGCGTTCGATCAAACGCCGAGCGAACGAGCGATCGCGGAAAGTTCCTCGGAGACGCCTTGCCCGATCGCGCGGAACGACCAGCCTTCGTCGTCGCGAACGAGCGCGCCGAAAACGAGCGAGCGTTCGAGACAAGCGTCGTCGCTTAGATCGAACCGCGCCGAAGCGAAAGGTCGACGAGAGTGGAAACGCAAGAAATAAAAAAGCCGACGCTTAAAAAACGTCGGCTCTTAAAAGAGGCGTCGACCGGATTCGAACCGGTAAATGACGGATTTGCAATCCGTTGCCTTAGCCGTTTGGCTACGACGCCTTAACTGTTACGCTCGCTATTGTACCCCAAAAAACGAATCGCGCAAGGGGCTTTTTTAAAATTTTTTTCTTTTTTACAAAACGACGTTAAAACGGGGCGTCGGGGTAAACGGGGCCGACTTAACGAGCCGCGTTTTCGACGCCGCGTATCTTTTGACGCACCGCGTCGACGACGCAAGGGGGCAAAAACGGACGCAACGCCGCCTCTTCGCCCGCGCCGGCGATTTCTTTGATTAACGTGCTGGACACGTGCGCGAGTTCGCCGTCGGCGATGAGGAAGAGCGTTTCGACTTCCGGCTCGAGTCGGCGGTTCGCCATCATTAACGTTAACTCGGCCGGGAGGTCGGTGATCGGGCGAACGCCGCGAACGACGACGCGAGCGCCGACTTCCTTCGCGAACCGAACGGTTAATCCTTCGTAAACGCGCGTTTCGACGTTCGCAAGCCCGGCCGTCGAGCGGCGGATAAGTTCGCAACGCTCTTCCGGAGTGAACCAAGGCGCCTTTTGCGAATTGACGCCGACCGCGACGATGAGACGGTCGAAAAGGCGGCTGGCGCGCTCGATAACGTTGAGGTGCCCGAGCGTGATCGGGTCGAAGGAACCGGGATAAACGGCGACGCGCGGATCGGACGACATGGAACGCTCCTAAAATCTCGAAAGAGGGGAAAGAGCCGGACGACGGCGGGAAAACGAACGCGACTTGGCGTTGGACGGCGAACGCGTATAATCAAACGTCGGGCGAGCGCGTTCGCGTCGGCGGCGGTTGGGCGACGTTCGCGTTTATATTATACCGCGAGCGCAAGTTTTACCAAGGGGGAGCGAAAAGGAGAAGCGGCGCCGGGCGGGGCGCGCTCTTATATAATTAATACGTCTAAAACGAAGACGCTAAATTTTACGTCGACAAAGCGGGAACTTGCGCGACGCGAACGGCGTCCAAACGCTTTGGCGTTTTAAAGAAAATTTTACCGAAAAACAATCGAGTCCGCGACGCGAAATGCCGATAACGACGAAGACGCTTTGGAGAACGCGAACTTCGGAGCGTCGCATTTGCAACGGCTTAGCGGCCCCGACCGATTTTTGAGCGAGAAAAATGAGTTCCGAACAGCGTTACGATTCGAATTTGTTGGAGCAAACGAAGCGGCAAATCCGCGTTCTTGTCAACGAAATTGCGGAAATTTCGCGTTCCGACGCGTCGCCCGAAGAATTTCAAGCCGAATTTTTGCCCCGCGTCGTTACGGCGTTGGGCGCGGTCGGCGGCGCTTTCTGGTCGGCGGACGAGACCGGGCGGCTCTCGCTCGGATACCAAGTCAATTTGCAGGAAGCGAAACTGCACGAGGACGAAGAGGCGAACAAAACGCACTCGGCGTTTCTTTACAACGCGCTGCGCTCGAACGAAAACGACATGATCGTTCCGCCGCATTCCGGGGGCGAGGGCGCGAACGAAGGCGGGAACCCGACCGATTTTCTCGTCGTCGTCGGCGTCGTCGCGACGGAGTTGGAGCGCGTCGGGATCGTCGAAATCTTCCAACGTCCGGACTCGAACCCCGCCGCGCAAAAGGGGTATCTGCAGTTTGTGCGTCAGGTAACTCGTTACGCGGCCGACTTTTATAAGAATCGCCAACTCAAAAATTTCAGCGACCGTCAAAATCTTTGGACGCAACTTGAAGATTTTACGCGCAACATTCATAAAACGCTCGACTTTAAGGAAACCGTTTACACCGTCGCGAACGAAGGCCGCCGTTTGATCGAGTGCGACCGCGTTTCGATCGCGATTTGCCGCGGTCGCAAGGCTCGCGTCGAGGCGGTTTCCGGACAGGATATGGTCGACAAACGCTCCGAAACGGCGAAGCTGCTCGGCGACTTGGCGACGGCGGTCGTCGCGGCGAACGAACCGATTGTTTACACCGGCGACTCGTCGCAATTGGCGCCGCAGGTCGAGACGGCGATCGAGGAGTACGTCGACGCGTCGCATACGAAGGCGATCGCCGTCTATCCGTTGATTCCGCGTCGAACCGACGAAAACGACGCCGACGAAACGGAGCGCGACAAGAAAATCGTCGATCCGCCGTTTGGCGCGCTGATCGTCGAGCAGATCGAAAACGCTCGCGTTTCGGAACATACGATGAAGCGCGTCGAGATCGTCGTCGAACACGCTCGCGTCGCGATCGGCAACTCGCTCGAACACAACTCGATTTTCCTCGGTTGGCTTTGGCGAACGATCGGCAAGTCGAAGGTTTTGGTCGCGGCGCGCAACCTGCCGAAGACGGTTTCGATTTCGGCGGCGGTTTTGGCGTTGATCTTGGCGTTGATTTTGGTTCCTTGGAACTTCAACATGCACTGCGACGGAACGCTCCAGCCGCTTGTGCGTCATAACATTTTCGCTCGCGAAGCCGGGAAAGTCGACAAAGTCGAGGTGAAACACGGGCAAAACGTCAAGGCCGGCGACGTGTTGTTAGTCTTGTCGAACAACGAGTTGGAAGCCGAATGGCAAAAGACCGACGGCGAGTTGAACGAAACGCGCAAACAAATCCTCGCGCTGAACGAAGCGAAAAACCAAGCGAGAGACGCGGAGCGGATTCGCGTCGCCGGGCAGTTGGCGCAATACGTCGAACGCGAACGAACGCTTCTGTTGCAACAAAAGATTTTGAACGCTCGCCGCGACGATTTGATCGTCCGCTCCCCCATCGACGGGACGGTGATGACGTTCGACTTGGAAAATAAACTCCGCAGTCGACCGGTGCAACCCGGCCAAATTTTGCTCGAAGTCGCGAAACCGGAGGAAGGACTGATCCTCGAACTCCAAATGCCGGAGAAGCGGATGGGGCATATCGACGGTTACTTCCGCAAGTTGCAAGCGAACGATCCGGACGCTAAGTTGAACGCGAAGTTCGTTATGATGGTCGACCCGTCGAAACATTACGCCGCGACCGTCGTCGAGGAACACGACCGCGCCGAAAATCGCGGCACGGAGGAAACGACCGTTCAAATGCGAGCGACGATCGACGATCCGGAGTCGCTTCCGGAGGGAACGCGCGCCGGAGCCGGGGTTTCGGCGAAGGTTTACTGCGGCAAACGCCCGCTCGGCTACGTCTGTTTTAACGAATTGGTCGCGTTCCTGCAAAAGACGGTTCTCTTCTGGTTCGAGTGAGACGGCGGAAGACAAACGTTGAAATTTAACGAGATAAACGACAAACGTCGGGAGAAGACGACGAAAATGAGAACGATATTCGAACGGAAAACGCGTCTAAGCGTCGCGGCGATCTTAACGTTGACGGCGGCGTCGAGCGTCGCGATTTGGGCGAACGACGAGTTGGAACGCGCTTTGATGGAAAATCCGAACGCGCCGACGGTTAGCTCGGCGACGTCCTTGCTTTCCCCGGCGACGGCGGGCGGCGAGAGCGCCGCGCGAACGGCCGCGAACGTCGGGGCGGCGTCCGGCGTTTACGAGAAAGACGGGCGAATCGTCGTTCCGAACGCGACCGTCGTTATCCCGAAGGGCGAAGGGTACGAAGCCCTCATTAGCGCGAACGGGCAAGGACTTCTCGTCGAACTCGGGCTCTGCGAACGCGACGAAAGCGGAGCCCTCGTCGTCGGAGAAGACGGAACGACGAAGCGTCGTCCGCTCCTGCGCGGAACGCAAGTGCGCAAGGGCGACGTTCTCGGAAAGCAAAAGGACGCGGAGCTGGTCGAGCAAAAGATCGTCGCGGAGCAAGAGTTGCTCGTCGCGGAAAAAGAAGCGGCGAAAGAACTTGAAGTCGAGGTCGCGGTCGCGGCGGCGCAGGTCGCGCAAGCGTCGTACAAACGCGCCGACTCGTTGAACAAAACGATGCCGGGCTCGGTTTCGCCGGAAGAAACGCAAGAAAAGTATTATGAATACGTTCGCTCGATGAAAGCGATCGACAAGGCGAAGTTCGACCTCGAAGTCAACCAAGAAAAGGTGAAGGTCGCCAAGGCTCGCGTCAACGCCGCCGACGTCGCGATCGAAGACCGCAAGTTGGTTTCGCCGATCGACGGCATTATCGACGACGTCATGAAGAACGAAGGCGAATGGCTCCGCGAAGGGGACGAGATTCTGAAAATCGTTCGTTACGACAAAGTGCAAATCAACGGTTCGATTCCCGCCGACCGTTACGCGCCGGAGACGATCGCCGACAAAAAGGTCGTCGTCGAGGTGAAACGTCCCGGCGGTCAACCGCAAAAGCTCGAAGGAAAAGTCGTTTACGTGCGGCAGACGGTCGAGTCGGGGCACTATTACTTTTACGCCGACGTCGCGAACCAAGCGAACGAGGCCGGTTACTGGCTCTTGAACCCCGGCGCTTTGGTCGCGGTCGAAATTTGCGTCGACGAAGCGGCGGTTTCCGCGCCCGCTTCCGCTCCGACGGCCGCGCCCGCGTCCGTTCAGGAAAGTTCCTTGACCGGTTCCCTTTGACCGTTTGAAACGCGTCGCTAAGCGGAAACGTCCGAAATTTAACGAGTTAAACGAAAAGAAATAAAGAGGAAAGCGAATGGCTTCGTTGGCCGACAGTCTGGTTTCGAGCGCGGAACGGGTGTTGTCGATTTACGCGCGGAGCGATCTCGAAGCCAAGCGCGCGACGTATCTCGGGCGGTCGTATTGGATCGTCAAAGACCCGATCGGTTTGAAATATTATCGTTTCCAAGACGAGGAATATTTCATTTTAGAACAGCTCGACGGAACGAAAAGCCTCGACGCGATCAAGGAGGCGTTCGAGGCGCGCTTTCCTCCGCAAAAGATTACGCTGGAAGAGATTCAGTCGTTTGTCGGGCAGTTGCACCAGTGCAGCCTGATCGTCGTCGGCGTTCCGGACCAAGGGCACGAACTCCTGAAACGGCGCAAGAAACGCCGCCGCAAGGAGGTGATGGCGCAGTGTTCGAACATTTTGGCGATTCGTTTTAAAGGCGTCGACCCGAACCGCTTTTTCGATTGGCTGATGCCTTACGTCCGATGGTGTTTCCATCCGGTAACGCTTTGCCTTTGCTTGGTTTTGATGGCGGCGGCGCTGTTGCTGGTCGGGATCGAGTTCGACCATTTCCGCTCGAAGTTGCCGGAGTTCCAGCAATTTTTCGGGCCGGGGAACCTCGTTCTTTTGAGTATTACGCTCGCCCTAACGAAGGTGCTTCACGAGTTCGGCCACGGCTTGTCGTGTAAATATTGGGGCGGCGAGTGCCACGAACTCGGCGTGATGATTTTGGTGTTGACGCCGTGTTTGTACTGCAACGTGTCGGACTCTTGGATGATTCCGAGCAAGTGGAAGCGCGCGGGGATCGTCGTCGCCGGCGTCTTCGTCGAATGCACGTTGGCGTCGATATGCACCTTTATTTGGTGGTTTACGAACGAGAACCTGCTCCACTTCCTCTGCTTGAACGTGATGTTCATTTCGTCGCTTAGCACGATCGTGTTCAACATGAACCCGCTCCTGCGCTACGACGGTTACTACCTGCTGTCGGACTTGCTCGAAATCCCGAATATGCGCCAAAAAGCGACGAAGATTATGACGCAAAAGGCTTCGTCGTGGTTTTTGGGAATGGAGCAGCAGGAAGACCCGTTTTTGCCGAAGCGAAATCAAGGCTGGTTCGCGCTTTACACGATCGGCGCCGTGTCGTACCGTTGGGTCGTTACCGCGTCGATTTTGTTCTTCGTTTATCACTTTTTCGACGCTTACGGTTTGAAAGTTCTCGCGCAGATCATCGCCGCGATGTCGCTTTACGGGCTGTTGATCGCGCCGCTTTGGAAGATCGCGAAGTTTTTTTGGACGCCGGGGAGAATTTACCGAGTGAAAAAGACGCGCTTTTACCTGTCGCTTTCCGCCGTCTTGGCGTTGATCGCGGGTTTTTGTTTAATTCCTTTCCCGTATTCGATTTACGCGCCGGCGGTGATCGAGTTGCGTTCGAACGACGCGTCGACGGCGAACGTCTTGGCGCCGAAGTCGGGGGGCGTCTTGGCCGAAATCGCGACCAAAGCGAACGGCGAACTTATCGAACCGGGCGACTTCGTGCGGAAGGGCGACCTTTTAGCGCGCCTGAAGAATCCGACGCTCGACGCGGAGTTGATGACGCTTCAAGGCCAACGTCGCGAAACCGAGCAAGAAATATTGACGTGCGAACAATTGGGCGCGGATCAGGAGGCCGTCGCGCGGCTCCAAGAGTTGCGAGCGCGGCTCGACGGTTTGCGCAAAGCGATCGCCGAACTCCAAGCGGAACGTAAGCAGCTCGAACTCCGCGCGCCGATCGACGGCGTCGTCGTGTCGCCTTATTATCGAGTCGACCGCGAGAATAAGTTTGAAGACATGTCGTCGCAGTTGCGCCAATGGGAGGGAACGCCCCTTTCGCCGCGCAACTTGAACGTAACCCTTGAGCCGGGAACGCATATCTGCAGCGTCGGCGACCCCGCGAAGTTGGAGGCGGTCGTAATCGTCGACCAAGCGAAAATCGACTTCGTCGCGCCGGGCGCTTCGGTGAAGATTAAGTTGAACGAACGCCCGAGCGAAACGTTGCGGTGCGAAGTTCGCGAAATCGACGACGTGGAGCGCCAAAAGATGGAAAGCGTTCCGTTCCAACTTTCCGCCAAGGGCGGCGGCCCGGTCGCGACGGAGACGGTCGAGGGCGGCGAAGAGCGACCGCAAAGCGCGTCGTTCCGGGTGCGCGTCGACTTGGACGAGCCGGAAAATTTCGACGTAAAAGTCGGGATGACCGCGAAGGCGAAGATCAAGGCGCGTCCGCAAACGCTCCTGCAACGCTTGACGCGGTTGGTGCGCGAAGTCTTTAACTTTAAGCTGTAAAAACGGTTGGTTTTAAGCGGCGAGACGAAACGAAAACGCCGGACGGTTTTCTCAAACGGGAGCCGTCCGGCGTTTTTTATCGCTTGCCGCTTGCCGCTTGCCGCTTGGAGCGCGGCGCGGCGGCGTTTTACTTAACGTCTTTCGGGATAAGGCTTCGGACGTCGACGCGTTTGATTTCGCCGTCTTTTTCTTGCTCGGCGGCTTGGCGCCAAGCGTTGAAATCGTCTTTCGCGTAATTTTTGTGGAGCCAGCGGACGTAGGGAAGCGCCGCGTCGTCTTGCCAATAGACGTTCCCTTCGAAGCGCGGCTGTTCCGGCGTCCAATCGACGTCGGAGCGAACGAGGCTTTCGGTCGCGTTGGCGAAGACGTTGCCGCGCAAAACGAGATTTTTCGTTTGCGCTTGGTTGGAGTAAAACATAACGCAACGGCCGTTCGGGTCGGGGCGTTGCGCGTGCCCCCAACCGTAACCCGCGTTAAGGCAAACGTTGTCGACGAACGCGACGTTCTGGGTAACGGATTCCGGCCCGCGGTTCCAATATTCGAACGAATATTCGCAGTTCCAAATGAGATTGTTTCGGTAAACGATGTTTCGCTCGACGTTGACGCCGGAGCCTTGGTTGGTGATCGCCGCGTCGTAAACCTCCCAAATGCGGCAGTTTTCGACGAGGTGATCGCGAGCGTCCGACCAAAACTCGATTCCGTTGCCGAACCGAACGCGTCGCCCGGCGCCGCCTTCGCGGTATTGGTCGCCGCCGCCGATCCAAGAAATATCGCAATTGCGGATGGTAACGCGCGCGTTGCCGGAGCCGCCGAAGCCGTGCGCCGCGCCGTAACGGAGGTCGAGACCGTCGAAAACCGCCCATTCGACGCCGGAAAGGTCGACGACGTGCCGCATTACCGCCGCTTCGATCGACTCGAAACGGAGCGCCGGATTCTTGTCGGAGCGGTACCAAACGCGCCCTTCGCTTCGTTCGTAACAGAAGTCGTCGTTTTGCTTTAGATCGTCGAGCGTCCAACGTTTGAACGCCGCCTTTTTACCGTCGAGGATAACGTTGCCGACGTCCGGGTCGAGCTCGAGCGCGTCGACTTCGATCTCTTCGACGACGAGGTTCGAAATTTCGATTTCGCAACCTTTCGGGAGCGTTCCGAAATAGAACGTAACTCGCGCGTCGTCGGCGGTTTGCGTCGCTTTAAAAACGAGTTCTTGACGCGATTTTTTTTGCGTCGGCGCGAACTTGTTTTGGAGGAGCGAACCGTAAGAACTCCAAGGCGAACCCGCTTTCATCAGCGAAACGCTCGGCGCTTCGAACGGAATCGACGCGCTCGCGTCGAAGCTAACTCGGTAAGATTTCCCGAGTTGCAACTTAAACGGCGCGTTCGACCATTGGACGTGATTTCCCGCCGTTCCCGATTCGTCGATTTTGACGCGGAACGTCTTAACGCCGTCGACTTCGTTAACGTTAAACGACGCTTTCGCGCCGTTTTCGGTATGCAGCCCCCAAGAGCCGGTCAAAAAGTCGCCGCCCGATCCGACGACGCGAATTTCCGTCGGGCGCGTCGCCCAAAGGTTTTCGCCGACTTTAACCCAATCGCGTTCGTCGTTTAGCGCGACGGAGCGGAGAATACTCGGTTTCGCGCCTTCGCCGTAACTCGAATAAAGAACGGGGTTTCCGGGGGAGCCGGACGCCGGTTTGAGCCCGCCGCGCCAACGTTCGCCCGCTTTAAAGTAAACCGCGTCGCCGGGTTGCAACTTCGCCGACGAAACGCGTTCGAGCGAGCGCCAAGCGTTTTGCGGCGACAATCCGTCGTCGGCGTCGTTTCCGGTTCGCGAGTCGACGTAATAGTCGGCGGCGAAAGCGGTTGCGTTGGAAAAAAACGCGGGTAAAAGTTCACGGTTGGAGGAACGATTCGAGTCGAGCGCGGCGATTCCGAGCGTTCCGACGGCGGCGAGCGCGCAAAGACGGCGGAAACGTCGAAGGGGCGCGCGTTGAAAAATGTTAACAGATAAACGCATAACGTCTTTTCCTTTCAAACGTTAGAACGAGCGTTGCGGAAACGAACGACGGCGCGGCGCGTCGAACGCTCGCCCGTCGCGTTCTATTGTACCGGATAGAAAAGCGGATTGCAAGCCGCGAAACGCGCGAGCGCGAGACGTAAAACGCTAACCGACGCGAATTAAAAAGTTGCGCGTTTAAAAAAATAAAAGAACGTCGAGAATAGGAAAGCGAAAAGCGGCGCGAAAAGAAAAACGCCCGCGACGTTCGAAAAAACGTCGCGGGCGTTAAGTTTAGCGAATTATCGGTTTGCGGAACGTCGCGCCTTTTTCCGCCGCGACGCGCGTCGGTTCGTTCGACGTCGCTTGCGGCGCGGCTTGCGGTTGCGCGGGTTTGGGGTCGACGGCGCGCCAAACGGGCGCGGGCGTCGGAACCGGCGCCGCGGCCGGCGTTTGCGTCGGTCGAGGCGGTTGAGCGGCCGGCGTTTGCGTCGATTGAGCCGGTTGAGCGGTCGGCGTTTGCGTCGGTCGGGGCGGTTGAGCGGCCGGCGTTTTTTTCGCGTTCGGAACGACCGGCGCGACGACGCGTCCGCGCGCTTGCAACGGCGGTAACTCGGGTTTTAACGCGACTTTAGCCGTCGACGATTGAGGCGCGTTTTTATTCGGCGATTCGGTCGGCGGCGCCGCGTTCGACGTTTCAAAGTCGGGGAGCAAAAGGAGCGGGACGTC
>JAZNJF010000098.1:0-1941 GCA_045577885.1 Thermoguttaceae bacterium | reverse complement strand
CGTCGAGCGGAGCGACCGAGCCGCAATCGGCGAAAACGGCGTCGGTAACGACGAGAGGACGCGCGCCCGGCGGCAAATAACGTCGCATTTTTCCCGCTAAATCGACGGAATCGCAATGTCGGAACAAAATCGGCGTTTCGTCGTTCGCGTTGCGACCGTTTCGACGCGCGTCCGACTCGCCGCCGTCGACGTTGCGGGCGCCCAACCGCTTCAATCGTTCCGACCGTTCCAACCGTTCCCAATCGGCGTTGCGTCGGCGTTCGTTCGCGCACTTTTCGAGAAGCGGCGTCCAAAACGGCGCCGACGCTTCGTCGACGAAGACGCGGTCGAAGGAACCGGCGAGCAAACGGAGCGTCGCTTCGGCGAGCGTCGCTTCGCTCAACGCGTAAAAAGCTCGCGAGACGCCGAAAAATTCCGCCGCGTTTCGCTCGACTTCGCGAGCCGGCGCCGGAACGAAACAGCGCCGCGACGTCGCCGACGCGAGCCCGTATTTCATCGCCGCTTCGCAAGCGGTCGCGAGCATCTCCGGATCGGCTTGCAACCCGAGATACCCGTCGCCGCCGAAATAGACGTAAGTTTTCCCGTCGATCGTCGCCGTCGCGTCCGGCGGACCGTCGAGTCGGAACGCGTTCTCGACGTTTTCGCGCTCGACGGCGCCGCGATTCGAACGAACGGACGCCGGAGCCGAAGCCGCAAACGCTTCCGCCGCTTTGCGCCGCCGTTCCGCTTCGTCGCGACCGGCGCGATTCGCAAGATCGCCCGCCAAACGCCGCAAACGCTCGAACTCGGCGCGGTCTTCCGCGTCGGCGACGTCGAGCGGACTCGACTTCCCGCGCTCGTCCGCTCCGCTCGTTTTTTCCCAAGCGGTAAAATCGTTATATTTGTTAAAATCGGCTTCCGAAGCGGAGTCGACGCGTTTTTCCCCCTTGCTTCGCCGACCGCGTCGTTCCTCGTCGCTCCAAGGACGCTCGAAAGCGTTCAAAAACGACGAAAAAACGCTCGGGTTCTCGTCCCTTTCCTCCTCGCGTCGGGCGTCGAAAGAAAATTGACTCGACGCAAGAAAATCGTCGCGGCGCGAACCAAATCGGGAAAACTCGTTAAACGACTTCATACGAATCTCAAAAAGGGTAAAATAAGGAAAATTTACCGACGCGGCGTCGACGACGTTTCGCCGCGTCGACCGTTTTTTCGTCGTCGACGCGGGAAAGATAGCAAGATTTGCCCTTCGAAACAAGAGAGCTTTTTCGATAAAAAAATTTTCCGCCCTCCGTCCCGTTCCTTCGACCGCTTCCTTCTCGCCGTTCGCGCCGACTTGCGCCGATTCGCGACGACGAAGACGAAGAAGGCGAAAACGAAAAAAACGAAAAAATTTGTTCGTCGGCGCAAAAAAAAACTTGCAATCGCCGCCGTCGTTTGGTAAAATCGACGCAAAAGGCCGGGGGGAACGCCGCGTCGCGACCGACGCGAAACGCCCCGCTTTGATCGCTTGCTATTAATATAACGACAAAAAACGTCAAAATCGGCTCGCGAAAGCCGAAAAAGGAGCGTCTTTATGACATTGCGCAACGCCCGTTCCACTCGCCGCGATTTCCTCAAAACGACGACCTTCGCCGCCGGCGTCGGCGCGCTCGGCCTCGCGAACTTCCCCGCTCCGGCGGTCGCTCGCGAAATCGGCGTCAACTCGAAGCTGAACATCGCGCACGTCGGCATCACCCGCCAAGGCGCGTACAGCGTCAACGGTTGCAAGAGCCAAAACCAAATCGCCCTCTGCGACGCGGACTCGAAACACCTCGACGCGGCTAAAGCGACCTATCCGAACGCGAAAATGTACCAAGATTTCCGCGACATGCTCGCCGAAATGGGCGACCAACTCGACGCGATCGTCGTCTGCACGCCGGACCACACGCACGCCGCGCCCGCGATCGCCGGGATGAAACTCGG
>JAZNJF010000097.1:0-1729 GCA_045577885.1 Thermoguttaceae bacterium | reverse complement strand
CGAAAAAAGCCGCTCGACGGGAAACGTCGGGCGGCTCGCGGTTAGCTTAGCCAACGATGAAACGGGAAGCTAACGAGATAGGCGACGAGGAACGAAGGAATCGGGTGAACGAAAAACGCGATAAACGGCCAAACGTCGCCGACGTGATATTTGAAACTTTTCGACAGAGCGCCGGGAAGCCAAAACGTTAAAAACGCGCCGACGGCGTAACCGAGGTAAAACGAACCGAACGCGACGCAGGTCGCAACGTCGTTAAAAACGCCGTCGATTCCGGCGTCGAAGACGTAAGAAAACGTCGCGAGCGCCAAAACGTAAAGCAAAAAAACAACGAACAGAACGCGCGCGGCGTTAAGCGCGAACGCAAACGCGGATTTGACGGACATAACGCGACCTCCTAACGTCTATTATAGGCGTCGCCGCGTTAACGTCAAGCGGACGATGAAAAAAGACGGAAAAAGCGAATGAGCGAAACAAGAATTAATTCCGACGGTTCGGCGACGCTGACGATTTCCGGAAGCTCCGCGCCGCTCGAAAAAGCGCTCGACTCGGCGTTGAAAGCGCTCGACGGCTTCGTAAAGTCGGCGTCGCAAGCGTTGGCGGCGTTTGACGCTTACGCGGTCAAAGGGCTCGAAGGGGTTGCGTCGACGTTCGATAAGGCGTTCGGCGGGATTCGGCGGCAAACGGAGATTTTCGTTCAAGATTTGCGTTCGGCGACGCGCGGCGTCGGCGACGAGTTGAAACCGCTTGCCGAGGCGGCGAGGGACGCGTTCGGTTCCGGCGGGCGTTCGAAACCGCCGAAGTCGCCCGGCGCGTCGCCGCCGAACGGCGCAACGCCAAAACCGGGCAAGCCGTCGAGAAAAGTCGACGTTAGTTCGATTTCGGCGGCGTATAACGCGGCGGCGCTTGGCGCGCTGAAAGGCGGGGCGCAATACGCGCTGGAGTCGGTCGTCGGGCTCGGCGACGCGCTCGATAAAATGTCGAAGCGAACCGGTTTCGGCGTCGAAGCGTTGTCGACGCTTTCGTATGCGGCGACGCAGTGCGGGACGGACGTCGAGACGGTCGAGGGCGCGATTCGCGGGTATCAGTCGGTTTTAGTCGACGCGGCGAACGGCTCGACCGACGCGGCGGAGAAGTTGAGTCGGCTCGGCCTTGACGCCGCCAAGTTGGCCGTTTTATCGCCGGAAGAACAGCTTCGAGCGCTCTTCGACGCGTTGGGGCGAATCGAAGACCCGACGCGTCGGGCCGCCGCCGCGATGGAGATTATGGGGGACGACGGCGCGAAGCTCGGCCCGATTTTCGCCGACGGAACGGCGACGCTCGACGCGTTCGCCGCCGAAGCGCGCGAAGTCGGGGCGGTAATGTCGGACGAACAAGCCGCCGCGTCGGCGGAGCTTGCGTCGGCGACGAACCGGCTGAAAGGTTCGCTTCAAGGCGTCGCCGTTCAACTGGGCGGCGCGCTTTTGCCCGCGCTCCAACGGGGCGCGGAAGCGTTAACCGCGTTAGTTCGAGGGTTCGGCGAATTTGCGACGGCGCGTCCGGAAGTCGTTCGAGGACTGACGGAGTTTGCCGCGCTCGCCGCGTCCGCGTTTGGGACGGGATACGTCGTCAAACGCTTGACGGAGTACGGCGCGGCGTTTTTGGGGCTTGTTCCGAAGGTCGCGGCGGCGTCGAAAGCGCTTTTGACGTTCGCGGCGACGAATCCGGTCGCGACGTTCGTCGCGTTGACGGC
>JAZNJF010000096.1:0-9345 GCA_045577885.1 Thermoguttaceae bacterium | reverse complement strand
CCCCCTCAAACGATTTAGGCGGATTATACAACTCAAACGACCTAAACGGCTTAAGCAGTTCAAACGGTTTGCCGAGACGTTTGCGAGAAAGTCGGGAAAGCAAGAAGTCCGAGCGCTTTAAGCGGTTTAAACGGTCCAAGCAAACGCGGCGATAGAAACCGTTTAAACGTTCTCGACAATCTAAGCAAACTAAGCGCTTTCGGCGCTTTAAACAATTTCGGCAGTTTGGGCGGTTGAGCGGTTTGAGCAGTTCGAGAAGTTCGGGCGGTTCGGGCAAAGCGAACGCTTCGGGCAATTAGAGCAAGGCGGGCAATTTCAGCGCCCCGCTAAAATAGGGGCGATAAAAATTTCAGTCGGCGACGCGTTCGCGGTCGCTCGCTCATTTCTCCGGCGTCCAGTCGACGACCGTTTCTTGAACGATTTTCGTCGAGCGGTCGATTTCGTCGAACGCGAAAATATCGACGTTCGGCGCGGCGCTCCAAGTCGCTTCTCGCAAGGCGTTGCGAATCGCTCCGTCGACCAACAACGTCGGCGCCGCGCCCGCTTCGCGCAACCGTTCGCCGCTCTCGCGAACCGCCGCTCCCAACGTTTCAAGCTCGGTCGCGCCCAAAGTTAACGCGACGCCGAACTCCGTCGTTTCGACGACGTCGCGCAACGCGTCCTCCGCTTCCGGCTCGAACATCGCGACGCGGAGCGTTCCGTCTTCGTCGCGATTCTTCGCCGAAAGCGTTCGCGCCATCCGAACGCGCACTCGGTCGAGAAGCCGATAAGGATTCGATTCCCGCGCCGCAAAATCGCCCAACGTTTCCAAAATCGAGTCGAGTCGACGGATCGAGACCCCTTCGCGCAAGAGAAGTTGGAGAACTTGCTGAACTTGGGCAAGTTTCATCGCGCCGGGAATCAAGTCGTCGACGACGGTCGGCGCCGTTTCGCGCAAACGGTCGACGAGCCGCTTCGTCGCGTCGCGGGTCAAGAGTTCCGCCGCTTCCCGACGCGCCGTTCGCAAGAGTTGCATTTCGACGAAGGTCGCGGCGTCCCAAACCTCGTACCCGGCGCTTTCGGCGGCGGCGCGATTCCTCGGATCGATCCAATACGCGGTCGCTCCGTCGAGCGGCGACGTCGTTTGCAATCCCGGAAGCGTCCCGAACGCGAACCCGGCGTCGACGGCGAAAAGCATCGTCGGGTAAACGGTCGCCAGCGCGACGGTCTCCCCCTTAATTTTGATCGCGAACTGGCCGTCGTCGAGTCGCGGATTGTCCCGCACCCGCGTTTTCGGCAAGACGAATCCGAGCTCCGACGCGATTCGCCGCCGCGTTCGCCGCACTCGCTCGAGCAAGTTTTCGCCGTCCGCCGGGTCGGCCAACGGAATCAGCCCGAGCCCGATTTCGAGCTCCATCGGCTCGACCGTCAAAAATTCGTCGACGTCGTCCGAATTTTGAGCCGCTTTTTCCGCTTCGCTCGCCTCTTCCGCCTCTTTTCGCTCTTTTTCCTCCGCATCCCGCATTTCCTTCTTTCGCGAAATCGCCCCAGCCAACAGAAAACACCCGGTCGCGAGAACCGCAAGCGGCGCGATCGGAAGCCCGGTCGCCGCTAAGAAAACCAAGAAAACGCCGGTCAACGCCAACGCGATCGGTCGTCCGAAAACCTGCGCGAGCGCCGCTTCCGAAACGTTTTGCGGTCGCGACGTCCGCGCGACGAGAAGCCCGGTCGCCAACGAAATCAAAAACGCCGGAATCTGCGACGTCAGCCCGTCGCCGATCGTCAGCTTCGAGTAAAGCGAAAACGCCTCCGCCGCCGAAAGCCCGCGTTCGCCGATTCCGACGACGAGACCGCCGATTATATTGATTAAAACGATCGCAAGGCCCGCGACCGCGTCGCCGCGAACGAACTTGCTCGCGCCGTCCATCGCTCCGAAAAAGTCGGCCTGTTCCGCCAACTCTTCGCGAGCGGCGCGCGCTTCGGCGTCGGTCAAATTTCCAGCCGCGACGTCGGCGTCGATCGCCATCTGTCGCCCCGGCAACGCGTCGAGCGCAAAACGCGCCGACACTTCGCTAATCCGCGTCGCCCCTTTAGTAATAACGACAAACTGGATAATAACGAAAATAAGGAAAATAACGAACCCGACGACGACGCTGTCCCCGGCGACGAACCGCGCGAACGCGTCGACGACTTCGCCGGCGTCCGCTTGCGTCAAAATCAGCCGCGTCGTCGAAACGTTCAAAACGAGCCGAAAAAGAGTCGTCGCGAGTAGAACCGTCGGAAAAACGTTGAAATCGAGAGGTTTTCGAACAAAAAACACCGACGCGAAAATAACGACGGAAATCGCTAAATTGAACGATAAAAGCAAATCCATCAACGGCGTCGGGAGCGCGAAGAGGAGCGCGAGAACGGCCGCCGCCGCAAAAATCGGAAGCGCCGCGTCTTGCCATCGGAATTTCTTCGTCGTTTCCCCCGCTCCGCTCATTTCGCCTTACCGTCCCCTTTTATCTAAACCGCAAAATCGACTCGTTCGCGCGCCGACCTTGCGGAGTATAAAAATTTACGGCGCCGACGTCCAGAGGAAAAAGAGAAGAAAAAGCCCAAGCGCCGCGATTCGAAATCCAAAACGACGCTTCAACTTCCGTCCCCGACAAGAATAACGCGCTAATTTTCTCCAAACGACGCGATAAAAAACGCCGAACGAGCCTTTCGACGCGTTCGGCGTTCCCGCGAGGGGCGTTCGGAAAACGTTCAACGACTTTTCAATCGTCGCGCTCCTCGGCGCCCGACGCGCGTCGTCTCTTTCTTTCTTTGCAAGATCTCGACCGCTCCTTTTTTTCCTCGCTCTTTTTTAAATCGGCGTCGGTCATCAGTCGCGCGGCGTTGTAAAACAAGCAAAATATCGCGCAAATAATCAAATAGACTTGAATATCATTCAAGTAAAAACCGTTAAGATTAACGCGTTTTTCCTCGTTTTTCTTTTCCTCGCCGTTTTCCGACTCCGCCCCCTCTTCCGATTTTGCCGACTCTTCCTCTTCCGGTCGGTTTGCCAAAACTTCCCCGTCTTTCAAAACTTCCGTTTCTTCGCCGTCTTCGCGACTTTCCGATTTTTCCTCGTCGTTCGTTTCCGCGCCGTTTTCCCAGTCCGCCGACTCGTCTTGCGTCGCGCCGCCTTCCGACGTTTTTGTCGCGTCGTCGCTCAAACCGACCGGTTTCAAAAGCGCGACCGTCGTTTCGCCGTCGTTCGCCGACGGCGCGGGCGCCGGTCGCGGCGATTTTAACGCGTCGTCCGGCCCTTTCGACGCCGTTTCTTGCGGAGCGCGCGCCGACGGTTCGTCGGCAAACACGGCGTTCGTCGCGTTTTCGGCGCCAAACGCCAACGCGACGTCGGCGGGCGAATCCGTTTCGGCGGCGACGACGGACGTTTCGCGCACCTTCGCCTCCTCCGCTCGCCGCGCGACCAAAGCGCCGTATTTCGCGTCGACTAATTTCGTCCAAAATTCGGTTTCCGCCACCTCCGGACGAACGCGATTTTGCACCCCTTGCTGTTTGACGAACGTCGGCGAAAAGACCGGCGGCGACGGCGGAAGCGCGGTCGCGGTCGCGTTTTCGGCGACGGCCAACGCGGTTTTTACCCGCTTGTTCGCGGCCTTGACGCCGACGCGGCGCAAATTCTCCGCCGTTTCGCGACCGTCGGCGGCGACGTAAGCCGGTCGTTGCGAAATCGGATGAACGCCGCTCTCCGCCAACGCGGCGCGCGCCCAAAGTTCCGACCCCTTCGCGTCGACGATCCCCTCTTCCGGTCGCTCCGCCCAAAAGTCGTTCGTCGAAGCGTTCAACGCTCGCTCCGCTTCCAAAATCGCCAACCGCTCGATCGCTTGCGTCAAAAAATATTGAACGCGAATGCAATACGTTCCCATCGTCGACTCGCCGTTGGACCCCCAAAGAACGCCCGCCAACTCGCCGTATCGATTGAAAATCGGCCCGCCGGAATCGCCCTTGCGAACCCCTTTGTCGACCGAGAGCGTTTCGTAAAGAAGCGCGCTTTCCGGCGTCAAATTTTTCGCCGTCGACGCGGACGCCGCGCCGTTAACCGGCGCTCGCCCGCCTTGCCCGCCTTGCCTATTTTGTCCGTTTTGACCGACCGTTCCTCCCTCGTTCGCGACGTCGCCGCTTTCGCGCTCCGGGTCTTCGGTTACAAGGAGCGCGTAATTTTGCACCCGCCCCCCTTGAATCTGAAATTCGGTCAGTCCGGCGCTCTCGCCGTATCCGGCGACCCAAAGCGCGTCGCCGACGTTCGGGGCCTCCTGCGAAATTGGAATCGGCGCGACGCGCGGCGGCTTGCGAACGACCAACGCCGCCAAGTCCCAAGTTTCGTCGCGCAAAATAACTCGCGCCGGACTCGAAAACGTCGGAAACTTCGCGACGATCGAGTCGCGCGATTCGCTAACGACGTGCCAGTTGGTAACGACGATTCCCCAATCGCCCGCCTCCGCGACAAACGTTCCGGTGCCGTAATAAAGCGGTATCGTTTGCGAACCGTCCTCCCGCTTTTGCGGCGCGTCGCGTCCGACGATCTTCGCGACGGCCGGATAACGCGTCTGCACGCCGAGCGCGTCGCGACGCAACGGATCGAACCGCCGCGACGCCGTTCGGTCGTTCCCGACGCCTTTTCCGACGCCGCCGACCGTCCCGACGTCGCCGCTTTCGGACGACGCGAAGGTCGAAGGTTGCGCGAACGCCGCGTTCGACGCCGCCGACGGTCCCAACGCCCAAAACGCCGCCCCGATCGCCGCAAGAAACGCCGACGTTCCCAACGCGCCGCTCAAAAATCCGCGCGACGCCGACGCAAGGCAAAACGCCCCCCTCCCCTTGGCCGTCGCTTCGACGTCGTTCGCCGTCGACGAAACGCGCGACGCCAAGGAACGCGCCGAGATCAAGAGGAAAGAGAAAAACGCAACGGAAAAAGAGGACAAAACCAACCCGATTTTTTAACTATTTTTAGTAAACTTGTCGTCTTCGCTATTTTAACGACGCCCGCGGCGCCGCGAAGTTCGCAGGCCGCAACGACATTATACCGCGCGTCCCGCCGAACGTCCGTTCTTTTTCGCGAGAAAAAGGAAAAAAACAACGTTTTTTAACGACGCGATTCGCTATAATCCCGAAAACGCGTCTTTTTTATCCTTTCCGTTTTCTCGCGCTCTTCGTCTTCGTCCGCTCCCTTATCCTCCGTCGTCCGTCGCTCGCGCTTTCCTATTCCCCCTCTTTTAACCGCTTTATCTAACCGCTTTCCCCTCTTTTAACCGCTTTATCTAACCGCGCCTTGTTCGCGCTCCCTTTTTAATCGTTCTTTTACAACCAACCGTTTCTCAAATTCGTTCTCGCGTTTGTTTTCAACAAAAGTTCGTTTATCGCCTTAAAAATAAAGGCAAAACGGCCGCGCCGCCCTTTTTTTCCGCAATTCGAACGCGCAAACGGTCGATAAAACGCTAATAAAGCGCTCGATTTTCCGCGCGAGAATCTCGTTTTTCAATTTTCGACTCGTTAATCGTTGACAAGGAAAACCGTTTGAATAAACTGCTCTACTTGTTCGCGGCGACGGCGCTCGCCGTTTGCGTCGGCTGTTCCGACGGCGAAAAAAAACGCTCGATTCTGAACGTTTCCTACGACCCGACGCGCGAACTTTACAAAGAATACGACGCCGCGTTCGCCGAACATTGGCTCGCGACGACCGGCGAAGCGATCGAAATCGAAAAGTGCAACGGCGGCTCCGGCGCCCAAGCGCGCGCCGTCAAGATGGGACACGAAGCCGACGTCGTTACGTTGGCGCTCGCGTTCGATATCGACGACGTCGCGACCGATCTCTTCGAACCCAGCTCCGCTAATCCGGAAAACCCGAATTATTGGCAAAAGCGGCTCCCGAACAACAGTTGCCCGTACGCGTCGACGATCGTTATCGTCGTTCGCCAAGGGAACCCGAAAAAGATTCGCGGTTGGGCCGACTTAACGCGTCCGGACGTCGAAGTCGTTACGCCGAACCCGAAAACGTCCGGCGGCGCGCGTTGGAACTACCTCGCGCTTTGGGGATTCGCGCTCGACAAGGCCCTCGCCGACGTCGGCGGTCTCGACGCGCTCCAAGATCCGGCGCAAGCGGAGCGAGTCGAAGCGGCGCAAGCGGAGGCTCGCGCTTTCGTCAAACAAGTCTTCGCGAACGTGCGAAGCGGCATGCCGGCCGGCGCGCGCGGCGCAACCGACGATTTCGTCAAAAACAAGGTCGGCGACGCGTTCCTCGCTTGGGAAAACGAAGCGATTTTAGCGAAAAATTTCGCGGAAGGCGAGCTTGAAATTATCGTTCCAGAAATTTCCGTCAAAGCGGAGCCGCCGGTCGCCGTCGTCGACAAAATCGTCGACCGCCGGGGAACGCGCGACTTAGCGGAGGCTTACTTGCGTTACCTATACGAGCCGGAAGCGCAAGAGATCGTCGCTCGCGCTCATTACCGACCTTGTCTCCCGGAAGTCGCGGAAAAGTACCGCGCCAAATTCCCGGAAACGCGACTTTTCACCGTCGACGACGCGTTCGGCGGTTGGCTGAACGCGCAACGAACGCACTTCAACTCCGGCGGCGTTTTCGACCAAATCGTCGAAGAAAACCTCCGCGAAGGCAAGTAGCGTTTTCCCGACGGACGCCGCCCCGCTTTCCCAACCGTTCCAACCATATCAACCCTTTCAGCCTTTCCCAACTGTCCCAACCTTTCCCCAAACACCCCAAAAACGACGCAAAAGCGCCCTTCTTTCGGCTTTTTGAACGTTTTAGAACAAAAATAGGAAAAACGATGCGACTTATTCAGCGAAGCGTGTTGCCGGGTTTTGGCGTCACGATGGGTTTTACCGTCGCGTATTTGAGCCTAATCGTTTTGATTCCTCTTTCCGGTTTGTTTATCGTTACGTCGGGCGTTTCGTTCGACGAATTTTGCGCGATTTTGTCGAACAAGCTGGTGAAGCAGGCTTTTATCGTTACGTTCCGCGATTCCTTTATCGCGGCGTTAATCAACGCGTTTTTCGGTTTAATCGTCGCTTGGACGTTGGTCCGTTACCAGTTTTGGGGTCGACGGCTTTTGGACGCGTTGGTCGACGTTCCGTTCGCGCTTCCGACGGCGGTTTCGGGGTTGGCGTTGGCGCGTATTTACTCGAGCGACGCGACGGTCGGCTGGGTCGGGCCGTATTTGCCGTTCGAGGTTTGCGGAACGGAAATCGGCGTAATCATCGCGTTAACGTTTATCGGGACGCCGTTTGTTATCCGGACGCTTCAACCGGCGCTGAAGGAGGTGGAGCGGGAACTTGAAGAGGCGTCGGCGAGTTTGGGCGCGACGCGTTGGCAGACGTTTTGGCGGGTGATTTTCCCGTTGATACTCCCGGCGCAGATCGCGGGTTTTACGATGGCGTTCGCGCGGGCGCTCGGCGAATACGGTTCGGTTCTTTTTATCGGACGAATGATTCCGGGCAAAACGGAGTTGGTTTCGAACGTCATTATGGGGAAGTTGTACGCGGAAAACGGTCTCGTGATCGCGTCGGCGGTCGCGTTGGCGGCGCTCTTGGTTTCGTTCGCGCTTCTCCTCTTGATTAACGGCGCGCAAGTTTGGGCGCGACGCCGAAGCGGCCTAACCGACTGACCCGCTTCGTTTCCCCCGTCGCCAACTCGACGCCCCCCCAAACGACGCCGAGTTCCCGGTTCCCGCCCGTTTTTCGCCGAGCTTGTCATTAATACTATAGAGCGTTCGCGCCGTTCGCCGAAAACGGTCGCGAACGCTTTCTTTTTTCGCGACGTTTCTTTCCCGCCCAACGGAACGCCTCCCGTTAAACGGCAACCTCGCGATCAAACGAAACCCAAAAGAGAACGGCGAAGCGCGTCTCGCCGTCCCACAATTTAATCCTAAGAAGCGGTAATCCGCGAAATCAAGACGCGTCCGCAACTTGCTTTGTCGCGAGCCGCAAACGCCGCCCAAACCGCGCGCCTGAAAATCGATTTAACGAATCCGGCGCGCAAAAGCGTCGCGCCGTCGTTCGAAATTTTCAAGCGGGTCTTTCGCGACGCGCCCGTTTATTATGCGCTATTATATTCAAAAAATAAAAATTAAAATAATAACGCATCCCAAAACACGCTATTTAGCGTCAAACAACGTCGGCGTTTAGCGGTTCTTCCGTTTTCCACGTTGCAGTCTACGCGACCGGTTTATTTTACCCGGTTTCGCTCGTTTCGTCGCTCTGTTCTATCTTTTCGCAAGCGTTCGCGGCGCGCGCTCGCCGTCGCGTTTCCTTGCCCGCCTTTCCCCGCTTTCCCCGCTTCCCCCGTCCCCCCTTTTTCCTTTCCCCCGTTTTTCGCCCTTTTTCCCTTTTCCCTTTTTTGCAACCGTTTTTAAGGAGCCGGAACTATGTTGTCGCGCCGAATCGTCGACGTCGTCGGACGTCAAATTCTCGACAGTCGCGGAACGCCGACGTTGGAAGCCGAAGTCGCGTTGGAAAACGGAATCGTCGGACGCGCCGCCGTCCCGAGCGGAGCCAGCGTCGGCTCCGGAGAAGCGTTCGAACTGCGCGACGACGAAAGCGAAGAATACGGCGGACGCGGCGTCCTCAACGCCGTCGCCAACGTCGAAGGACCGCTCGCCGACGCGCTCCGCGGTCGCGACGTTTGCGATCAGCTCGAAATCGACCGAATCGCGATCGAACTCGACGGAACGCGCAACAAGAAGAAACTCGGCGCCAACGCGATCCTCGCCGTTTCGCTCGCTTGCGCCAAAGCCGGCGCCGCCGCTTGCAACCTTCCGCTTTACCGCTATTTAGGCGGCGTCGGCGCGCGAACGCTCCCGGTTCCGATCGCCAACTTAATCAACGGCGGCGCGCACGCGAACAACCGACTCGACGTTCAAGAGTTTATGATCGAACCGATCGGCTTCGAAACGTTCTCCGACGCGCTCCGAGCTTGCGTCGACGTTTTTCAATCGCTGAAACAAATATTGCATAAACGCGGCAAATCGACGAGCGTCGGAGACGAAGGCGGGTTCGCGCCGGTCTTGAAGTCGAACGAAGAAGGGCTCGCGCTCCTCGTCGAAGCGATCGACGCCGCCGGATACGCTCCGGGTAAGGACGTCTTTCTCGCGCTCGACGTCGCCGCGTCGGAGTTTTACCGCGAAAACCGCTATTGCTTCGAAAATCAGAAACTTACGTCGGTCGAATTTATCGAAATTTTGGCCGCTTGGACGCAAAAATATCCGATCGCGTCGATCGAAGACGGATGCGCCGAAGACGACTGGAGCGGTTGGCGGCGGCTGACGGAACGGCTCGGCGACAAAATCCAGCTCGTCGGCGACG
>JAZNJF010000095.1:0-5266 GCA_045577885.1 Thermoguttaceae bacterium | reverse complement strand
GCGACGACAACCGTAAAGGTATGCTCGCCCAACTGTTCGAGCGTCGGCGTCCAAGCGATTTTACCCGACTCCGCGTCGATCGTCATTCCGACCGGAGCCGTCCCGCCGCGCTCCGCGTCAAACGAATACGTCAAGACGTCGCCGTCCGGATCGACCGCTTCGACGACAACCTCGTAACGCAAATCGACAAACGCCGGAGTCGGAACGCTTTCGGTAATAAGAATCGGCGCGTGATTCGCCGGCGAAACAAGAATTTCGAACGCTTGCGACGCGGTCAAACCGCTTTCGTTTTCCACCTTAACGACAACTTGTCGCTTACCTAAATCGTTCGCGCTCGGCGTCCAGACGACGACGCCGAGTTCCGGATGAATCGCCATTCCCTCCGGCGCGACAAGGAGCGAATACGTCAATTGTTCGTTCGCGGAGTCGACCGCTTCGACGTCGTAACGATACGCGACGCCTTCGGTCGCCGCTCCGCTCGGAACGCTAACAACGTCTAAGGTCGGACGCGGCGCCGTTAAATCGAAAACGCCGAAATCGCAACGTTGCGCCCAATGCGACGCGCCCAAAACGACCGTCAACCGCCGCCGGGCGTCGCGGTCGTCGGAGCGACGTAAACGTCGTCGATCAACGCGCCTCCCGACGTATTGTCCAAGCCGGCAAAAACAAGGGTCGTTTCGTCAGCCGTCGCGACAAAACTCCAAGTTCGAACCTCCCATCCCATTTCGCTCGGCGATTTGTCGGAAACGTCGAAAGTTCCGTAAAAGGTCTCGGCGCCGCTCGAAATCGTATACCGCTTAACCGACGGCGAAACGTGCGGATTTCCCGCGACAACGTACTGCGCCGCGTAACGAACGCCCGGAACCGTCGCGAACGTTTGCGCAAGGGAGCCGCGCGCAACGCCTTGCAAATCGACGCAATAAACGCCGTCGTACATTGCGTTATGCGTCGGCGCGTGAATCGAAACGCTTCCGCTCGTTACTTGCCAACCGGCGATCTCGGAACCGCCGACAAAACACTCGTAATATTCGCCGTTAAAAGCGATTACGTTTTCAAAATCGCCGTTGACGATTAAATTGTCTTCGACGCTCCACTCGCCGTCGACCGGATACGTTTGCGCAAAACCATACGCCGGTTGATAACGAACGCGATACTCGCCCGCCGGAAGATTTTCGAATAAATAAAATCCGTTCTCGTCGGTCAACGCGCTCGACTCGTTCCAACCGAGCATACCGTCGCCGTCTTGGTCGAGCGCTTCGCAATCGTATTCGTAAAGAGCTTCGAACGTCAAACCGTCGTTTTGGGTTTCGACGTAAATTTCGGTCGCCGGTTTGCTTACGATCGTCGGCGCGACGTTGGCGTCGTCGACAACCGACACGACGAACGCCTGCGACGCGACGCCGCCGCGCCCGTCCGCGACCTCGACGGTTACGTTGTGTTCGCCCTGATCGCCGTAATTCGGCGACCACAAAATAAGCCCCGTCGTCGGTTCGAGCCACATGCCGTTCGGCGCGGTCGTCAGCGAATACGACAATTCGTCAAAATCGGGATCGTACGCTTCGACGTCGTAAACGTAGAGTCCGTCGCCCTTAAAGAAAACGGGAATCGCGCCGAGTTGTTCGCCGGTTTCCGCGTTTTTAAAGTAAATATAAAAATAATCGGGCGCGACCGTCGCGTCGATTTGCACGTCGAACGAGGCGACCTTATCGCCGGGCGTTCCCGTTTGAATTCCGCTCAAGTTCGAGACGCCCTCGACGCCGGGATCGACCGAGATCGAAATCGGAATACGCGTCAAGACGTCGCGCGTTAAATAGTCGACGAACGCGTTCGAAAATTGTTCCGCGGCTGCGCCTCCGTCGCGTAAAATATTAAGGTCCCAAGCGGTTCCTTTAACGTTTTCGTCCCAAAGCAACTCGACGTAAGTTTCCTTCGTGTTCCAATCTCCGCGAGCGCAATACCCGCCGGTCGAAACGGTATATTCGGTCGCCGACGCGCCGGCGAGGTACGCGTCGCCAAAGTAGGAGGCGCCGAGAGCGCGTTTTCCGTTTTTGTCGTAAAAATTCGCTTCAAAGACGCCGTGTAACAACGCGTTCTTTTCGACGACCTCGTTCACCAGTTTCGAGTAATTAAGTTGCGTATTAACGTTTGTTCGGCCTTCGTCCGTTATCAAAACGACGATCGGAACCGCCGTTTCGCGGAAGTTATAAGAATTCAACGCCGAATAAACGCCGTAGTAACCGTCTTCATATCCGGAACGCCCCGCGCTCAAATTTTTAGCCATTTCCGCGAAATCGTTCGGCTACGTCAACGTTTCGTTCGAGGCGTTTTGAAAAATGCGCGGAACGTCGGCAAATCCGACCAGCCCATAACGATTGTCGACGACGCCGCGCGCTTCGAGAGACGCGTCGAGGCTAAAGACTAAGTCGCGGATCCAACGCTGTTCTCCCGACATCGAGCCCGACTCGTCGACGACGAAAATAACGTCCGCCGAACCTAAACCCGTTTGAAAATCCTTCAAACGCAAGTTGATCGTTTCCGTAAAAACGTCGTTTTTTTCGTCGAAGAGGATAAGATCGGGATAAACGTCCCCCATCTTTTGTCCGGGTTTGGTCGAGGAAATCTTCGTCGCGATTTCCGGCGTCGACGTAATAACCGGCGCTCGGTTCGCCGCTTCCGCGACGACCTCGACGGTAAATTTTTGCGTCGCGACGGCGCCGTCCGCGTCGGCGACTTGAATTTCAAACTCGAAATTTCGGAGTTGCTCGGCTCTCGGAATCCAAACGACGCGACCGGTTTGCGAGTCGATCGTCGCGCCGTCGGGCGCCGTTAAGAACGAGAAGGTCAGTTCGTCGCCGTCGGGATCGATCGCGCTCGCTTGGTACGCATACGTTTTTCCGACCAACGCTTCCGTTCGCGGAACGGAGGTAAAATACGGCGCTTCGTTCGGCGTCGTCAGATAAACGAGATCGTAAGTAAACGGAACGCGCGCCGGATTATAAAAAGTCGCGTCGATCCAACCGGTCGCCTCTTCCGCGTCCAACTTGGCGCCGTCGATTAACTCCGAATAATCGTAATAACAAACGCCGTCGTAGACGCCCGCGAAATTTTTCAACGTAACTCGAGGGGCCGAAACGTTCGTAACGCCGACGTAAAACGGTTTGCTCGTCGAAAAACCGCCGACGTTTTCGATCGCCAATCTTGCGTAAACCAAGTCGGTCGCTTCGTTAAACGAAGTTTGCGCGTACAGCGGACGGAACGCTTCGGACACGTCGAAGTTTTGCGCGACGTCGGACCGTCCCCAAATTTGGAACGTTTTCGTCCGTTCGTTTCCGGACTTGTCGAGGACGCGCGCTTCAAACTCGTTAAGCCCGGCGACAATCGCCGTCGTCGCGAAAAACCGACCGTTTTGGTCGAGCGCGTCGACCGCTCGCCCGTTAAGGTAAACGGCCGCGATTTGTTCGCGGAAAGTCGAGCCGTCGCTTAAAGTCGTCGTCGAAACCGCTTCGCCCGCAAGCGTTAACGTCGAACCGCTTGGCAAGCCGGTCGTCGCGCTCGGGGTCGTCGCGTTAATCTCTATTTTATTGGAGACGACGTTTCGGTTTAACGAACTTTGTTCCGGCGCGGGCGGGTCGGCGATTTCTTCCGGACGCGCGTTTCCGTCGGCCAACGCAAACCGGTCGGCGGCGGTCGCGACGTCGGTCGTTAAATCATTCGGCGATTTTTTGTCCAAATAAGATTGAGCAAACGCGTATCGATAAACGGTCGCGTCGGCGCGGTCGACGACCCATAAATCGGTCGATTTTCCGGTCGGGTCAAGCGTAATTCCGCTTGGGTCGGCGTTTTGCGGATCAAGTCGCCAAGTCCCGACGCATTCGCCGTCGAACGAATAAAGGAACGTCGCGTCGCGATATTCGTCGACGACCCAAACGAACCGCTCGCCGACGACTAAGTCGCTTGCGTCGGCGTTGGCGTCGTCCAGCGCAAAGGAAGAGGTCGCGTTCCAAACGCCTTCGCGGATTTCGGCGGCTCCTTCGTAAAAATAGACGCGATTCGTCGTCGCGTCGACGAGCCAAAGATCGTCGACGCAAACGGAAACGCCTTCGGGCGCGACGACGTCGGTCGCCGTCCAGCCGCCCGTTCGCGTTCCGTCGGCGTCGTAAACCGCGACGTTTTTGGTCGCCGCGTCGATCGTCCAAAGAGTCGAACCGTCGGCGGAAGCCGCGACGCCGCGCGCGTTATAAACGTCTTTCGAAAGCGCAAAATCGCCGTTAAACGAACCGCTTTCCGCGTATTGAAACATTTGATCGTTAAAATTGTCGACAACGAAGAATTTCGTCGGCGCGCCGGTTTCGTTCGCGACGTCGCGCCCTTTTAGACGCGGAAACTCTTCCGAAAAAGCCAAAGGAATTCGAGCCGAGAGCGAGGCGACGGAAAGCGTCCCCAAGCCGACGTAACGCTTTCCGTCGACCGTCCGTCCCTGCAGCCAAGCGACGGAATCGTCTTCCGTCAGCAAAGCGTCCCAGGTCGAAAAATGAGCGATCGCGTCCGTTATTCCGTCCGGACTTTGCCCTAAACGCGCGACGTCGGCGAAATTAAATTGCGCGTTCTCTTCCAACGCCGCGCCCGGCCCGAACTCCAACGACGGCGCAAGCAACGTCGCGGGATCAAAGTCCTCCGTTCCACCGACGACAACCGGATAAAGCCCGATCGGCAAACCGTTAGGGTCAAGGCTTAACCCGTCGCGGATCGCCGGTTTAACGTCGACGATCGACGAAACGAACGCGATTTCCGCTTGCGCTTCGCCGCCGTCGTCGTCTTTAAGAACAATCTTAATATTTTGTTCTCCGTCGCTCAAAACGCGCCGCGCTTCAAAAGTCCCAAGCGTCGCGACGCCGTTTGCGCCCGGAATAACGTCCAAAGCAAGCGGTTCGACGCAGCCGTCTCCCCAATCGACAAACGCAACGTGCGAATCTTCTAAATCGTCGTCGGTAAAGAAAGCGGAAACGGAAACTTCGTTCCCCTCTTTTCCCAAGACGTCGGCGCTCGAAACAGTCGGTTCGGAATTCGCCGAATAAACGACAAAACCGTAATCGAGGAGTCGAACGCGACTTCCGCCGTCGCCGTCGTTGTTCGTCCAACGGAAAAGAAGCGTCGCGTCGGTTCCGCTAAGTTCCGCGTTCAACGGAACCGAAACGGTCGCGACGTTCGAAACGCGATCGATTTTAACGTCGACGCCGGTCGTCGCGTTCTCGCCCTCGCCGATGTT
>JAZNJF010000094.1:0-13194 GCA_045577885.1 Thermoguttaceae bacterium | reverse complement strand
AACGCGCGCCTCGCGAACGTCGCCGCCGCGACCGTCGTCCGCGTCGCGAGCGCGAAACCGACGTTGAAACGGTCGAAAACGACGCCGTCGAAACGACCGACGAACGCCGCGCCGTCGCGCCGGAACGCGTTTTGCCGAGTTGGAGCGACGCGATTTCGCACGTCGTTCGTTTCAACATGAGTCGCCGCGTCAACCGCCGCCGTTAATCGCGTTTTCAACTTTTGAACGTTAACGAATTTTCGAACGCCGTTTCTTAGGAAGCGGCGTTTTTTCTCGCCGCGCTCCGCCGCCGCGCCGTCAAAGTTTGCGCGCTTTCCCCCTTTTGCGCGACGTTTGTCGTTCCAAACGATTCTCTCATTTTTCCGGTTTGCAACGGCGACGCCGAAAATCGGGACGACGCCGGAAAAATCGCCGACGCGCTAAAAAATTTTCGGAAAAAGCGCCGAACGACGTCAAAAAAAGAGCGCTCGGCGCCCCCGAATTGCCGAAAGAGATAAAGAAAAAGGAGCCGCGTCGTTCGGAACGCGGTTCGATCGTCCGTAAAACGAGCGCAAAGGCAAAATTTTTGCATTTTTACAAAAATTACTGAACCCTTTTTCGCAAATTTACGATAAACATTTCAGCGCCGACGTCGGGACTTTGCTTCACGACGGCGCGACGATTCCCCGCTCGACGAGCGGAAGCCGAGTCGTCGTCGCGTCGACGGTCGAGTCGGCGGCGTTTTCCGTTTCCTTCGCCGAATTTTCGTTTCGCGTCAACCGTTTCGCGACGCAATTTCGAGTCGAGGAAAAAACGCGAAACGTCGGTTTGCCGACGCGTCGCGCAACGACGAGATACCGACGATTTTCAACGTTTTTCGCGCGTTAGCCCGTCGAGGCGGTCGCTTTTCGAAAGCGTTTCGAGCGAAAAACGTCGAACGTCGGCGACAAAAAAAGTTTCATTAACCGCAACCATACGAAAATCCGAGATCACGCAAACGTATTTGTTCGATCGAACGGCGATCGAGCCCGTCGCGTCGTTTCAAGTCGTTCGTTCGCCGCAGGACGCGCGACGAACGCCTCGACGCTCGGCCTCCGGTCGCAACGAACGACGAACGTCGGTTGGAGAACAAACGTTCCAAACGATCGACACAAGATCTTGGCAGGAGGAAAAGGCATGCGACGTTTGTTCGTACCGGTGTTTTTCGGCTTAGTTATCGCTCTCGGCGTTTCGAGCGCTCAAGCCGGCAACCAAGAAGAAGCCAACAAAATCGCGCAACGTTTGACGCAACAATACCCGCAATATAACATCGAAGTCGCTTACCAAGAAGGCAAAGTTCGCCTTCGCGGCGAAGTCGCTTCGGAAGCCGACAAAGCGGAAATCGCGAACTTCGTTCGTCGCATTCCGAAAGTTCGCTCCGTCTCCGAAACGATGACCGTTTCGGCGGGCGCCGCTTACGTCGAAGCCGCTCCGGCGATCCAATACGCCGAACCGACGACCGGCATCCGCTCCGTCCAAGCGTTGACTCCGGCCGCCGCTCCGGCTCCGGCCCTTCCGGCGACTCCGGTCGCTCCGGCCGCCGCTCCGGCTCCGGTCGCCGCTCCGATCGAATATGAATACGCCGGCGCCCCGATCGGCGTTCCGGCCGAAGCGACGGTCGTCGGCGCTCCGGGCGCGGTTCGTTCGCCGAGCGACTTCTTCGCTCCGCAAGGCGCCGCCACGGTCGCCGCGCAAAACGGTCAACCGAACCTCCCGAACTACGCTTGGCCGAGCTACGCCGACTACCCGAACTACTCGCAAGTCGCGTACCCGAAACAATACGCCGCGAACGCGTTCCCGTACGTCGGCCCGTTCTACCCGTATCCGCAAGTCCCGATGGGTTGGCGCAAGGTTACGATGGAATGGCACGACGGTTACTGGTGGCTCGACTTCAACGACGGCTCGCAAAAGGGCCCGTTCTCGCCGCTCTTCCGTCAACCGTCGTCGTACCGCAAGTAGTTTGACCGTTTGAACGAACGCTTAACCGCCTTCGTTCGCGTCGAACCCCGACTTTGACGAACGTCGGCTCGGACTTCCCGCAACGGAACGTTCGAGCCGACGTTTTTTGTCGCCCGATTTCCGCGACGCGTTCGTCTTCTCCGCCCGAACGCGTTTCGTTTCCTTTTGTTAAGGTTCAAGAAAGAAGTCCAAGCCAATGCCGATTTACGAATACCAATGCCAACGTTGCGACGCGGTCTTCGAAGCGCTCGTTTTCTCGTCGACGAAACCGACCTGTCCGGAATGCGGAACGGAAGAAATTTCCCGCTTGATGAGCGCGCCCGCTTCGCCCCGCTCCGACGCGCCGTCGACTCCGTGCGGCGGCGACTGCGGCGCGCCGCGTTCCTGTTGCGCCGGCGGTTGTTGCGGTCATCGCCATTAGTCGCCGTTCGAGCGCGTCGAACGTTTTGACGCTCCGCTCGCCGCGTTTTGAAAACGCTCTATTTTAAAAACGCCCTATAGTATTAATGACAAAAAACGCCGCTTCGAGGTTCGCTCGAAACGGCGTTTTCCTTTTTCGACGAACAGTCGCCCGCTCGTCTATTTTACGCGGTTTTACTACTTTCGCCGCTTTTGCTAATTTCGCTAATTTTCGTTTACAGCGAGTTTTCCTCGTAATCGTCGAACTCGCTCTTCGGCGCCGGGAAGAGCATGCAGAGTCCGACGCCGCCGAAGTACAGCACGATCAAACACGCCAACATAAAGAGCATGCTCCACGGGTCCGGCGGAGTGATCAACATCGCGACGCAGGCGACGCTGAAGATCGCGACGCGCCATTTTTCCATATAAATTTGCACCGTAAAAATGCGCAGGCGTTCGAGCACGAACATCGCCAACGGCAGCTGGAACGCGAGCCCGAAAGCGACCGGAATCAAGAGCGCGAAGTTCAACCATTCGCTAATCCGCGCGTCCGGCTCGATGTTCATCCCGGCGTTAAAGCGGAAGAGGAACGACAGCACGAACTCGAACACGACGAAAAACGCCAGCGAAAATCCCGCTAAAAAGAGGACGACGCTAAGCGGAAGAAAACGGTACACGTATTTCTTTTCGCTCGGGTAAAGTCCGGCGCCGACGAACCGCCAAAAATAGTAAAAGACGCCCGGGCTCCCCAGCACGACGCCGAGGAAAATCGCCGTCTTCAGGAAGATCAAGAACGACTCTTGCACCGACAGCGAGCGCGCTTTCGTTCGCGGGTCGTCGGCGATTTTTTCCCAAAGGATGACGGAAATCGGTTCGTTCGGGTCGACGCCGGTCAACGACGTTTGCGTCGGCAAAATGTTTTTAAAGCGCGCGAAGTTGTCGACTTCCTCCAATTTCGCGAGGCGTTTCGCTTCGTACTCCGGTCGCGAAAAAGTCGTCGTCGCCGGAACGCCCGCGCCGCGCAACGTTTCCAAATCTTGCGGGAAGATGTAAAACGTCTTCGCCGTCATTCGGAGTTTGCTCGGAAGCGCCGCGACCTCTTCGGAGTAACCCAGTTCCAAAAGTTCGCGTTGTTTTTTCTCGAGCAACTTTTGCGACTGCAGAATATGATAATTTTCGAGCGATTTTTTCAACGGGCGTTGCACGTAATCGACCGCCATCGTCGCCATCGACGGCGCGAAACCGAGCGGAATCACCGAAATTAGGAGGCCGACGACGACGCACATAATCGCGCCGATCATGCAAACGCGCAGTTCGTCCAAATGTTCCAAAAAGGACATCGACGACTGGTTGAACAAATCCTCGTCTTTTTTTGTTCGGGGCATTGGAAGACCGTTCGAAGTAAAAAGGGGGAAAACAGCGCGCGGACGCCGATTTTACCGCGTCCGCGCAATCGCTAAACTTTCTTCAGTATACCGCAAAGCGCCCCGTTTGACAAGGGAAAAACCGCTTCAAGTCGCGTTAAACTAGAAAAAGCGGGCAAAACAGACAAAATAATCGTTACTTTATCGACGTTCGCCGACTTCTTCCCCTTCGTTCGCCGTTCCAATTTTAACGATTAGCGAATTTTCGCCGTTTTTAACCCATTATTCCGGGGCGTTCGAGACGAGAAAAATTCCCGTTGGCAAAAGCGGCCAAAAACGTTACGATACCTTCGTCGAGCGCCGAAGCTCGCGCCGTTTTGCCCATTTCCCGTTTTTTACCTAATTTACTCCGTCAAAATGCCTCTTTTCGCTCCGTCCGACGCGTTTTTTTCCGCGAACCGTCCGTTTTTTCTCGCCGACGTTTTCTCGCCGTCGGCGCGCGAACGAGCGGAAATCGCCGCCTCGTCGGACCTTCCCGTTTTTATCTCGGGCGAACGGGGCGTCGGGAAGGAAACGCTCGCGCGCTTGATCGCCGCGACGTCGGAACGCTCGCAAGCGCCGTTCGTTAAAATCCGTTGCGACCGTCTTTCGCCCCGTCAAGCCGCTTCGCTCTTGACCGTTCGTTCGGAAGACGCGTTAAACTCGGCGTTTTACGCAACTTCGGCAAAGCCGAACGACGCTTCGACGGTCGCGCTCGACGACGCTTGGGCGGCGGAAGTCGGCGACGGCGTCCTTTATTGGGCGGAGGTCGACGCGCTCCCGGCTCGCGCTCAACGGCGTTTGGCGACGCTCCTCGCGGAAAACGCCGCGCCGTTTCGTTCGCTTCTCGGCTCGTCTCGGTCGTTTGTCGACGCGGCCCGCGACGGCGCGTTCGTCCCGGAACTTGAAGCGATTTTAACGGCGTTTCCGATTTTTCTGTCGCCGCTCTTCGCTCGACGCGCCGAAATCGCAAGGCTTCTTCCGCCGTTTTTGCGCGACGCGGCGAACCGACTCGGCGTTTTGCCCCTCGTTCCAACCGAACGAGATTTAGAAATCGCCGCGAGAATAAATTTTCGACACAACTTCGCCGATCTGCGCCGTTATTGCGAAATCGCGACGCTTCAAGGCGACTTCCCGCGAACGCTCGACGCCGCCGAAACGCCCCCGACGCGTCTCGAAAACGTCAAAACAAGGCAAGTCGGGCAAAAAGCGCAAACGTTAACGCCAAATCGTCGAAACGAAACCGACGAAGAACCGCTAACAAAGGAAAATTTCCCGACGCTCGACGCGGCCGCGAAAGCGCACGTCGTCGCCGCGCTCCGTTTGACCGGCGGAATCGTCGAAGGACCGTCCGGCGCCGCCGCGTTGTTGGCGATCAACCCGCACACGCTCCGCGCTCGAATGCGCAAACTCGGTCTCGATTGGGCGAAAATCCGCGACGAATCCCGATAAACGCGACAACTTCCTTTTACCGCCGCCGAATTCGCTAAACATTCGCTTGTTCGCGCCGATTTGCGGGAAAAGCGCCGCCGCTCCTTGAAAAATTTACAAAAAACGATACAATCGGCGTTACGTTCGAGCGCGGCCGTCGTTATTGCTTCACGATTCGACGTTTCCTCGCGGCCCGCTCGCTCCCCGCTTTTTAAGGAACCCCCGATGAAATTAAACCCCAACGTTGTTTTTCGCCAAGACGAACCCGACGTCGCCGTTCTTTACGTTCCTCAAACTTGCGCGCTCAACGGCGCCGGAATCGCCCTTTGGAAGGCGCTCGAAGCGGGCGCGGACAAAGCCGGCCTCGTCGCCGCGTTGAAAGCGACGTTCGAAGTTTGCCCCGACGACGCGACGCTCGAACGAGACGTCGACGCGTTCCTCGACGAACTTCAGCAAAAAGGCTTCCTCCTCGAAGAGGAAAACGGCGTTTGACCGCCCGATAAACCGCCCATTCCCCCTATTCTTCCTCAACCGCCAATTTAAGGAGCGTTCCTATGCGACGTTTTCCCCTCGCCTCCGAGTTTTCGCCCTCCCGCCGCCAGTTCGCGAAACGGTTAAGCGCCGCGCTCGTCGGAACGTTCGCCGTCGGGCCGCGCCTCTTCGCTCAAGACGCCGCGCTCAACCAAGCCTCCGACGCCGCGCAAAACGCTTCGTCGAAACCGATTTACGTCCGCAAGGGCGCCGACCCTTGGATTCTCGAGTTCCGCGGCAAGTACATTTGGAGCCAATCGAACAACCCGACGCGCCAAATCGTCCTCTCGATCGGCGATACGCCGGACAAGCCGGGCCGTCCGCGCCCCGTTTGGACCGCGCCGGAAAAGGGCCCGTACTCTCGCGAACTTTGGGCGCCGGAAATTCACTTTATCGACGGTCGCTTTTACATTTACTTCGCGGCGGACGACGGCGACAATAAGAACCACCTAACTTACGTTCTCGTCTCGGAAAACGACGACCCGTTCTCGGAATACCGGCTCGAAGGCCCGCTTTACACCGGCGACGACTTCGAAGGAAAAACGAACAACCGTTGGGCGATCGACTCGACGCTTTTCGAACATAAGGGCAAGCGTTACCTGATTTGGTCCGGTTGGGAAGACGACCGCGATATTCAGTATCTTTACGCCGCGCCGATGAAGTCGCCGACGGAAACCGCCGGGCCGCGCGTCAAACTTTGCGACAACGCCGACTTCCTTTGGGAACGGGTCGAAGAGCGGCTCGGAACGCGCGGTCTCAACGAGGGCCCGGAACTCGTCGTCGCGCCGAACGGTCGGACGTTCGTCTCGTATTCCTGCGGCGCGAGTTGGCTCCCGACGTACAAAGTCGCGCTCCTCGAGTTCGTCGGCGACGACCCGCTCGACCCGGCCTCTTGGCGCAAGCTCGACAAGCCGTTCCTGCAGAGCGACGAAAACCTTTTCGGCGTCGGACACGGTTCGTTCGTCCGCGACGCGAACGGCCAAACGCTTTACTTCTATCACGCGAAGCTCGACCGTTCGCCCGGTTGGAACCGCGCCGTTTACTATCGCCCGGTCGAGTTCGACGCCGACGGTTTGCCGCGTTTGAAGTAACGCCGCTTTCCTTAAACTGCGCAAACCGCCGACTTCAACGCTTGCGCAATCCGCGCAAACCGCCCGTTTTAACGCGACGCCCGCGCCCAAGTCGGCGGTTCCGCGACAAAAAAACGACGGCCGCCCGTTTGGACGCGCCGTCGTTCCGTCGTTTCTTGCGCAAATTTAACGATCGCGCAAAATTTGCCGCGTTTATAACCGCCAGTAAAGATACCCGGCGCGTTCGTATTCGTCGCGGTCGAGGAGGCCTTTCAAGTCGAGGAGCGTTTTGACGCCGCCGCCGAAAAAGCCCGCGATCTCCGCTTCGGTCAACGTCGCGAACTCGCGATGCGCGACCGCTAAAACGACCGCGTCCATTTCTCGAACGTCGGCCAAGTCGACGAACTCGACGCCGTACAGCTCCCGCGCCTCGTTCGCGTCGGCGATCGGGTCGGCGACGACCGGCTCGACGCCGTATTCGCGCAACTCTTTAACAATATCGAAAACCTTCGTGTTTCGGGCGTCCGGGCAATTCTCTTTGAAAGTAAACCCAAGAATCGCGACGCGGGCGCCCTTGACCGTTTTATCCGCTTTAATCAAATTTTTGACGAGATTTTCCGCGACGTAACGCCCCATATCGTCGTTGACGCGCCGCCCGGCCAAAATAATTTGACTCCGATACCCGACTTGCTCCGCCTTGTACGTCAAGTAATAAGGGTCGACGCCGATGCAGTGTCCGCCGACAAGCCCGGGGTAAAACTTCAAGAAATTCCACTTCGTCCCGGCGGCCTCCAAGACCGACTTTGTGTCGACGCCGAGTTTGTTGAAAATGATCGACAACTCGTTCATAAAGGCGATGTTAATGTCGCGCTGGCAGTTCTCGATCACCTTCGCCGCCTCCGCGACCTTAATCGACGGCGCTCGATAAACGCCCGCCTCGACGACGAGTTCGTAAACCTTCGCGACAAGTTCGAGCGTCTCCGCGTCCATTCCGGAAACGATTTTGACGATCGTTTCGAGCCGCCGCTTTTTGTCGCCCGGGTTGATCCGCTCCGGAGAATACCCAACCTTAAAATCGACGCCGCAACGCAAACCGGATTCCCGCTCCAAAATCGGAACGCAAACGTCCTCGGTAACGCCGGGATAAACGGTCGACTCGTAAACGACGACGCTTCCGGGCGTTAGGTTGCGCCCCAAAATCCGGCTCGCCCCCTCGACCGGCGACAAATCGGGCGTATGATCGTCGCGCACCGGCGTCGGAACGGCGACGACGTGAAACTTCGCTTCCCGCAACTTCGTTTCGTCGGACGTAAACTCGACGGTCGTCGCTTTTAACGCGTCGGGGCCGACTTCGTTCGTCGGGTCGATTCCGGAGCGGTAAAGCGCGACTTTTTTCGCGTTGATATCGAACCCGACGACCTTCGCCTTCTTCGCGAACGCGACCGCGATCGGCGTCCCGACGTACCCGAGCCCGATCAGCGAAATTTTTTCCTCGCCGGAAACAATTTTTCGATACAACGCGTCCATTTTGCCCGTTTTCCTTCTTTTGCGCAATTTCTCGGAACCGGCGCCGCGTCGCCCCGATTTACCGGTTTTTCTTATATTATCGATAAAATCGCGCTCCGTCTTTCGCTATTTTGCCGCGACGGCGAAAAAAACGGGGCAAAACTCCCCGCCTTTTTCTCTTAACGCCAAAACGACGCCGCCCGCCGCCCCGCTTTCGCCGGACGACGTTCGCCGTCGTTTCGTTTTCAGCGCTCAATTTTCAAACGTCGTTTCGAAAAGAGCGCGGTCGCCGTTCCGCGCCGCCGTTTCTTAAAGCGTCAACTTCCAAGGCTCGCGGTACGGAACGCCGAGGAGTTCGTTCGCCGCTTCGTCGTTGGTAATCCGTTCGTTTTCGGCGTCCCACTCGAGCCGCAGCCGCGTTTTGAGCGAAATATTCGCCAAATGGCTCATCGTCGTGCTGAGGTGCGCCTCTTCGACGTCGGTATTCGGCGTTTTGCGCGACCGCATGCAGTCGAGGAAGTTTTGCGCGTGCAGAGCCGTCGCGTCGAGATTCATTTGCGCGGCGCCTTCGATCGCGATCGTTTCCTCCGCCGCGCGCGGCTCCTTCGTTTGGAACTGCCCCGGTTTCTCCGGTTTGATCAGGAGGCGATTGTCGTAAATATAGCCGGTGCCTTGCGTTCCGCGGAACTCGACGTATCCGAGCGCGCGGAAATTTTCGTCGGTCGCCATAATCGGGTTCCCGTTCCCTTCGAAGTGGTTGAAGGTCGCCAAGCGGCCCGACGCGAACTCGAAGCAAACCGCCATCGTGTCCGGAATGGTTCGGTCGTCGTCGACGACGAACTTCCCGCCCATCGCGCAAATCGACGCCGGCGCTTTTTCGTTCAAGAACCAGCGAATCATATCGAAAAAGTGAACGCCCTGGTTCGCGACTTGCGAGCAATATTCGTCCCACCAACGGAATTTATACGGCGTAATGTTTTCCTGATACGCCCGTTCGGCGCGGGGCCCGATCCAAAGTTCCCAATCGAGGTTTTCCGGCGGCGCGGTCGGTTTCGCCTTCCCCATTCCGTTCGGGTACATATTCGAACAATGGCAAGTCCGCGCGACCGTCGCCCGCCCGATTTTGTTTTCGAGCCCGATTTCCGCGACCTTGCGATAAAGCGGCGACGAACGCCGGTGAATCCCGACCTGCACGACGCGCTTGTATTTTCGCGCCGCTTCGACCATCGTCCGCCCTTCGACGACCGACGTCGCGAGCGGTTTTTCGCAATAAACGTCGAACCCGGCCTTGCACGCCTCGACCGTTTGATACGCGTGCCAATGGTCCGGCGTCGCCAAGACGACCGCGTCGACGTCGGAGCGTTCGTAAATCTTGCGGAAGTCGGTTTCGAGCGTTTGCGAACCGTCGCCGAACTTCTCCGCCGCGTTGGCCAGCGTCTTCGAGTCGACGTCGCAAAGGGCCGCGATCTTCATATCGCTCGATTTTTTGAACGCTTGCAACAGTTGCGAACCGCGGTTGGCGACGCCGAGGAACGCGAGTCGGATTTTATCGTTGGCGCCGATTATTTCGGCTTTCGACGTCGGCGTCTGCAACGCGGCCAAGCCGAAAGCGAGCGACGTCGCGGCGCTTCGTCGGACAAAAGAACGGCGGTTCATCGAATCTTGACGGTCGGACACGGCGGCCTCCTTTCGTTGCGTTCAACGCAAAATAAGCAAAATAAGCAAAACAGGCAAAATTGCAAAAGTAAAAAACGCGTTCGAACGCCTTTGCGTCGACGCGCCGCCTAAAGTATAACGGAACGGAGCGCGATTTTCAAGCAATTTCGCGACAATTTCGCCGCGCCCGTTGAAAAATTTTAAGAAAACGTTATCATTAAAGAAACGTCGGGTTTCCGTCGGCGCCGATGAACGCCGGGAAGAACCGCGTCAAAAAAGCGCAAGAAAACAATGAAAAGAACCGAAAACAAAACCGACGCGCCGCGCCGTCCGACGCCGGAAGAGTATCGCGCCGCCCGACGCCGAGTTCAACGCGAAACGACCCGCGTCGTCAAACGAACGCTGATCGGAATCGCGCTCTTCGCCGGACTCTATTACCTGTATTTAGCGTCGACGAGCCGCCCCGACGTTCCGCCGGTCGAATCGGAAACGCCGAACGCGACCGCCGACGCCGTCGTCGAAGCCGTCGCGCCGCAAACGCCGAACGCCGCGACGCCGGTCGAAAACGCTTCGCCGGACGCCGTCGCGACGCCGTAAATTTTAGCCGCCTTTTTCGCCCTATAGTATTAATGACAAAATCGCCGCAAGAAACCGCCTCCGCCAACGATTCGCTCCTGATGAAAGCGCTCCGCCGCGAACCGGTCGACCGCCCGCCTATATGGTTGATGCGTCAAGCCGGACGCTATATGGCGGAGTATCGCGCCGTTCGCGAGGGGCGAACGTTCCTCGAACTTTGCAAAAATCCGAAACTTTGCGCCGAAGCGATGCAAACGGCGGTCGAGCGGATTGGCGTCGACGCGGCGATCATTTTCTCCGACTTGCTCCCGATTCTCGAGCCGATGGGCTTCGACCTCTCGTTCGTCGCCGGAGACGGCCCGAAAATCGGGAATCCGTTCCGCGCCGCCGACGACTTGGCCCGCGTTCGCGAACTGGTCGACGTTTCGCCGCTCGATTACGTCTTCGAGACGGTCGCCGAGACGCGCCGCGCCGTCGCGCCGCTCCCGGTGATCGGTTTCGCGGGCGCCCCGTTCACTCTCGCCGGATACGCGATCGAAGGGGGGACGAGTCGGCAATTTTTGCGAACGAAGGCGTTAATGTATTCCCAACCCGACGTTTGGCGCGAACTCCTCGGACGTTTGGCGCGCTCGGCGGCCCGTTACCTGAACGCGCAAATCGACGCGGGCGCCGACTGCGTTCAAATTTTCGACAGCTGGGTCGGTTGCCTCGGCGTCGACGATTTCCGCCGCTTTGTGTTGCCGTCGCTGCAAGAATTGCGTCGCGAATTAAAACCAGGCGTCCCGGTTATTTATTTTGGAACCGGAAATCCGGCGCTTTTGCCGTCCTTCGCGGAGGTCGGAACCGATTGCGTCGGCGTCGACTGGCGGATCCCGATCGACGACGCTTGGGCGCAAATCGGGCCCGACCGCGCCGTTCAAGGGAACCTCGACCCGGTCGTTTTGCTCGGCCCGCAAGAAACGATTCGCGCCGAAGCGACGCGGATACTTGACCGCGTCGGCGACCGCCCCGGCTTCATTTTCAACCTCGGACACGGGATTTTGAAGGAAACGCCGGTCGAGAACGTTATTTGCCTCGTCGAAACGGTCAAAAATTGGCGCCGCGCCTCGCGCTAAAAACCGCCTGTTTCGCGCATTTTTCCTATTTTAACGTCGACGGCGTTTTTACCCGCCGTCTTCCCCGTTTTTTCCCTTAAACCGCCTCGTTTAAGCGCCGTCAGATATCGTTTCAATGCGTCGTTTCGAGCTCAAGAATTCATTCGGTTGGACGTTTTTCGTCTTAATCCTCGCGTCGTTTTGGAACGACGCGGCGGTTAAGTTCGACGCGTCGCCGTCGAGCGCGCCCGCCGTCGCGAGCCGTTCGGTCGCCGAAAATTCTTCGTCGACGTTCGATTCGGTCGCTCCGTTCGCCTCAACGCTCGACTCGAAAAACGTCGCCGCTCTTCGCGACCTTTCCGAACCGACGTCGGCGTTCTTCGAAACGTCTTCGCTCGGCGCCCCCCGACGCGTTCAAGACTCGACGCGGCGACGGCTCGGCGGCGAAGACTTTTCGTCGTTAACGAGTTCGGCGAAATCGCCGTCCGTTCGCGCTTTTTCGTTCTCCGTTCCGGGTCTTTCGTCGGCGGTTTTTCGTTCTTTTTGGGACTGCCAATCGGCTTCGCGCCCCCTCTTCCTAACGTTGCGTTCTCTTCGCAATTGACGTTCTTCGGTCGTCGTCGCGGTCAAAAACGCGCGAAAATCTAACAAAACGTCAATAAACAGCGCTTCGTCGCGAAACGCTATTTTCGCAACGAACTTATAAGAATATACGTTAGAAAGCACAAGATGAGTCTTGAAAATTTAAGCGCGAACGCGCTCGCCGTCGTTTACTCCCTTCCCGCTCTCCCGATTTTTTGCGCCGGTTGGTTCTCGCAAATCCGCGCCGACCGCTGCGTCCGCAAGTTGACCGACGTCGAGGCCGAAATCGCTTCCGACGTCGCGCTCGCCGCCTTCCTGAAAGAGGTCGACTTGACCGACGTCAAAGTCGTCAAGAGCGAAAATTATATGCAGAATGAATACGTCGCCGCGCAAAATAAGATTCTGTTGAGCCCGGACACGCTCGGTCGGCGCGACGTCGCCTCGGTCGCGTTGGCGTTGCGCGCCGGAGCGCAAGCGGTCGCCGAACGTCGTTCGCCGGAAAAACCGAGCCGCGCTCGAACGTTGCACGCCGCCGAAAACATTACCTTTTGGGGCGCGTTCAGCATTTTGGCGTTCGGGATCATGTCGGCGACCCTCGCGACGACGCTTCTCGGATACGCGTTGGTCGTCCTCGTTTACGGACTTTGGCGCGTCCGCACGAAGATTTTGCGCGAAATCGACGCCGTCGCCTTAAAATTCGCGAAAACGAATCCGGCGATTCCGCAAGAAACGGCTCGCCTCGTCGAACAGGCGTTGAAAGCCGAACGCGTTAAGTTCTAAGGCGCGAATTTTCAATCGCGGCGACGTTTTTAATCGCAAAAAACGCCGCCGCGCTTGTTCGCGCAAGTCGGCGCGCCGTCAAAACGCGTCGACTTGCTCCGTTTCTTGCGCCGCTCGACCAATTTTCAGTTTCGGCGCCAAAATCCGGGCACAAAAACCGCCAAAACGATCCAAATTTCCAACCGACCG
>JAZNJF010000093.1:0-2249 GCA_045577885.1 Thermoguttaceae bacterium | reverse complement strand
CCAAATGCCATTCGCGCCCCTGCGTCTTCCAAGGCGTCAAGTCGATTTCGTTCTCTTTCGCCCGCTCGACCGCCTCGCCGAACCGCTCGACGGCGCGGTCGAGAAACGCCCAAAATTCCGGGCGGTCGATCTCGTCGAACGAAAAAACCTTCAACTCGATCTCTTGCCAATGTCCGACCGTCTCGACTTTGACGCGCGGCTGCGTTCCGTACAACGGGATTTCGTCGACGTCGTTCAACGGCTTCAAATCGAGTTCGCGGACGAGCGTCGCTTGGTCGAACGAGTCGAGCGCCGTTCGGAATTTCAACTTAAGAAGCCATTCTTCCGACGTCAGCGCGTGAAAAAACCAGCCGAGCGTCTTCTTTTCGGCCCGAATTTCAACGATCGTTCGATTATTCCAGTCGGTTTCGGCTAAGAGCGGCGACTCTTCCAAGCGGTCGACGACGGCGGCCAACGCTTTTCCGCTCCAACGGCAAGGCGTTCCGACGCGACTCGTTCGCGTTTCGCAGTGCCAGCGCCGCCCGTCCGTTTCCCAAGGCGTCGCGACCGACTCGCTTCCGAGCTCTTCGGCGACCTCTTCGCTCTCGATCGTCGGCGTTTTTTGACTCGCCCAATATTCCTTAACGTCCAAAACGGGCCGTTCGGCGAACGTTCCTTCGCGGAAAACGTCGATCAGCGCCTCGCCGGTATGACTGCGGAGCGTCGTTCGGCGCTCTTCTTCCGACGCCGACAGCCAACGCGCGGAATACTCGGCCAACCGCTCCGGCGTTCCGGCGAAAACGAGTCGACCGCCTTCGAGCCCGGCTTCCGGCCCGACGTCGATAATCCAGTCGGCGTTCTTAATAACGTCGAGGTTGTGTTCGACGACGACGACGGTGTTGCCCAAGTCGACGAGGCGGTGCAAGACGTCGAGCAACTTGCGGACGTCGTCGAAATGGAGCCCGGTCGTCGGCTCGTCGAGGATGTAAAACGTTTTCCCGGAATCGATTCGGGAAAGTTCCGCCGCCAACTTGACGCGTTGCGCTTCCCCGCCGGAAAGGGTCGGCGACGGCTGCCCGAGCGTTAAATAGTCGAGCCCGACGTCGCAAAGGGTCCGCAAAATCCGCGCGATCGGCGGAATCCGCTCGAACAATTTCAGCGCGTCGCCGCAAGTCAGCTCGAGCGCGTCGGCGATCGATTTTCCGCGAAACTTCACTTCGAGCGTTTGAGCGTCGTACCGCTTCCCGCCGCAAGCGTCGCAGGTAATCCAAACGTCGGCGAGGAAATGCATTTCAATTTTCAAAAGGCCGGAGCCTTCGCACTTTTCGCAACGTCCGCCCGGCGCGTTGAAGCTGAACCGACGCGGCGTATATCCGCGAGTTTTCGCCTCCGGCGTCTCGGCGTAAAGTCGACGAATCAAGTCGAAAACGCCGACGTAAGTCGCCGGGTTCGAAGTCGGCGTTTGCCCGATCGGCGCTTGGTCGACTTGAACGATTTTGTTGATTTTATCGACGCCGACAAGTTCGTCGCAGGAACCGGCGCGAATTTGCGAACGGTTCAAGATTCGCGCTAAGTTCCGATATAAAACGTTTTCGACGAGCGAACTTTTCCCGCTCCCGCTGACTCCGGTTACGGCGGTCAACGCCGACAAAGGAAACGGAACGTCGATCGACTTCAAGTTGTTTTGCCGAGCGCCGCGCGCGATCAGCCAACCGGGCGCCCAAGGGGGCAAGTCGAGCGGGAAATCGGAATCGTTCGCGATCGGGCGTCGCGCTTTGCGTTCTATTTCGGCGTTTCGACGGCGTTCTTTCTCCGCGTCGGAAAGTTGCGACTCGACGTTCGCGAAAACGGCCCGCAACGCGTCGAGCGGCGACGTCGACGCGTTTTCTCCAACTTTCGCCGTCAAAGTTTCGCTAATCTTTTTATTTCCCGCATCCGCAACCGGCAAATTCTCGCCGGTTTGCGTTTTCTTCGTCTTCGCCGTTTTCCGGGAACGCGCCGACTTCTTGACCGGAGCAGGTTCGCCGACTTCCCCAACCTCCGCCGTTTTCCGAGAACGCGCCGACTTCTTGACCGGAGCAGGTTCGCCGACTTCCTCAACCTCCGCCGTTTTCCGGGAGCGCGCCGACTTCTTGACCGGAGCAAGTTCGCCAACCTCCGCAATTTCCGCCGTTTTCCGGGAACGCGCCGTCTTCTTAACCGGCGTTTTTTCCTCCGCGACGGACGTTATTTCCGGCAAAGTCGCCGCTTTTTCGCTTTTTTTACTTCGT
>JAZNJF010000092.1:0-6835 GCA_045577885.1 Thermoguttaceae bacterium | reverse complement strand
AGCTTTCATCGCGTTCGACCTCAGTTGGCTTCTTGCGAATAAACTTCGTCGCCTTCGGCCATCGTCCCTTGACGGTATTCGCCCAAGACCTTGCAAATGGCGCGGTTCGGTTCGGTAGCGACGACTTCAAGTTTGCCGAGGTAAGAATCGCCGCGACGAACGTGAAGTTGATTGCCCTTAGCGAGACCGTCGTCGGAACCGATCGAAATCATCGTCAAACCGTCCGGACCTTCCTTAATTTTTTCGATCGTGCCGCGAACGGCGACTTTCGGAAGTTCGCCGTAGAGGGTCGGGTCGGGGCTAAGACCGTGTTGTTGCAGAACGGCGAGAACGTCGTCGTGCGCTTGCGTCAGGTCGGCGTTTTGTTCTTTCACGTCGCCCAAGAGCGCGGCGACGTCGTAAAGATTCGCCATCGTTTGCGCGAGGTCGCGAAGATAGGAAGCGCGAAGTTGTTGAGCGGTCGCGAGGTCGCCGGAGGTCAATTCCAATTGTTGTTGGAGGGAATTGATCGTTTCGCCGTTCGTCGCGATCGCGTCGACGCGCGCTTGGAGATCGCTTTGAAGTTTTTCGTTTTCGGCGACGAGCGTTTGATTTTCGGCGGCCATCGCGTCGGTTTTCGTTTGCAACGCGGCGATCGCGGTCGAATACGCGAGTTCGGCGGCGTCTTTCTCTTTTTCGAGCGTCGTTTTCGTCGCGGCCAACTGCGATTTTTCGCTTTCAAGCTTCTTGATTTGTTCGTCAAGTTGCGCCGAACGTTCTTTCCAGTTGTGGTGCGACGCGTAAGAAACGACGCTGAGCGTGAGGCAAACGACGCTCATCAACGCAATAATCCCTACAAAAATTTTTCCGACCAAGTTCATGAGGCAACGTCTCCTTTAACCGAAAGAACCTGCGTTCTGTCGCTTTTATCTATCTTGACGCTAAAAGTTGCGATTTCGACTTCGTTGTTCGTTCGTTTCCGCCGCCGAGTGAGCGGGGGGCGATTTTGCGAAACGCCGCCGAGGAAAAAACGCTTCTTCAGTATAACCCGATTCCCGTCGTTTTTGAAGGACTTTGCGCCAAATAACGCGAATTTTTTCAAAACGCCGGGCGGTCGCGCTAGTTTTACCGATTTTAACGCCGCGCGCCCAACGAAAGGCTCGACGCGCGTCGGAAGCGGTTTACCCGATTACTATTTTAACGTTAAAACGGCTCTCGCGCTAGAAAAAGTTTCCTCGAAACGCGTTTTTTTTCGATATTTTTTGTCGGCGCGCGTTTCTTTGCCGGTAGAATCGTTTTATTCGTTACTCGAGGCGGCGGTTTCGGCGTCGACGGCGTTAGGCGAGGGGGCAAATTTCGATTTTAACGGTCGACCCGTCCACGGCGGCGCGGGCGGTTAGGTTCGCTTTTCCTTCGCAGACGTCGAGCGACGTTTGGTGAACGTGCCCGGTAAAGACGCCGACGAGGTTCGGCGCGGTCAAAACGTCGCGACGGAAAGCGAACGTCGTTTCGGTATGACCGGCTTCCGGCCAACGTTCGCGGCGTTCGATCTTCCAACCGCCGTCGGTCGCGGCGCCCCATTTCGGGTGCCCGACGCCGTAACCGACGCCGCGACCCGGCGCGTAAAGCGGAATGTGCATAAAGAGCGCGGTCGGCGTTCCTTGCGCGAGTTCGCGTCGAACGAAATCGAGCTGATTGGGGAGGATCTCGTACGTCGAGTCGTCGACGAGAAGGAGTTTGACGCCTTTAACGTCGACGGAGTAGGCGAGCGGGTCGGCGCCCTTGGGATAGAGCGGCGCGAGGATTTTCGACGTCCACTCGGCGCGCAGGGCGGCGGAGGAGCCGGGGAGCCCTTCGAAGTGCCAGTCGTGATTCCCGGCGACATAATAATAAGGGACGCCGGTCGCGCCGAGGTTTTCGAGGAGGAAATCGACGCCCGCCGCCGACGGGAAGCTGACGATATCGCCGGTGAGGACGACCGCGTCGTATTTTTCCGGGCTAACGTCGGCGAGAATCTTTTTCAGCTCGTCGATCGGGTTCGTGTCGGCGCCGGTTTTGAAGTGTTTCGTTTTGTTGTACGCCGCCGCCATCCGCTTCGAGTAATCGCGGTAATCGGTGCCGCGCTCGTCGTCGAGGAAGAGGTGCGTATCGGAAATTTGCAGGACGCGAACCGGTTCGGCGATCGCTTTCGAGTAGATTTTTACGTCGCCGCCGGTTAACGCGAAGCTCGTTTCCGGGAAGGTTTGCGGAGCGGCGGGAACGGAGCCGTCGGTCGCGGCGGCGAACGCGGTCGGAGCGACGGTCGCCGTTAAAGCGGTTCCGAGCGAAGCGCCGAAGAAGCCGCGTCGGGTAAATTGCGAGTTTTGGGGCGTCGACATAGGTTGCGTCCTTTGGAGAAAATGGGGAAATGGGGGCGATAAAAGCGGAGGCGCGGGCGCCGCTTCCGGAAAAAACGATTCCGCAAAGTAAGGGGAACGAGCAAAACGCGCCGAGTTTAACGCCGAGACGGTTCGAACGAACGACGAAACGGCGTTAAATTGCGAAAACGGCGCAAAGTTTGCGGACGGCGCCGGTCAGTCTTTTTCGTTGTACTTCGCTTGGTCGACGAGCGCGAACTCTTTTTTGAGCTTCTCTTTGTCGTTGTAGAAGCGGATATGATCCCAAGGCAGCTCCGCGTCGAGCGAATACGCCGTGTGCGCGATCTTTTCGCGGTCGATTCCGCATTCGGCGACGGCGGCGTCCCAAAGCTCCGGCTTGAAGTGTTCGCGCCAAGCGTCGAGACGGGCCCCGGCGCGCCAAGCCGCTTCGACGACGGCGCCGACGCGGCGGTCGCCCCGCGTCATCAGGCCTTCGAGAAGGCTCGTGTTCAGGTCGTGATACTTCAAATCGACCGAGCGTTCGCGACGCGTTTGACGGAGCGTTCGGTGCGCCTCCTCGAAGTAAGGCCGAGTCTGCATCGCGGCCCATTGGAGCGGCGTGTGCGGTTTCGGAACGAAATTCGAAACGTTCGCGACGACTTGCGCGAACTTCCCGCGAACCTCTTTTCCCAAGCGGCAAACGTCGTTCGAGAGCGCGACAATCCCGGTAAGGTCGTCTTCCGTTTCATACGGAAAACCGCACATAAAGTACATTTTGACGCGCGAAAAGTTGTTTTCGAACGCGGCGCGGCAACCGGCGAAGAGGTCGTCGTTCGTAACGCGCTTGGCGATGCGGCGGCGCATTTCGTCGCGAGCGGCTTCCGGCGCGACGGTCAAACTCGACGAACGCTCGGTCGTAAGGCCTTGAACGACGGAACTTAGTTGGTGGTTGACGCGGAGGCTCGGGACGGAAAGCGAAATGCCGCGCGGGCAAACCGCTTCGCGAATCCGTTGGAGCGCCTCTTCAAATTTCGGGTATTCGCTCGACGAGAGGGAAAGGAGCGTCGCTTCGTCGACCCCGGTCGAGGCGCAGGCGGCGAGAATCGACTCGGTAATCTGCTCGACGGAGCGGTAACGGAGCGGGCGTTTGAGTTGGGTGCTTTGGCAAAAACGGCATTTTTGCGGGCAACCGCGCATAATCTCGAGCGAAACGCGGTCTTGGACGCTTTCGACGAGCGCGAGAAGCGGACGTTTCGGCGGCGGGAAGGCGTTCAGGTCGCGAACGACCGCCGCGTCGATATATTCCGGGACGCCGTCGGCGTTCGGGCGGGGGCGGCGCGCTCGGCCGGTTTCGTCGAACGAAACGTCGTAAAACTCTGGAACGTAAGCGTTCGGGAATTCGCGGGCGATTTGGAGAAGCGCGTCGCGACGGAGCGCTTTCGAGGTCGCGACCGGGTCGCCGCCGGCGGCCAAATACGAGGACGCGTCGCGGCGGACGGCGCCGTTTTTCGCGTCGAAGGCCCGTTTGACGCCGAGTTGCGCGCGGAGTTCGGCCCAACGTTCAAGGAGCGCCGGAAGCGTTTCTTCGCCGTCGCCGATCAAGAAAACGTCGACGAAATCGGACATAACCTCCGGCGACGCGGCGGCGGGGCCTCCGGCGACGATCAGCGGCGCTTCGAGCGAACGATCGACGCGATGGAGCGGGACGCCGGCGAGGTCGAGCATTGTTAAAACGTTCGTATAACAAAGCTCGTATTGGAGCGTGAAGCCGAGAAGGTCGAACGCGGCGAGCGGCGTGAACGTTTCGAGCGAGTAAATCGGGAGCCCGGCGTTTCGGAGGATCGCCTCCATATCGAGACCCGGGCAAAAGGCGCGTTCGCAAGCGAGATCGCCGCGACCGTTGACGACGTCGTAAAGAACCGACAGCGCGACGTTCGACATCCCGATCGAATAAACGTCCGGAAAACAGAAGCACATGCGCGCTTTCACCGAGTCGGCGGGTTTGACGATTTGACCGACTTCGCCGCCGATGTATTGACCGGGGAGGCGAACGTCCGGGAGAAGGAGGCTTTCGATAGAGCGTCGAAGTTCCGCGTCGAAAAAGTAAGGCGTCGTCATTATTAATTAATATAAGGGGGAGCGTCGGGGCGGGAAGACGCCGCGTTTCGCTCGGTCGACCGTTTGCCGCTCGACGTTCGCCTTGACGGCGGAAGAACGCGGGCGCAAAGTCGACGGAAACGGCAAAGTCGGCCGATTCGAAGCAAGAACGCGGCGTTTCGGCGGTTTTTCAACCGTCGAGAACGTTTCGCTTTCTATTATAACCCGGAACGCGCCGCGTTTCAAGCGGGACGGACGGCGCTTTCCGATTTTATCGGTCGATTGCGGCGTTGGGGCGACGCGAAGGAGGCGGCGTCGGCGATTTGGACGCGTCGCGGAGGTTGGCGGAATCCGGATAAGCGGCTGCGTCGGCGTAATTAACGTTGATAAGCGATTTTGCGGGGATTGCGACGTCGGGGCGTTTTGGCGTGACGGCGGGATTTGCGTCGTTAGGGCGGTTTAACGCGTTCGCGGGTTTTGCGACGTCGGGGCGTTTTGGCGCGTCGGCGGGTTTTACGTTGTTTGGGCGTTTTGGCGCGTTCGCGGGTTTTGAGTCGTTTGGGAGGTTGGGCGCGTCGGCGGGTTTTGCGTCGTTAGAGCGGTTTAACGCGTCGGCGGGTTTTGCGTCGTTTGGTAGGTTGGGAGCGTCGGCGGGTTTTGCGCCGTTTGGGAGGTTAGAAGCGTCGGCGGGTTTTGCGTTGTTAGAGCGGTTTAACGTGCCGGCGGGTTTTGCGTCGTTTGGGCGGTTTGGCGCGTCGGCGGGGACGGGGGAGACCGGTTTGGCGGCGCGAAACGTTTCGGCGGCGAACTCGTCGGGCGTCGACGCGACGGCGGTTTCGCGTTCGTTCGGAGAGAAAAGTTCGACGGCGGGACGTTTTCGCGGCGCCGCTTCGACGACGCGCAAACCGGGGCGCAAGTTGAGAACGCCGTCGACGACGTAACGCTCGCCGGGCTTAACTCCCGACGTCGCGACGACTTGCGATCCATTCGCCGTTTTGCGCCCGAGTTCGACCGGTCGGCGACGCGGAACGTCGTTTTCGTCGACGATCCAAACGAATTGCGAGTTGAGGTCGGAACAAACGGCTTTAACGTCGATTAACGTCGCGTTTTTTACCGGCTCGTCGGTCAGCGCGACTTCGCAAACGACGCCGGGATAAATCGAGTAATCCGGGTTCGGGATCTCGCCCCGAAGCGCGACGACGCCGGTCGAACGGTCGATTTGATTGTCGACGTAATTAACGACGCCGCGTCGCGAATAAACGCCCTTTTCGTCGAGCCCCGGGAAACGCGCCTCAAAATCGATATAATCGGGAAGTTTTTCCGCTTGCAACGCTTCGCGAAGGGAGACGTTCGCGTAATTTTGCTCGTCGTAACGCTTGCCGATGCGGTCTTTGAGCGCTTTTCGCCGCTTTTCTTGAAATTCGAGAAACTCTCGGTCGGTCGCGTAAAAGTAAACGAGCATCGGATCCATCGCGACGAGGCGCGCCAAGACCGGCGGGTCGAGCGCGGCGCCGTCGAGGAACGTTCCGACCGGGTAAAAAGGGCGGCTGATTTGCCCGCGACAGGGCGCCCGAACGATCGTTCGCTCGAGTTGTTTTTCGGCGGCGGCGAGCCTTGCGCGAGCTTTCGCGCTCTCGGCGTTCGCGGCGCGCCAAGCCGTTTGGCTCTCTTCGAGCGTTTCTTCGGTAACGACGCCGGCGACCGACTGGTCTTTGCGCAGTTGCAAGTTGCGCCGATGCGTCGCTTTAGCGCGAGCTTCCCGAGCGAGCGCCGCCGCGAGTTCCGCTTTTGCCGCGTCGACTTCGTTTTGATAATCGAACGATTCGACGCGGAAGAGGACGTCCCCTTTTTCGACGAGCGCGCCCGGTTGGAACTCGATCGATTCGAGGAAACCGCGAACGCGGGGAACGATTTCGACCGGATCGACTTCGGTGAAACCGCGAAAGGAGCGTTTCGTTTCGACGTCGGCGGTCGTCGCGACGGCGGTGCGGACCGGGACGGCGTCGGGCGTTTGCGGCGGGAGAGACGACGTCGGCGTCGTTGGCGAGATTGGCGACGGCGCGTCGAGCGTCGCTTTTTCCGCTTCAACCGCCGATTTTTGAGCCGGTTCCGACGGAGCGACGGTCGGCGCGCTTTTTTCGGACGGCGACGCGGGCGCGGAAAAGGGACGCGAGGGGGCGGCGGTCGACTCGAGCGTCGACGTTTCCGGGACCGGCGCGGACGTCGGGCGGGACCGGTTCGACGCGACGCGGGAAAAAACGGCGATTCCGAACGCCGACGCGAGAACGAGAGCGGCGAGCGCGACAAGACGAGGGGACGGTTTCATAACGGCGACTCCGACGGGGCGACGCGCCGCGGAACCGTTCGAACGTCGAAACGGAGGCGGCGTCGCTCAAAAATAA
>JAZNJF010000091.1:0-27162 GCA_045577885.1 Thermoguttaceae bacterium | reverse complement strand
GATCACCTCCTTTCTAAGGATATTAGAAACTCAGCCGAGTCAAATTGGTTGTTTTACGAGGGATCGCAAGATTGGTTACACTGTGTGAAATCTTTACCATGATATATGAAGCCGGTTAAGGAAACTTAACCGGCTTTTTTTCTATCCCTTGGGGTCCCGTTAGGAACGCAGTCGTTACCTTCTCCGAGGATTGACCGAACACGCTGTCGGCGTTGAATCTTGTTTGGCCCTTGTCGGCACGCGTCGAAGATGGAAGTTTTCAGCTAGCGCGTGTTGGCGCGTTGTAAAATTCCCTTGCGCAACCGTTGTAAAGACCGTATAATGCGAATATAAGAATCAATAAAAACAGCGAAAAAATAGAGACGCTTTTGCCGAAAGTTCGCGGAAACGTTCGCGTCGACAACGAAACGTTGGGAAAGCAAGACTTTACGACGCGGAACGACGGCAAACGTCGCGCTTGATCTCGACGCTCGTACGCCGGAACACTAGCTACGGTCGCTTTCGACGTCGAGCGAGACCGGCGTCGGGGCGCAAGGGGTGGAAGGCTTTCAAAACGCGCTTGTCGCCGCCGATTTTCGGTTTGCCGCGGACCGACGGCAAACGGCGCGCTTGGTCTCGACGCTACGGACGCCGGAACACGGGTTGCTGTCGCTTTCGCCGCCGGGCCGAGACCGGCGTCGAGGCGCAAAGGTTGGAAGGGCGCCTTCAAAACGCGCTTGTCGCCGCCGATTTTCGGTTTGACGCGGAACGACGGCAAACGGCGCGCTTGGTCTCGACGCTCGTACGCCGGAACACTAGCTACGGTCGCTTGCGACGCCGAGCGAGACCGGCGTCGGGCGCAAGGGTTAGAAGGCTTTCAAAACGCGCTTGTCGACCCGATTTTTCGATTTGACGCGGAACGGCGGCAAACGTCGCGCTTGGTCTCGACGCTCGTACGCCGGAACACTAGCTACGGTCGCTTTCGACGCCGGGCCGAGAACGGCGTCGGGGCGCAAAAAGGTTGGAAGGGCGCCTTCAAAACGCGCTTGTCGACGCCGATTTTCGGTTTGACGCGGAACGACGGCAAACGTCGCGCTTAGTCTCGACGCTACGGACGCCGGAACACGGCTACAGTCGCTTTCGCCGTCGGGCCGAAAACGGCGTCGGGGCGCAAAGGTTGGAAGGGCGCCTTCAAAACGCGCTTGTCGCCGCCGATTTTTCGGTTTTATCGCTTGGATCGGCGCTTGCAATTTCGACTTCGAACGTCGCCGGCGCCTTAAAAACGGGGGAGAACGAGCGGTCGGACAAGAACGTAAAACAACTCGCGAAGCGTTCCAAGATCGTCGCCGCCTCGACGATTCCGGTCGCGTCGGAACTCTCGCCGAGAAACTCGTCGACGCGCGGAACGAACGAGATGTTTAGGGAAGCATTGACGTTAAAAGGTTTAGGTTGGGTTTCGGTCGATTGATCGCGCTGCGCGGACGCAGACGCGCGCTAAACGGCTCGCTACCTCGGCTTGAAAGCGGGCGTTCCGGCGAAGCGTAATCGACGCGAGCCCGGCGTTGCAACCAAAAACTTTACCAACGTCGAAACGAGAGTCGAACGTTTCTTCCGACGCGCCGTTGAAGACTTACGTCGAATCGCGCCGCGTTGCGAAAAGCTGGACATAGGCGTTTTCGACGTCTTGAAATTTGCAGTAAACGTTGTTTTGTTTGGTCGTTAATTTGGCGCTCCCTAAAAGGAATTGCAAAATGTTAAGAATATTGCTGACTTTCGCGCTTTGTCTTTATTGGCTTCCCGTTTGCGTCGCGCAGGACGAACCTCTTTCTTTGCAAGAGGCGCAAAAGTGGGCCGACGATATGGAGCGGGCGCTTATCGATAATTTTTGGGGCGCCAGTTTCAAGGAACGGCCCGACCGCTACTTTTTCAACAAAAAAAGTCGGCAGGCCGATATGGAAACGAACAATTACTGGCCGCAAGCCCACGCTATCGACGCGATCACCGACGCGTATCTCCGCGTAAAGGACGAAAAATATTATCGGATGTACGACCTTTGGTTCCAAGGAATGCCGCGATTCAATTTTAACGCGCGACAGGGGCGGCGAAAAGGCGATCTGTGGTGGAACGCTTTCGTCGACGATATGGAGTGGCACGCGCTCGCGCTCGTTCGCATCTACGAAGCGACGGGCGAAACCCGCTATCTGAACAAGGCGCGGCAACTGTACGCCGACTGGATTTGGACGCAATGGGGACCGGAAGACGAAGCGCCTTGGCACGGCGGCGTTACTTGGAAGACCGACGTCGCTAAATCGAAAAACGCGTGCTCCAACGGTCCGGCCGCTATTTTGGCCGCTCGCTTGGCGCAATTCGCGTCCGTCGACGCTTCGAACGCCAAAAATAAGTCGGCGGACGCGTATCTCGCCGAAGCGTTGAAAATTTATCGCTGGGAACGAAAATATCTTTGGGATTCGGAGACCGGCGCCGTTTACGACAATATGAATCGGCGCGGAGAAATCGGGCGTTTTAGTTTGAGTTACAATCAAGGCACGTTCATAGGGGCGGCGGTCGAACTCTTCCGACTGACCAAGGATCCTTCGTTCTTAGACGACGCCGTCCTGACCGCGCGTTATACGACCGGGCCCATGAGCCGAAGAAATCGAGGCGTTCTTGCCGACTCCGTTAACGGCGACGGCGCGCTTTTCCACGGTATTTTTTTCCGCTATCTTGCCAATTTGATCGTCCTTCCGGAGCTGGACGACGAAACGCGTCAAGAGTTGACCGAGTATCTTTTGCGCAGCGCGACGACGCTGGTCCGTCGGGGCGTAAATCCCGAAACGAAGCTCTACGGCGGACGTTGGCGACAACCTTGGCCGACGGACGAACCGTCGACGCTGAACGCGCACGTTACGGGCTGCATGCTTTTGGAGGCGGCGTGCAAAGTCATGGCGAACGCTGAAAATAAATGACGGCGGCGCCCTTCGTCCGGAACCGCCGCGAGTCTTGACGGCGCGAGAAGCGGAGAAAAAAAGAGGCGGGGAGGAATAAATCGAACCGACGCCCGCTCAAAAGAGAGGAAAGGAAACGTCGCCGTTCGAGAAACGCCCGTTCGCCGTCGTTGGGGAGGGAGCGCGCCGCTCAAAAATCGACGCGGCGGCGCGTTTTACGAGAATTTTCTACAGGTAATATAAGAGCATTTTTTTCAGTATTAATTTCGAAAGAATCAAGAGATTTTAACTTGTTGACGAAAGGAAGACGCGGTTTTGTCGAGCGTAGGAAATAGGCGGTCTGGGCGAGTGCGAGAAAGGAGGACGCGGCAAGGCGAGAAGGAAAAAAAGGGGAGAAAATAAAATCCCCGAACGAAAAACGCTCGGGGATTTAACGTTTTAAAAAGAAAGAAGCGACGGCGCGGCGATTACGCGACGAACGGCATAATCAGGATGAGCGCCAACCAAAGGTAGACGAAGGTGCCGAGCGCGTCCGAAAGACCGGCGACGAACGGATTGCTCATCAACGCCGGGTCGAGACGCATCTTCTTAAAGAGCAACGGTAAAAGCGCGCCGACGAGATTGCTGATAAAAACGACGCAAAAAACCGCTAATGGAACGATAAGCAAGTCGATAAAACTAACGCTGTCTTCGCCGTAAGTGTAAATAAGGATGGCGTTGACGTATCCGCAAAGCGCCATCAAAGCGCCGAGAATCGCCCCCATCGCCGTTTCCCGTTTCGCGATGCGCTTCCAGTCGTCGAGCGAAATTTCGTCCGTCGCCAACGCCGTTACGACCAGCGTCGCCGCTTGACCGCCGCAGTTCCCGCCGCTCGAAACGACCATCGGAAGGAACGCGACCAACCAAACGATTTGCTCCGTTACGTCGTTGAAAAACTTCAAAATGATCGCCGTCGTGATCGCGCCGAAAAGAAGAATCGCCAACCACATAAAGCGTTTGCGCGCCAACGTCCAAAGGTTCGCGTCCAAATACGTTTCGTCGCCGAGCGGGTCGACCGCCGCGCTCATGTGCGCGTTCTCGACCAACTCTTCGACCGCCGCGTCGAGAACGTCGTCGTGCGTGATCACGCCGAGCATTTTGCCGTCGCCGTCGACGACCGGAATCGCGACGAAGTCGTATTTTTCGACCAAACGAATCGCCTCTTCGCGCTGGTCGTGCGCGTTGACCGTAACGAGCGTTCCCTTCGACTTCATGAAGCCTTCGATCGGCTCGTCTTGACGGTTGATGCGCCGCAGAAGGTCTTTCGCCGAAACGATCCCGACGAGCCGCTCCGCGTCGTCCAGGACGTAAAGGTAGTAGACCGTTTCCATTAGGTGCGTTTGCGCGCCGATTTCCGCGATCGCTTGCCCGACCGTCATCCCTTCGTGAAGGCGAATGAAGTCGGACGACATTTCGGCGCCGCACGCGTCGTCTTCGTAACTTCGCAGAAGCTCGACGTCCTCGCGCTCTTCCGTCGAGAGGAGCGGAAGAATTTCGTCGACGGCGTCCTGTTCGACTTCTTCGAGAACGTCGACGCGGTCGTCGGACGGCATCTCTTCGATGAGCTTCGCGATTTCTTCGCGCGGGCAAGATTCGATGATTTGAACTTGCAGGTCCTCGTCGAAGTAACTGAAGATTTCGGCGCGGAGCGTCGCGTCGACTTCGAGAAGAATCGTCCAAATTTCGCCCGCTTCCAACGAACTAAGGAATTCCGACGTCGACGCCGGGTGGAGCGCCGAACAAAAAACGCGCATTTCCTCCGCGTCGTTCAACGCGATCATTTGGCGAAGTTCCGGGAGCAACAGGGGATTGGAGGAACTCATCGGCGCGTCTCCGGCGGCTTCGGCCGCGGTTGGAGGAGCGTTAAAGTCGACGACGGACGGCGACGAACGCGGGCTCCGGTCGCTTTAAACGCTTGTCAAAATATAAAGGAAAAAAGGCGATTCGATATACGCTCGGCGTCTTTTAAAGGAAACGAGGGCGCCGCGACGCGGAATCGACTCCGCTCGAGGGCGCAAAACGCGGTCGACGACGAAAAGCAAAGCGCAAAGAGCGCGACGGCGGCGAAACGCGACTCTTAAAAATATAACGTTTTTTCGCAAAACGTCAAGGAGAGGAAAAGGAACGGAACGCGACGGAAAAAAGGAAAATCGGTAAAAAAAGAACGGGGCCGAAAAAAGACGCTTTTTCGGCCCCGTTGCGTTTCGCGTCGTTGCAAGTCGTCACCCAAGTAAACAACGCAAAATTCGGCAATATACGGCGGTTGCGGAAACTTTATTTTTTTCTATTTTCTCTACCTTATCTTGTTTAAAAGTATACCGATTTTTCAAGAAATAACAATGGTAAAATAGGTGAAATGGAAAATTTTGTGAAAATGTTTTGAAAAACCGGTGTAAATATACCGGTTGTAGCGGTTGGCGCGCCGTTTGCCGCCGTCGAAGACGTTCGACCGTCGAACGACGGCGGCAAACGAAGGAAAAACAAGCCGCCGCGCCGAAAAAAAACGCCGAAATTAGGTTTCGGCGTTAAAAAGACGGGCGAACGTCGACGTTAGTTGGGCGAGCGGCGATTCGGAGTCGGGCGCGGGGACGGATCGGACGGCGACGAAACCGGCGGCGCGGCGTTCGACGGGGGCGGTTCGTCGGCCCGCGACGAACGGTTGGCGTTCCGGAAAGCGAAGCGCCAATGCGTCGCCCAAAGGACGCCGCGCATTTCGTCGGCCGGTCGCGACGTCAAGAAGTCGCGGCGTTCGGGCGACAGTTTTCTTAACGTTTCGGCGAGTTCGCGAATGAAATCGCGTCGTTGCGCGTCTCGATCGAACGGTCGAGCGGCGAAGGACGACGCGGCGCGTCCGCCGTTGGCGAAGGGGAAGGACGGTCTGGACGAACGCTCTTCGCGTTCCCAAAAAGCGAGGGTAACGAGGAGTCCGAGCGCGGCGGAGCGTTCTTCTTCGGAAAGTTCGCGGAGATAGCCGCGGGCTTTTTCGGAGAGCGCGGCGGTAATTTTTTCGGACGATTCTTCGGTTAAAAAGGCGAGCGCGCTTTCTCGTTTGCCGCCGTATTCGCGTTTGGCTTGGAGGAAATCGTCGTATTTTTGTCCGAGCGCTTCGAGGTTTTCGGCGCGCAACTCTTCCGGCAACGCGTCGCGGAAGGCGCGAATCGGCGAGGAGTCGTCGCGGCGTTCGTCGGCGTCGGGCGTTCGCGCGTTTTGCTGTCGAGTCGGCGCGAAGCGGTTGGCGCCGTCGCGTTGCCGTTCGGCGAATCGTCGGGCGAAATCGCGGTAACGTCGAACGATTTCGAGCCGTTCCGAAATCGGCGCGGCGAGAAGTTTTTCGCGGTCGTCGTCGTTCGGGACGGAGGAGAACCAAGCGCAATATCGGTCGAGGAGGCGCCAAAGCGCGTCGGCGTTCGGCGCGTCGACGATTTGTCGATAGAGGGCGCGGCGTCGCTCTTGCGTTTTGGCGTCGAGACGTTCGAACTTCTGTTGAAGGCGGTAAAAAACGCGGTCTTGCGAAAGTTCCTCGAACGTTTTCGGCGTCGGGGCCGAAGTCGGCGCGGACGCGGCGGCGGGGGGCGCGAACTGGAACGGGCGCGGCGACTCCGGCGGAGATTGAGCGGGAGGCGCGAAGGGCGGCGGGGGCGGCGTCGGCGCGAAGAGGCCGGACGCGTCGAGAGCCGTTAAATAGTTAAAATCGTCGACAATTTCGAGTTGCGCGAGCCGTTCGACGACGCGGCAATCGCGTTCGCGTCGCGTTTGCGCGTCCGGAAAAAGAAGCGAAAAAACGACGAAACCGAGCGCCGCGAGCAGAAACGCGGTCGAACCGAGAAAAAGGGCGCGGAGCGCGCGTCGGCGGCGCAACGACGTCGCCAGTTCGCGGAGTTCCGTTTGCGTTTCGGAGTCGAGCCGTTCGACGACGGCGTCGGGCAAGCGTTCGTTCGGCGCGTCGACGTCGAGGAGCGAGAGCGCGTTCCAAGCGGAGCGTTCCGCGTCGACGCGAGCGCGGAGGGCCGGATCGTCGGCGAGTCGGCGTTCGAAGGCGGCGCGCGCTTCCGGTTCGAGTTCGTCGTCGAGATAAGCGGCGATCTCTTCGTCGAGCGGGTCGAGTTCGGCGTCCGTTTCCGGCGAGTAATCGTCGAGGTTGGCGTCGAGATTCGCGTCGAGGTCGGAAAAATAGGCGTCGTCGGGACGTTGCGGCGAGTTCATTGCGGGCGTTTTCCTTCTTCGACGTAAGGTTCGAGCGCGGCGCGCAGGTTGAGGCGAGCGCGGCAAAGGAGCGACTTCACCGCTTTCGGCGTCAACTTCATTACGTCGGCGATTTCTTGATAACTCATTCCTTCGAACCGCGCGAGCAAAAGCGCTTCGCGTTGACGCGGGCCGAGCGAATCGACGGCGGCGCGGACGACCGCTTGCAATTCGAGTCGAGCGACGCTGCGAGTCGGGGTCGCGCCGCTTTGCGCAAGGACGCTTTCTTCGACGACGAAACCGAGCGACGACGAGGCGCCGTCGCCGGACGCGCCGCCGAAAAGGAGCTCCGGACGCCGACTCTTCGCGCGCAACGAATTGAACGCGACGTTGTGCGCGACGCGGTAAAGCCAAGTCGAGAAACGCGCTTCCGGGCGGTAGGAGTCGCGATGTTTGTAAACGCGCATGAAGACTTCTTGCGTCAAATCTTCCGCCGACTGCAGGTTGCCGACGAAGCGTTGCAGAAACGCGCAGACGCGCGCTTGGTTGCGCGACATCAACTCTTCGAACGCGAACGCGTCCCCGGTTTGCGCGGCGAGCATTAGGCGAGCGTCTTCGTCGTCGCGCGCGGCGGCGTTGAGCGATTGAGCGTCGGACAAAACGGGGGTTCCTTGCGTTGGGGCGACGTTAAAAGGAACGCGGTCGCGGTTTCTCGAGAGGGCGTCGGGGCGAAACGGAACGCGATCGAACCGTCGGGGCGCGCCGCCGCCTCGCGCTTGTCGCGTCGACGGTCGTAACGGGAGCGTCGTCGAACGCGGCGAGCGGAGAAGACCGCTTTCCTTTTTGATAAACGTCGCCGAGTGAGGGCGTTTCTTGTCGCCGACGCGCTCCGCGTCGAAAAACGAGAAACCGGCGTCGTCTTTATTATACAAGCGAAGAAACTTCTTGAAAACGGGTAACGCGCGATTTTCGACGTTTTTTATCGTTTTTATTTTTGAGGGACGGGTCGCGTTTTTCGGGGGGGCTCTTCGAACGGCGCGTTTGGACGTATAATGACGGCGGAACGACGCGTCGAAGAATGAAGAATAGAGACGGTTCGACGGCGGCGAACGTTTCGTTTTTGTCGCGTTAAAAGGAAATTTTTCGGAAAATAACGCGAATCGGTAACGCGGCGCGGCGACGTCGCGTCTTAAGAGATAAAGGAGAACGGGGAAAAATGACGGCGACTTTTTCCGCGCCGAAGAGCGTTCGGTTGCAAATCGGCGTTTTCGGACGGCGCAACGTCGGCAAGTCGTCGACGCTTAACGCGTTGACGCGACAAGATTTCGCGATCGTCTCGGACGTTCCGGGAACGACGACCGATCCGATCGAAAAGGCGATGGAGCTCGCGCCGCTCGGCCCGGTCCTGTTGATCGACTCGGCGGGCGTCGACGACGAAGGCGCGCTCGGGGCGGAGCGAGTCGCGAAGACGGAGCGCGTTTTCGACCGGGTCGACGTCGGCTTGATCGTCGTCGATTCGACGCTCGGCGCGGACGCTTGGGGACCGTTCGAGGAGAAAATCGCCGACGAGTTGGCGCGTCGGGGCGTTCCGGCGCTCGTCGTTTGGAACAAAACCGACTTGGCGGCGCCGGACGCGTCGGCGGTCGAAGCGGTTCGGCGGCGCGCCTTGGCGGCGGTCGAAACGTCGGCGGCGCTCGACGGGGCCGGAAAGAGCGGTTCGCCGAAGATTCGGGAAGCGTTGACGAAGCTCGCGCCGGAAGAGTTTTTCGCGCCGCCGCCGTTGGTCGCCGACTTAATCCCGAAGGGCGAACTCGCCGTTTTGGTCGTTCCGCTCGACGCGGCGGCCCCGAAAGGACGGTTGATTTTGCCGCAAGTTCAAACGATTCGCGACCTTTTGGACGCGGAGCGCGGCTGCGTCGTCGTTCAACCGGAGCTTTTAACCGCCGCGCTCGACCGCTTTAAAACGCCCCCCGCGTTAGTCGTCGTCGATTCGCAAGCGTTTAAAACCGTCGCGAAAATCGTTCCGCGTTCGATTCCGCTGACGTCGTTTTCGATTCTTTTCGCTCGGCGACAAGGCGACTTGCGGACGGCGGTCGACGGCGCGCGCCGAATCGCGGAACTTTCGCCCGATTCGCGGGTTTTAATCGCGGAGGCTTGCTCGCATCACGCGACCGACGACGATATCGGAACGGTCAAACTGCCGCGTTGGTTAAGGGCGCGGGTCGGCGAAACGCTCCGAATCGAACGAGCGCAAGGGCGCGATTTCCCGACGGTCGAGGAGTTGCGGCGCTTCGATTTGATTTTGCATTGCGGCGCCTGCTCGATTAATCGGCGCGAAATGGCGGCGCGGCTCGCAAGGGCGGCGGAAGCGGACGTTCCGATAACGAATTACGGAACCGCGATCGCGTTTTTGAACGGAATTTTGGAGCGCGCCGTCGAACCGTTCGGGCTTTGACGCTCGACGCGGGCGCCGTCGACGCTCCGCAACCGTTAAACTCCCGTCGTCCAACCGCTAAACAATCGTTAAACCGTTAACAAAGATAAGGGGAATAGAGATGAAAACGGACGTTTCGAAACAAGCGTCGCCGCGTCGGCGGTTAACTCGGCGGCTTTTGATCGCGGCGGCGGTCGTTTGCGTTTTGCTTGGCGTCGTCGGAATCGGGGCCGTCGCGGCGGTCGGGGTCGGGTTGCGGCAAACGCTTGAAAAATCCGGTTATATCGAGGATTGGACGGACGCGGACGGCGTTTTCGTCGACGGCGTTTCGTACGGCCCGAACGATTGGAACAAGCTCGACCTTTATTTCCCGAAAGAAATCGCGCCGGAGCGGTCGCGCGGCGCCGTTCTCTTCATACACGGCGGCGCCTGGAACGCCGGGAAGCGGCAAGATATGGGCGGGTTCGCGCGTCGAACGGCCAAACGCGGATACGTCGCCGCGTCGCTCGGATATATGTTGGCCGGCGAGAAGACGAAAGACGTTTACTCGATGAACGCGGTGATGGACGAGATCGACGCCGCGCTCAAAACGCTGAAAGAAGAGGCGACGAAGCGCGGCGCGCCGCTCGAAAAAGTCGCTCTTTCCGGCGACTCGGCGGGCGGACATATCGCGACGTTGTACGCGTATTCGCGGGGAAAAGACGCGCCGCTTCCGGTCGTTTTCGTCGCGCCGCGAGTCGGGCCGAGCGATTTTCACGTCGAGACTTGGCCGAACCTCGATCCGGGCGCGGTCGCCGGACTCGTTAGCGCGATGACGCGAACCGAAACGACCGTCGACGCGATGAAGGCGAAGACGCCGGAAGCGGAGGCGGCGATCGCGTCGGTTTCCCCGGCGTCGTTCGTCGAAAAGGGGGGCGCGGTTCCGACCTTGGCGGCGTTCGGCGGCGAAGACACGCTCGTTCCGACGCCGCATCGGGAGCGGTTGGTCGCCGCGCTCGAAAAATCGGGCGTTCCGTTCGACGTCGTCGACTTCCCGAACTCCGGGCATCTGTTGGCGAGCGACCCGGAAGCGACCGAGCGTCGCCGCGAACTTTTCTTCGAGTACGCCGAGCGGTATTTGAACGTCGCGTCGGAAACGGAAAACGCCGAGTAATCGCCGCCCTCAATTGCGTTTAAAAAAGAAAACCGCCGTTCGAAATCGATTCGAAGGGCGGTTTTTCGTTTTTATTAGCGGCGTTTTCGACGGCGCGTCAGTCTTCTTTGGCGACGCGGACGACTTCCTCGACGGAGGTAATCCCAAGGCCGACTTTCTTCCAACCGTTGTCGCGCAACGTCGCCATTCCGTTGGCGCGAGCAATCTTCTTCACCTCCGCCGACGGGGCCTTTTCGCCCGCCAAACGCCGAATTTCGTCGTTCGGGATAAGAAGCTCGTAAAGCGCGACGCGGCCCGCGTACCCGGTTTCGCGGCACTCGCGGCAACCGACCGGACGGTAAATCGTTCCGGTTTCGAGCAGTTCCGGCGGAAAGTCTTCCGGAACTTCGTCCGGGCGCGGCTTCCAAGGCTGCTTGCAGTGTTTGCAGAGGCGACGCGCCAACCGCTGCGCCATAATCCCTTCGACCGTCGTCCCGACCAAGAACGGTTCGACGCCCATGTCGATCATACGCGTGTAGGCGCCCGCCGCGTCGTTCGTGTGGAGCGTGCTGAAGACCAAGTGCCCCGTCATCGACGCTTGAATCGCGTTTTCCGCCGTTTCGAAGTCGCGGATTTCCCCGACGAGAACGACGTCCGGGTCGTGACGCAAAATCGCGCGCAAGCTCGCCGCGAACGTCAGCCCGACCTTTGCGTGAACCTGAATTTGGTTGATGCCGTTCAGTTGGTATTCGATCGGGTCTTCCGTCGTGATGATTTTCGTCGCTTCCGACTTGATCTCGTTCAACGCGCTGTAAAGAGTCGTCGTTTTCCCGGAACCGGTCGGGCCCGTAACCAAAATGATGCCGTGCGGAAGCGAAATCAACTTCCCGAACGTTTGGTAGACGTCCTCGTCCATCCCGATTCCGCGGAGCGTAAAGTTCATGCGGTCTTTGTCGAGAATACGCATGACGATCCCTTCGCCGTGAAGCATCGGAATGATCGAAACGCGGAGGTCGACTTCGCGGTCGGAAACCTTAATCTTAATACGACCGTCTTGCGGAATCCGCTTTTCGGCGATGTTTAAGCGCGCCATAATCTTCAAACGGCTGACGATCGCCGATTGGAAACGGTTGATTTCCGGCGGCGTCGGCTGCGTTTGAAGGACGCCGTCGATGCGGTACCGGATTTTCATCCCGGTTTCTTGCGCTTCGATGTGAATGTCGCTCGTGCCGGACTCGATCGCTTCGGTCAAAATGTCGTTGACGAGGCGAACGACCGACGCTTCCTGCGCCATCGCCGCGTCGCCGCTTTGATCCCAATCGACGTCTTCGAGAACTTCGACGTCTTCCGTTTGCTCCATCAAACCGTCGATCGTTTCCGCGCCGACGCCGAGGCGCGACTTGATCAGCTTCGCCAATTCGCTCGGAAGAACGAGACCCGGAACCGTCGGAAGCCCGGTCGCGGCGGAGATTTCGTCGATCGGCGAAAGGTCGAACGGATTGCTCGTCGCGACGAGAAGCGAGCCGTCCGCCTGCCGTCCGAGCGGGAAAACGTTGCGGCGGTGAACGAGTTTGATCGGGAAATTTTCCAACACGTCGCTCGGAATCTCCGATTTCGCGACGTCGACGACCGGAACGCCGAGTTTCGCCGCGATCGCGACGAGCGCGATTTCCTCGTTGCGCGCGCCGAGTTGGTTCAGCGTCGCCTGCTGGAGACGTTCGCCGTCGGCGAGCGCGGCGCGAGCGATGCGCATTTGAACGGCGTTCAGTTTCAAAACGTCGGCGGGTTTTTCGGCAAAAACGATCATCGGAGCGGTCTCCTCTCAAAATTTCGACGGCTCGAGAAAAAATTTCTTTCTTTCGACCGAGTAAAACGCGCGCCCCAACTTGTAAAACGTCGCGCTATCCTGTATACTAATCATTATAATAAGGAACGTCGACGATTCAAGCCGTCGCGTCGCCCTTTCGGCGCTTTTCCTTCCGACTTTCCTTTAGAAACGAAACGCGGTTTTGGTCGCGGAGATTTTATTATGTTGCGAAAATATCGATTTCGAACGTTGGCCGCCGTCGTCGCGGCGCTTTTGAGCGTTTCGCCGGAACTTGATTTGACGGTTTCGCCGTCGTCGGAGGGGATCGCCGTCGCGCAACCGCCGCAAGGGGGCGGTCGCGAAGGACGCGGCGGTCGTCAAGGGGAGGAAAACTGGAACCGTCAAGGGGGCGGGAATCGTCAAGGCGGCGAGCGCCCGAGCGGCGGAAACTGGAACCGCCAAGGAGGGAACCGGCAAGGCGGGCGCAATTCCTTTTCGCCGGAACAGATGATCGCCAATATGACGCCGGAGCAATTCGAACGACTGCGCAACTCCCGTTTTGCGGAAAACGCGAAGAATATGGTCGGCGCCGACCGCTGGGCGCAATGGGAACGCGGCGATTTTAGCGCCGGAGCGACCGCCGCGCAAGCCGCCGCGCAGGCCGCCGCCGCGGAAGCGGGCGAGTTGACCGAAATGGCGGAAATGACCGAAGAGGAAAAAGCCGCCGCCGAAGCGACGCTCAACGCCGGAACCGTTCCGAAATTCAACGCCGACGGCGAAAAACGTTATTCGCCGGACTCGGAAAACGAGTATTACAGTCAAGCGATGGCGCGCCGCGACGACGCGCTCGTGCCGGCCGCTCCGCTCGCGTTGCGTTTTTACGGGCGATTTTTGATTAAGAAGTACGACGCGAACTCGAACGGAACGCTCGAACGCGAAGAATGGGAAGACAAAATCGTCGGCGCGCAAGCGATCGATCTTAACGGCGACTGGACCTTGACCGATCAAGAAGTTCTCTTTTATTTGGCGCGGTACGCGTCCGGTCGAACGATTCACAATCCGGCGCCGAAACGCCCGACGTACGTCGCCAATCGCGTCGTCCTCGAAGAAGATAAGGAAACGCGCATTCGCCCGGCTTCCGCGCCGATGCGTCGCGAAACCGCCGACGCCGCCGCGGCGACCGACAAAGAAAACGCCAACGCGCTTGCCGAAATGTCCGACGAAGAGGCGCTCGCGCTGTTCGTCGAGGAGAATAAGGCGCTTGAAGAAATTGAAGACCAAGAGCTGCTCGGCGTCTTGTTGACGGAAATCGATTCGGCGACGCGGCGCGAGTACGCGGCTTCGCCCGCCGTGTTGAAAAACGTTCCGGTTTGGTTCTTGGCGCGCGACGTCAACGGCGACGGACAGCTGACGCTGCGCGAGTTCGCGCCGACCCTTTCGACCCCGGCGGTCGCGTATTTCGGCAAACTCGATAAAAACGGCGACGGCTTCGTCGTTCCGGACGAAGTTCGCTAAGCGGACGCGGCGCGATCGGCTCCGTCGGCGCGACTCGTTAAAAAACGCGGCTCGAGCGCAAGTTCGAGTCGCGTTTTCGCATTCTTGACAATATATACTATAGACGGGAAAGGCGCCGTCGTCGAGCGCGGTTATTTTTGCGCCGACTCCATCGACCAAGCGGTAAGCCAACGCGGTTCCGAACGCCGCGGATTTTTCAGCGTCGTTTCGACGCGCCGCGCTAAATCGTCGAGGTGCGCCGCGCCGTAAAAGACGGCGATCTTCGTCTTGCCCGCTTCGAGCTCTTTTCGAGCGACGTCGACGGCGATTTTATTGCGGAAATGAATTAACGCCGTTTCTTTCTCGTCGGGTTTGGAGGCGAGCTCCGTTCGCGCGAGTTCGTCGGCTAAGAAGCGGCGGAGGACGAGGCGTTTGTCTTTCGCTAAAAGACTGGCGAGCGCCCAGCCTTCCGCGCGCCCGGAATTCGACGAAAAGAGCGAGTCGAACGCGGAGTTGGCGAAAAAGTTCGGGATATCGCCGCCGGTCGTCAAGCGAACGAGGAAGTCGTCGGCGTTCGCGTCGCCGCGTTTGAGGTTGGGCGCGGAGTAATCGATTCCGTCGACTTGATTAGCGAGACCGAGCGCGTCGGCGAAGGATTCCTGAAGAAGTGGAATCGCGTCGAGCGGAGACGCGGGCGCCGCCTTTTTCGCTTCTTTTGCGGCGGCGACGTCCTTGACGTCGAACCCTTCTTCCGCGACCAACTCGAAAACGACCGTTTCGTATTCTTTGAACTCGGCGTTGAGCCGTTCGTAATACGCCGTTTCGCCGAGATGGATCGCGCCGATTAAGTCGACCGAAACGGAGCGCGTTTCGCCGTCGTCGGCCTGAAATTCGCCTTCGAAGCGAACGATCGAGGTCGCGAGGCGAAGCGGAACGCCGCGTTCGTTCCGTTCGAGCTTCAGCCAAAGCGCGCCTCCGCCGTTGGAATCGGCGTTTTGCGGCGAGTTTGTTTGATCGACGGAATCGTTAGAATCGGACGAGTTTGCCGCGTTTGCGTCGACGACGGAATCGGTTTCGACGCCGCGACCGTTCGAAGCGTTCGAATCGTCGCGTTGAACGACGTTTGTCGAGAAAAGCGAAAAATTTGGCGTTTTTGCGCTAACGGGAGCGAAGGGTTGGACGAAAAAAACGACAAGAAGCGTTCCGACCGCAAGCGTCGAAGGAACAAAACGAGTCGTCATTGCAAACCTTTCTTGAACAAGCGAACGACGACGCGATTCGTTCGGCGGAGGCGGGAAAACGTCGGCGTCTCGACGCGATTTTCTGTTTTGGGGCGCGCTCGGAAAGAACGGCGGACGAAAAAAGTCGCGCCGTCGCGAGCAAAGCCGAAAAAAAGAAAATTTCAAGGAACTAACGACTTTTAATTTTATCAAAATTTTTTAGAAATTTCAAGGAACCGCGCGAAATTGTTTTAATACGCGACGCCGACCGTTGCAAAAAGCGGCGGGAAAACGAAAGCGTCGTTGCGGAACGCCGCGCCGGTATTCCTTGGTTTTTCGTTAAAGTTTGCGTCTTTTTCCCGACCTTCCGAAACTTCCCGTTTTGCGAGAGGGCGCGACGCGGCGACGTCGGCGCAAGCCGGATATTCCGCAAGACCGTTTTATCGCGAAGTAAGAAAAGGAAAAAAGGAAATGTTTTTGCGAAGCTGAAATAGACGCGGACGCTAATTTTGATTATATTAGAGAGAATGAGACGAACTCTCGCTTCGACCCGTCGGCCTTTCGTTGGAGGGAGGGGCGGAACGAGGAACGTTTTTCGCTTTCTTGACGGCGTCGGGAAGGCGAGGGAATTTGGACAAACGACGAACGTTCGAAACGCGGTCGAGAACTTGACCGCGAGTCGTCGGCGACTCGAAGCGGTCGAAAAACTCGACTGCGATGCGACTCGTTCGCAAAACGATTCAAGTTGGACGCGATTTGAACTAAGTCGACGCGCGGATTCGCGCTTAGGCGCGAGTTTATTTTCACTTTATATTGTTGAGACAGGTGCTGCATATGTCGTTATCGCGGAAGAATAAAATTGGTAGCGTCGCCGAATTGCTGACGGGACGTTTTGCGAAAAAGCGTCTTGAGAAAGCGCGCGGGCAAAAGCCGACGAAACTCTTGCTCGACCAACTCGAAGAACGTCAACTCCTGAGCTTGACCGTCGGAACGACCGATAATATTCTCGTCAACGACGGTTGGCAAGACGTGCGCGGCGAAATCGCCGTCGACTCGAACAACGCCGGCGACATGATCGTCGCTTGGACCGGCGCCGACCGCTTGGCGAACCCCGATTACGACGCGACCGATCCGGAATCGAGCCCCTATCTGCTCGACGAAAACGGAAATTACGTCGAAGACCTCAACGTTTACGGTCGCTATTTGACCGACGAAGTTCAAATTATCACGCTTCCGCAAGAACTCGTTCCGGGCTCGACTCTCGCCGACGGGACGAAAGTCGAAAGCGGGACGTTCGAACTCGTTTACAACGCTTACGAAACGCAACGCTTCTCGATTTATAAATCGTCCCTCGCGCAAAACGACAACGAAGACGTTTACCCGACGTCGAACTCGATTTCCTCCTTTAACCTCGGTTTCTACGCCGAAGGCGAGTTGACCTGGATCCTCTTCAAGTACGATTCGGCCCTTCTCCCGAGCGACAACGCCGCGAACCTTCAAGAAGCGATCCGCGCCATTCCGGGCGGCGAATACACGCAAACGACCGTTACCGCCGTCAGCGAAACCGACTTCGACATTACCTTCTACGGCGGCGACCGCGTCGATTTCGCCGGGCAAAACATCTCCGACGTTAAAGTTCGCAACGACTTCTACGGCGACTTGAACGCTATTCTCGAAAAAGTCAAGGCGGCCGACTTCGATCCGTCCGACCTGCGCTCCTGCACGTCGTTCCAAAAATTGATTTTGCGCGACGTTTTCGGCGATAATTTCTTGAAAACCGTCGAAAATACGATGACGACGCAGGGCAAAAAAGCGGTCGTCAAAGCGTTGCAAACGGAGCTCGACGCGCAAGCCGACGAACTCGCCAGCGGCGTCGTTACGACCGTCGACCAAGTGCAAAACGTTACGACGTATTCGAAGAAAACCGGCGCCGCGCTCGGTATTACCGTCGAAGCCGATCCTTGGAAAACCGCGCAAAACATTCAAAACGCGTTCAACGCCGTTTCGAACCCGACGCTCTACGCTCCGGTTACGCGCGGTTATATTTACGACGAAGCCACGCACACCTATACTTACGCCGAAGATCCGGCCCGCGCTTACTCGTCCGACCAATCTTACGGGACGATGCAAGCGCCGATTAAAGCGATCGACGTTAAGGTCGTTCCGGTTCCGGGAACGACGAACCAGTTCCAAGTTACGTTCACCGGCGCGAACGGTTTGCAAAACGAAGACGCGTTGATCGTTTCGTCCGCGGAATACGTTACGAAAACGAAGGAAGTCGACCCCGTTACCGGCAAGTCGAAGGCCGTTTACAATTACGTTAACGTGATCGCGCAAGACTCGCAAAGCGGCGCCTACGGCCACGTCTCCGACAAAAATTACTCCCCGGTCGCGACGACGGTTAAGGAAAGCAGCTCCATTTTCCGCGTCAACGCGGCGGAGGTCGCCGATTTCGTCGTCGACGCGGACGGCGACGTCGTTTACGACCGCGAAGGAACGCTCGCGATGAACGGAACCGGTCGGACGAACCAAATGAAACCGGACGTCGCGATGAGCGCCGACGGCACGTTCGTCGTCGTTTGGGAAAGCGAAAACGCCGACGCGAAACAACCGTACAATAAGTCGGACATTATGGCGCGCCGTTTCGTCGTCCAAGGTTACGCCGAAGAAGGTTCCGAACAATACGAAAAAATGTCGTTCTATGCGAACGGCGCCGAAGACGGTTTCGTCGGCTACGTCCCGCCGGCGGAAACCGCGTTCTCGACCGACCCGGTCGCCGACCCGTACGTCCTCGATACGACCGCGACGAAAGTGCAATGCGTCGCGCCGGTCGCGAACGAATTCGTCGTCAACGCCGAAAAGAACGGTCGCCAAACCGACCCGACGATCGGCGCCGACAAAGACGGCGCGTTCATCGTCGCTTGGACCTCGGAAGCGCAAGACAACAGCTATTTCGGCGGCGTTTACGCGCGTCAATACAACGCTTTGGCGCAACCTGTTACCGGCGATATTACGCTCGCGTCGAGCCAAGTTAGCACGAACTACTACGGTCCGGCCGACGCCGCGATGAGCGACGACGGTTACGCGGTCGTCGCTTGGAACTACAGCTCGTCGGCTTGGGACTTCGCCGTCTCGTCGACCGGCGAGTCGACGCTTTATCACTCCGTCCTCGAACCGCAAAGCGCGAAATTCATCGTCGACCACGAAGTCGTCGCCGAAGGCGCTTACGGCGCTTCCGTTTCGTTCGCGTACAGCGTCCTCGACGAAAAAACGGGCGACTACGCCGCGCGCTTCGGGATCGCCTACACGCTTCAAGACGGCGCCGCCGGCGGTGAAGACGACGATGACGACGCGGCCGCGAACGCTATCTTGGACGCGACGCTCGCCAATCTGCCGACGACGAATATCGCCGCCGCCGTTTATGAAATCACCGGCAACGTCTTGGAAGAAGAGGAAGTCGTCGTCGAAGACGATAACGCGACGAACGACAATAACAACGACGACGATGACGATACGAACGTTAGCGACGAAGTTATTCACGTCGGGTCGCGCGAAACGAGCTCCTTCACGGTCGCCTCTCTGCAAACTTATACGTCGACCGGAGAGGGGAATCAAGGGAATCCCTCGATCGGTTTGGACGCGGACGGCGACGTCTTCTTCGCGTTCCAAGGAACCGTCGGCGAGATGGATATTCAATCGGTGCGACGCGATTTCACGGCGCTCGACTATATCGGAACCGTCGCGGATTCGGAAGATCTCTTGATCCAACTTTCTTGGAGCGATTTCGATAAGGCGAACCTCGTCTACGAAAACAAAGCGATTAACTACGGCGACAAAATCGCGTACGAAGACAAGAACGAAGACTTGGCGAAGTTCGTTAAGCTCGCGCTCGGCTGGGGGTACGACGTCGACGGCGAACTCGTCGAATTCGGCGCGGAACCGGTTTACACGGTCGCGAACGTCGATTGCATCGACGTCGATACTTACGAACGTCGCTTCCTCGCGATCGCGCAAAAAGAAGGCGCGACCGACGAACAAATCACGCGCTTGCACGCCGTTCTCGAAGCGCTCCTTTCCCCGTTGCGCAACAACGGCAACGACGTGTATTTGGAAACGCACGGGCAAAAGTTCTATCAAGACGGCTATACGACCGCGTTCGGCGAAGGAATGGGCGCCGTCAGCAACCTGCGCGACGGCTCGAACGCCTGCTTCTATTTGGCGTTCCCGAACCGCTACGTCGCGTCCGCTACGACGAACCTGGTGATCGGTCGCCAAGACAACGCCGAGAATAACGAGCCGCTCAACGCGGAAACGATCGCGATCGATTTGAGCGATCAATACGACGCCGATTACGGTTTCATTACCGACCCGCTCGCCGCGGCGCAAGCGGTCGCCGACGCGCTGAACGCCTCGACGTTGGCCGGCGGACAACCCGGTTCTTTCGTCGTTCGTTACGTTCCGCTTTCGGAAGTCGAATTCTACAAGGGCACCTACGGCGAACTCGATATTTTCACCGAGCCGTTCGAGTATTCCGCGACCGTTACGATTAACGACGTCGAACAACAAATTCAACGCTCGGTCGACGACTACTTTGTCCTGCAAGTTATCGCGCAAGTTACGTTGCACGACGCGCCGCTTTACATCGGCTACGAAGACGTTCTCGAACCGACGACCGTTACGCTCTTGAACCAAACGGTCGAAGACATGAACTACGGCGCGGCGGCGAGCCTCTTCGTCGAACGCAACGGTTCGCTCGGCACGGCGCAAACGAACCCGGCTCTCGCCGCGACCTCGAACGGCGATTTGACGGTCGCTTGGGGCGTTCGCTCCGACGCCGACCCGCGCAACGCTTACAACACGTACCCGAATATCGGCAACCCGGTCGACGCGGCCTTCACGCACATTTACGTCCGTCCGTTCGTCGAATCGACCGACGTCGCCGGTCCGACCGTCGTCAACGTTTCGCTCCCGAACGGCGATAAAGTTCAAGAAGGCGAAATGGTTACGTCCGCGCTCCGCGACGTCGTCGTTTCGTTCAGCGAAGAAATGCTGACGATGGGCGACGAAACGAACTACTACAACCGTCTCCACGCGGTCGACAATATCGCGAACTGGACGCTCTTGCGCGACGGCGTCGAAGTTACCGGCGCGATCGAAAGCGTTTCGTTCGGAATGAACGCGTCGCAAGAGTTCGCGCAAAACACGGTCGACGAAGACGGAAATCCGGTCGAAGAAATCAACGACGGCGTCCTCGCCAACGGAACGAACCGTTGGGAAGCGGTCGTTACGTTCGCCGAAGGGCACGAACTCAACGACGGCAATTACACCCTCGTCTGCAGCGCGATGGTTCAAGATATCGCTCACAACGCGATTTACAGCCAAGGTTACGCGGTCGACGGCAGCGGCGCCGGGTTCGACGGTCGCGATTGGTCGCTCGATTTTAGCGTCGTTCGCTTGAATCAAGCGCTCGGTTTCGAATACGGCGACGGTTTCGAACGCGACAACTTCATTCCGGAGGACTATATCGAATACGACCCGAACGCCGACTCGCACCAAAACGGCGCCTACGGTCCGGTCGTTTATACCGACTACTCCGCGTTGCGTCAAGTTACGCGTTCGAGCATCCTCAACGAAACGAGCGACTACGGCCCGAACACCGCGCAAGCGGTCGCCAGCAACGCGAACGGCGACTTCGTTACGACTTGGGTCGAAACGCTCGAGCAAATCGACGAGGAAACCGGAAATAAAACCGTTACGCAAACCGTTTGGGCGAAAGCCTACCGCGCTCTTTACATTATGAATAAAGAGGGCGTTCGCGAGCAAGTGATCGACCAATCGGTCGAAAACGTCGTCGTGAAGGTCTACGAAGCGACCGCCGAATACGAAGCGACGACGAACAAGAAGGGCGAAACCGTCTACGAACTTATTTCCGCGACTTCGAACGGCGAAGCGGCGAAAAACTTCGCCGACCCGCGCCAAGCGTCCGTCGCCATCGACGACCGCGGCGAATTCGTCGTCGTTTGGGATATGATTACCGCCGGCGACCAAGACGACGGCAGTCGCGACGTTTATATGTCGAAATACGCCTTCAACGGCGGGCAAATGAAGCTCAACGGCAAAGCCGAAGCGCTCCGCGTCAACGTCGAAATCGAAAAAGATCAACAATACGCGTCCGTCGCGATGGACGCGGACGGCGACGTCGTCGTCGTTTGGGAAAGCTACGACCAAGACGGCAGCGGTTGGGGCGTTTACGGGCGTCGCTTTATGACGAACGGTTTGTCCTTCGGTTACGCGAACACGATTCAAACCTTGTCGTTCAGCGATTCGATCGAAGTTCAAGGCGACGTCTTGAAGTTGACCGGTTCGGTCGACGAACAAGCGTTTGAAGTCGTCGTCGAACTCTCGGTCGAAATGAAGACGAACGCCGAACGCGTTAAGGACGCGCTTATCGGAACCGGTTTCTTCGCCGAAAAAGACCTCGAAGTCGCGGTCAGCGGCGCGGGCGAGATTTCGATCGAATTCAAGGGCGACTACACGGCGACCTACGTCGACCTGCTCGAAGCCGAATGGACGCGCGAAGGCAAGACCGAACGCGACCTTATCTGCAACGTCGAAATGCGTCAACTCGGCGCGACCGGCGAAGAGTTCGAAGTCAACGAAACGACCGAAAACAACCAACGCTTCGCTTCGATCGCGATGGAACGCGACGGCGGTTTCGTCGTCTCCTGGACGTCTTGGGGGCAAGACGGCGACTCGGCGACCGAATCGAACATTTACGCTCGCAAATTCGCCTCGAACCACGTTATTTCGAACTCCGTCGGTTCCGTCGAAGATATGACGATCGCGGCGGACGGAACGTCGAAAGTCATTTCGACCGACGACATTGACTCGCACGAAGTTTACGGCGGCGGTATTTACGACTCCGTCTGTATGATCACCGTTGGCGGCGAATTGGGCGAAGGCGGAACGGGAACCGGAACGAACGACGACAACGCCGTCGACGCGGAAGCGCTCGGCTCCGGTTCGCTCCTCACGACCGGTATGCACATCCTCACCGCGGCGCACGTCGTTACCGGCGACGACGGAACGCCGATCGACCCGAACGAAACGCAAATCCTCGTTACCTTCCACACGGCCAACGGAACCGTTTCGATTCCGGTTACGGAAGTTTACGTCCACGAAACTTGGGACGGCGAAGCGGGCGGCGCCGGGGTCGACCTCGCGATCCTGCAACTCGCGACCGCCGCGCCGCGCGAACTCGAAGGTTACGAACTTTACACCGGTTCGGACGAAGTCGGGCAAACCGTTACCTTCGTCGGTTACGGCACCTACGGCGAAGCGGACGACGACGATGACGAAATCGGCAACCGCGGAATCGGTATTAAACACCAAGGTCAAAACGTTTACGAACTCGACGGCGCGAACTTCCAAGACTCCGAAAACCCGAACGTCTTGGTTTACGACTTCGACGACGGAACCGCCGCGAACGACTACCTCGGCAACTACTACGGTATTTACAACCGCGGCCTCGGCGACGACGAAGCGATCACCGCGCCGGGCGACTCGGGCGGTCCGACCTTCATCAACGGTCAAATCGCCGGCGTTTGCTCTTGGGGCACCGACTTCGACGGCGACGAGTCGTTCGGGCCGGGCAACTACCAAGTCGACGTCCGCGTTTCGGCTTACGTCGACTGGGTTAACGAAATCATCCTCGGCGGCCTCGGCTCCGAATTCCTCGTCAACACCGACTTGACCGTTACGGTCGTCGAAGGCGAAGAAAACGATAACGCGAACGCCGACGATGACGACGAAACGCTCACGACCCTCGACGACGCTTGGACGCGCGGCAATCAAATTTGGTCGAGCGTCGCGATGGACGCCAACGGCAACTTCGTCGTTACCTGGACCGGTTACAACCAAGACGGCAACGGCGACGCCCTCACCGGCGCGTCGAACAACGGTCTCGGCGGCGTCTTCGGGCAAGTCTTCGCCAGCGATCCGGAAAACTCGCTCACCTACGGCGGCGGCGTTTTCCAAGTCAACGAATACACCGCGTACGACCAAATTCACTCGCAAGTCGCGATGGCGTCGAACGGCGATTTCGTCGTCGTTTACGAAAGCTATCAAGATCCGTCGAACGACGAAAATTCCGACGTCGCCGATAATTACGGTATTTACGCGCGTCGTTACGAAGTCGTCGAAGGCGAACCGATCGAAGTCGAAATTGGAACGACGAACAACGGGACGACGAACGACGACAATAATAACGATAACGACGCCGAAACCGAAGCGGTCGAAATCACGCCGCTCGAACAAAGCGCGATCGGAACCGAGTTCCGCGTTACCCGCGACGATTACTACGAATACGACAAAGACCAACTCGGCGGCTCCGTCGCCGTCGACGCCAACGGCGATATGGTCTTCGTTTGGACCGACTTGTCCGAACCGCGCGAAAACGTCGAAGCGGTCGTCCGTATGCGCGCTCTGACGCTTCCGGAAGACGATATTCCGCCGTACGTCGTTCGCGCCAACGCGGCCTACCAAAACGCCGCCGGCGACGAGTTGCAAGTTTCGCTCTACAACAACAACGTTACGTTCGCGAGCGGTTACGCTCCGACCGCGCTCGTTTACTCGTTCAGCGAATATATGTTCTCGGCGCAAATGGGCCTCGACGTTAAGAACGACGCGTTCGACGCCGATTCCCTGTACTCCTACGACGACGCGAAGTCGAGAGAGCTCGACGCGCCTAAGAGCGTCCTGAACCTCGGCAACTGGTCGATGACGCACAACGGCAAAAAGGTCGAAAGCGACTACATCGCCGACATCGTTTACGGGTACAACGCGTCTACGCTCGTCGAAGATTACGTTCGCAACCTCGAAGCGGAAACCGGCGAAAAGTACTATGTTTCGTCCAGCGAAACGCGCACGAACTCCTACGAGTTGGTGATTATTTTCCGCAAACCGCTTCCGGACGGCAGCTACGCGGTTACGCTTTCGGACAAGGTCGCCGACGCGTTTGCGAATCGTCTCGACGGCGATTACGACGGCGAATCCGGCGGCGCCTTCACGGTTCGCTTCAACGTCGGCGTTCCGACGAGCGACGATAACGAACGCGTTCCGCAAACCGACATGGAAGCCTACGTCGGCGCGCTCGGCGGCAACGGTGTTCCGGTCGTCGTCGCGAACCAAGACGGGTTCATTATCGTTACCGAGTCGCAAACCCTGTACGAAATCGGGACGACCGGCGACAACGACAACAATAACAATAATAACAACAATAATAACAACAATAACAACAACGACGAAACGGAATCCTACGGTTACTACGAAACCGTTACGATCGACGGGACCGTTTACCGGATTCAGTCCGACATTGTGATGCGTCGCTTCAACGCCGACGGCTCCACCAACGGCGTCGAAACCCGCGTCAACACCTATTCGACCGGCAACCAAATGCATCCGGACGTCGCGCTGACCGAAAGCGGCAGCTACGTCGTCGCTTGGGCCGGCGAAAGCGAATACGCGCTCAACGGCGTCAGCGCTCGCTTCTATCCGGGCGGCGCGGCGCAAGCCAAGCAAGTTCAAATCGCCGGACATAAGGGAATTCGTTGCTGGAACGTCGACGTTCAAATCAATGAAACGACCGGTTTGGCGTTGATCACTTGGGTTCAAGGTTCGACGACGACCGAAGGCGCGGACAAGGTTTGCGGCGTTTACTACGACGTCAACGGCGAACAAAAGAGCGAAATCTTCACCGTCGCCGAACACGGCGATCGCTCGATCGAAACGTTCGACGTCGAGAGCGCGATGGTCGGCGGCGAGTTGCAATACGTCGTCGCTTGGACGATCCTCGACGAAAACACGCGAAGCCGCGAAATTTACCAACGCTCCTTCGTCGCGACTTACGCCGGCGGCGAATATGCCGTCGACTTTGGCGAAACTTCCCGCGTCAACGAAACGGCGGCCGAAGGCCAATACGAGCCGCAAATCGCGATCGTCGACGAAGGCCCCGACGCCGGTAAATATTACGTCGTTTGGGTTTCCGACCAAAACGACGCGCCGGGCGCCGGAACCGGAGCCGACATTTACGCTCGCGCTTACAACGCCGACGGAACCTCCGCGAGCTTCCTCGGAACGACCGGCGAAGCGCGGGTTAACACGACGGTCGCGCACCGTCAGTTCCAACCGACGATCGACGCGAACGAATACGGCGTCGCCTTCGCTTGGACGTCCTTCGACGCCGAAGAGTACAACTACGACTCGGATCTCCGCGAAGATCGCCACGACGACGGTATTTGCGTTCGCGTCTTTAACAACGCGGGCCAACCGGTCAACGTCGCGAACGAACGCCTCGCGCTCGGCGCCGTCGTCGGCGCGAACGAAGGCGAATTCGTCCTCAACACGACGACCGCCGGTTATCAAGGCGCCCCGAGCGTCGCGATGTTCGATTGGGAATTGGTCGACGGCGTCCTCGCTCCGAAATTCGTCGTCGCTTGGCAAGGCCCGAACCTGAACGCCGGCGAAGCGATCGAAGACGAAGAAGGAACGACGAACGATAATAACAACAATAATAACAACAATAACAATAATAACAACGACGAAAACAACGAAGAAGGCGACGGCTACGTCGGTCCGTACTCGACCTTCTACAAGTTGATTTCGGCGGGCGGCTCGGCTTCGCAAACCGGCGACGCGACGATCGTTTCGTCGAAGTCGGAACGCTTTACGGCGGACGTCGCGAACAACAGCGGTTCGAACGGCTTCTATCGTCCGGTCGATTCCGGCGAATTGGTCGCCGCGGGTTCCGTCGCTTCGACGAAACTGAACCTGACCGGAACGACCGGCGACGACGAGATCGTCGTCGAAACGAACGCCAAGGGCGCCGTTTCGATCAAGATCAACGGCAAAACGCAAACCGTCCCGACCGGAACGACCGCGATCGTTATCGACGGACTCGGCGGAAACGACTCGATCGTTTACAAGTCGGCGGCTTCCGACGCGGTTAAAGTCGACGCGACGAACGGAACGGTTTACGTTAACGGCGCGATTTCGGTTCTCGCGACGAACCTCGAAGCGGCGACCCTCGACGGCGTCGGCGCGCTCGAAATTAGCGCGACCGCGGCCGGCGATTACGTCGAACTGTCCGCGACTTCCGCGAACGCGACCGCCGCGAACGGCTTCGAACTGACCGCGACGAACTTCGCGACCGTTTCGGCGGTCGGCGGCGGCAAAGCGTCCGCTTCGTTGGTCGGAACGGACGGCGACGACGTCGTTTCGGCGACCGCGACGACCGTCGCGACGACCGGCGTCGAGCTGAAAAACTTCGCGACGGTTCGTATCGACGGCGGCGCCGGGAACGACGTCGCGACGATCGACGGCGCGACCTCGCTCAACGCTTCCGAAAGCGCCGTCGTCGCGGCGACCGCGAAATCGACGCTTGTCGCGTTCGGTTTCGAAACGGTCGAAGCGAAGGGCGTCGGCGTCGCGACCGCGAACGTTTACGGTTCGCGCGGCGACGACGCGGTTCTCGCCGACGCGACGAAGACCGAAATGGTTTACGCGACCGGAACGATCCTCAAGACGAGCGGCTTCAACGCGACGAACGTCTTCGGGAACGGCGGCGCCGACCGCGCTTCGCTCTTCGCCGGTTCCGGTTTGAATACGTTCGACGGTCGCGCGAACCAAGCGACCCTCGCGAACGGTTCCTTCGCTCGCAAGCTGAACGGCTTCTCGAACGTCGCCGTTTTCGGCTCCGAAGAAGGGAAGCTCGTCGCGAACCTTTACGACTCGCTCGGCGACGACGCGTTCGTCTTGGCGCAAGATTCCGCGACGATGGACGTCGACGGCGCGAACCTCTACTCGATCCTCGCGGTCGACCAAGTGAAGGTCAAGCGCGAAGCCGGACGCGGCGACGACTCGATCGAGGAAGC
>JAZNJF010000090.1:0-6542 GCA_045577885.1 Thermoguttaceae bacterium | reverse complement strand
AACGACGGCTCGCAAACGCCGCGTTCGACGCGTCGCCGACTTCAAAATAGGCAAGACGGCGAAGATGCGTTAGGACGCGACCGCAATAATTTCCGTATTTCGTTAATTATAACCCGTTCGCCGGCGTTCGACAGGGGGGAGCGCCGTCGGAAGCGCGTTTTTCCGGAAACGCTTTCCGCGTCGCGCCGTTATAATCCGTATAAACGCCTCCGCTTGGCGCCGTCGTTCGACGCTTTTCGAAATCGGACGCGAACCGTTATTTATGGAACGGCTTTTTCAGCGCCGCGACCATTATCTCTTGACGGTTGTATTGGAGCTGGCGAGCCTTCACCCGATTGAACCCCCAACTCTTGACGCGCGCCAAATATTCCGGGATATGGTCGGCGAGGTTCCAGTCGAAAAATTTCAACGTGAAGAGGAGGCCCCGCGCCGCGACGTCGCCGCGACCGACGATTTCCTCCAACGCGTCGAGGGCGTAGTTCGGCGCGACGTTCATATCGGTTAAGAACCAGCGCGACTTGCGGAACGTCTTGCGTTTGATTTGGTTGATCTTGCCGCGAAGGTGCGTAAAATTCGGGTGCGCCAAGACGCGCGGGTCCATTTCCGCCGGGTCGACGCCGAACGTTTCCGCGCCGCGAGCCAAGAGCGCTTGCGAACCGCCGCCCGGGGAAGCGCCGACGTCGACGCAACGCGAACCGACGCCGATCGGAAAGCCCGCCCAACGGAGCCCTTCTTCGAACTTCAAAAACGCTCGCGACGCCGCGTCGGTCGGGAGTTCGAGCGGGAACAAGCCGCCGGGGTAGCGCGAGTGAACGTCCGAAACGCGGTGAAAACCGATTCGCCATTCGGTTTCGTCGACGACGGCGACGTCGAGGCAGATTTCGCCCGGTTCGCCCGGCGCGTCGAGGCGGTCGGCGTTCGGCCCGAACGCGGCGCGGAACCGCTCCGGGGCGCCGTCGTAAACGCGGCGGTGCAGGTCGAACGCAAGGGGCGTCAATCCGGGTTCGAAACCGCGCGTCCCGACGGCGAAACGGTCGCGTTCGTACACGTGAATTCGGGCGAGCGTCGGGGCCGGAGCGTCGCTTTGGCCGCTTTTCCCTCCGCCGAAAGTTCGCCTATTTTGCGCGTCTTCGCCAAATTCCAGCGCCGCGAGTTCCCAAACTTTCGCGACCGCCGCCGCGACGTCGAACGAACCGTCCGGCGCGGCGCAGTTTTTCGCGAAGACGTTCCCGAGCGAATGAACGCAGGAGCGGGCGAAAACCGTTCGCAACGTCGGCACGTCGAGCGCGAGCCGCTTTTCGAGCGACTCCGGCTCCGGGAGCTTGAACGTCAAGAAACCGGGGCGCGAGTAAGAAAAGCGGTAGTTCGGGCGTCGCTTTTCCATTTCTTTCTTCAACGCCGGTTCGGCGCCGCGTTGGCAAGTTAGGTAAATAAAGAAAGACGGGGGGGCGTTGGTCGACAAAGGAAGCCTCGCTGGGAACGCGTCGCGGGAGCGACTTATTAATATAAAGGGGAAAAACGACGGGACGCGGACGAAAATTTGACGTTTTTTTGCAAAATTTTGCGATTTTTGGCCAAACCGGGGCGCCGTCGACGCGATTTTCCTGTTATAATGGAACGCGTCGAAGAACGTCGGCGACGCGACGGGCGGTCGAACGCCGACCGTCGTTTATGATACAACAGATTTCCGGCGCGGTCAAGAATCGCCGCGTCGACTTAAAAAGAATTTTTATATTGACCGACGGCGCGTCGAGGTTGACCGTCCGCGAACGAACGCGGAGGCGACCGGATCGCGTCCGGCGGGGAACGAAGGAAAATCGATGGATTCGGTGAAAGTTGGTTTGATCGGTTTCGGAACGATCGGCGCGGGCGTCGCGGAAATTTTGCTCGGCAAGACCGAGATGATCGCTCGAACGACCGGGAAAAAAATCGAGCTGGCGAAAATTTGCGATAAAAATACGACCGCCGACCGCGGCGTCGCGGTTCCTCCGGGCGTTCTGACCGACGATATGTCCGAAATTCTCGACAATCCGGAAATTTCGATCGTGATCGAGTTGATCGGCGGCGTCGACGTCGCGCGAACGGTCGTGTTGCGGGCGCTCGAAGCCGGGAAAGACGTCGTTACCGCGAACAAGGCGTTGATCGCCAATTGCGGGCCGGAACTTTTCGAAAAAGCGCGCTCCCTCGGGCGAACGATCGGTTTCGAAGCGTCGGTTTGCGGCGGCGTTCCGGTCTTGGCGTCCCTTCAAACGTCGTTGCTGGCGAACCGAATCGAGTCGATCAAGGCGATCGTCAACGGCACCTGCAACTTTATTTTGTCGCAAATGGAAGAAAACGGCGCCGATTATCAAGACGCGGTCAAGGAAGCGCAGCGTCTCGGGTTCGCCGAAGCGAATCCGACGCTCGACGTCGACGGGACGGACTCGACGCAAAAACTTGCGATTTTGGCGCAGCTGGCGTTCGGCGCCGCGGTCGATTGGAAGGCGATTCCGCGCGTCGGAGTCGACGTCGTCGACGCGCTCGACGTGCGGTACGCTCGCGAACTCGGCCGCCGCATCCGCCTTCTCGCCGTCGCCGAACGAACCGACGAAGGGCTCGAGCTGAAGGTCGCGCCGACGCTGATCCCGGAAACGTCGCCGCTGGCGAAGGTAACGAACGCTTTCAACGCGGTGCAAATCGTCGGCGACTCGGTCGGCGAACTCTTCTATCAAGGTTGGGGCGCGGGCCGCCGTCCGACCGCTTCCGCCGTCTGCAGCGACGTGATCGACGCCGCGCTCGGAAGAACGAAGGTTACGTTCGATTCGCTCGGCCTTTGGAGCGACCGTCGCGAAGGAACGCCGCTCAAAGACGCGAAAAAAATCGAAGGGCGCGCTTATTTGCGGCTCGAAGTCGACGACCGTCCCGGCGTGATGGCGGCGATTTCCGACGCGTTCGGACGACGGAATATTTCGATCGCCTCGATGATTCAACACGCGAGCGCCGACGCGGAAAACCCGCGCGTTCCGCTGATTATCTTGACGCACGCCGCGACGAACGACGCGCTCGAGGACGCGATCGCGGAACTCGACGCCGCGCCCTTCACGCACGGGAAGACGGCGCGTTTGGCGTTGCTCGACTGAAACGGCGGCGACGACGAACGAAACGGAAAATAACGACGACGAAAATCGGGGCGGCGCCTGCGCGTCGGTTTCGATTTTCCGCGTCGACGGTTAAATTGGCTATTTTAGGTGAAATCGGCAAAGGACGCGGCGACGGCTCGGCGATCGAGCGGCGCGTCGGACGAACGACGAAGGAGACTGCAAATGAAAAGAACGAATCGACCGGGGCGCGTCGGCGCCGCTCGTTGGCGCGCGGGCGTTGTGTTGGGGGCGATTTTGCTCGGCGGCGTCGCGACGTTCGTCGAGCCGTCGTCGGTTTCGGCGCAAGAACGTCCCGGGCGCGGCGCTCGACCCGGCGGCGAAGGCGGGCCCGGTCGCGGTTTTGATCGCGGCGGTCGACCCGGCAGAGGCGAAAATCCGGGTCAACCGGGAGCGCCGGGGCAAAACGCGCCGGGTCAACCGGGAGCGCCGGGGCAAAACGCGCCGGGGCGTCCGGGAGCGCCGGGGCAAAACGCGCCGGGGCAACCGGGGGCGCCGGGACAAAACGCGCAAAACGGTCAAAACGGTCGCGGAAATCGCGCGCCGGAACGGGCCGTTCCGCTCGACCAAGCGCTTGAAAAGGCCGAACCGACGAAACCGATGCGCTTGAACCAACAACAATTCACGACGCGCGACGGTTGGCGGCTCGTCGCCAATTATTATAAAGGCGCCGGAAACGCCGACGCTCCGGCGGTTTTGCTCCTGCACGGTCGCGACGGGAAAAAGGAAGATTTCGACGAACTCGCGAAGAAATTGGCCGAGCAAGGGTGCGCCGTTATCGTTCCGGACTTGCGCGGATGCGGCGAAAGCACGAGTCTCGCCGTCAACGATATGTCGCGCGGTCCCCGAGGGATGCGTCAACCTCGCGAACGCAAAATGGCGCAATTCAACAACGACGACTTGCGCGCGCTGATCGAGTACGATAAGGAAGTTTGGTTTAACTTCTTGCTTTATTTGCACAGTAAAGAATTATTGAACATTAAAAAGACGATTATCGTCGGTTCCGAACTCGGCGCGGCGTTGGCGGCGACTTGGGCGCGGGACGACTGGAACGGCAAGGGCGACGCGGCGCAAAACGTCGTCGGCGTCGCGCTCCTCTCGCCGGACGCGTCGAACGACGAAGGGAAGTTCAACGCGCTGACGGCGCTCGACGCGTATCGCAAGAAAGCGAAGGGGAAGAGCTCCGGTTTCGTCGTTTTCGTCGGGCAAATGACCGAAGACAAGTTCGAAGACGCGAAGAAAATTCAGAAGAAAATCGGCGGCAAAGCGGACGAAGAGCTTCCGCCGCAAGAAAAAACGATTCCGATCGTCGCGCTGAAAACGGAAAAACAGGGCGTCGAACTGTTGAAGATTCAATCGTTCGGCGTTTCGGACACCGTCGTTCAGTTCGTCGCGAACCGAATGAGCGCGCTTCCGAAAAAACGTCAAAAGTGGGAGGCGATCGAAGCCGAATGATCGGCGTTTGAAACGCGAGTTCGACGCGGCGTCGAAAACGGCGCGCGCAAGAAACGAAAACGGAGCGGGAATCGAAACCGCTCCGTTTTTTATTTTGCGTCGCAGGTCGGCGTTCGTCGGGAACGGGAAAGCGCGACCGCTCGAACGCCGCCGGACTCTTGGTTTTTTGCGCTTTAACGACGCGACTTAAAATTTCTTGCCGCGCTCCTCTTCGATTTCTTCGAGCGTGTAAAGTTTGCCGTCCGGATTGTTGCAACCGCGGCAGAACTTCGCCGTTTTTTCCCAAGAAGACGGACGGTCGATGTTTTGATCCCAAAACGGCCAAGTTCGACACTGAACCGGGCGCGACTTGTAAACGCTGCAACCGCGTTTCTTCTCGTCGAAAAGAACGCAGTCGCCGTTCGAGCGTTCGATTAAGCTCTTCTTTTTCCCGCGAATCAGCCGAACGAACGCGTTTTCGAACTCGAATTTCGAGAAGCCGAGTTCCTTCGCCATCGCGGCGATTTCCTCTTCCGTTACCCAAACGTAACCCGGCTCGCCGCCGCAGCAGCCGCCGCACTGTTTGCACCCGAAACGAAGCCCGTCTCGATACCAAGGTTCTTTTTGCAACGTATTTTCCTTTTTGTCGTTTAAACGGCGTTTTGATGAAAAACAAAGCGACCGGCGCGTTAAAATAGGCGAAACGGGCGCTTTGCGGCGTTTGGTTTGCGAACGGCGTTATTCGGCGGCGTCCGATTCGGCGCTTTCCGACGTTTCCTCGACCGGTTCGTCGGTCTTTTTCGGGCCGTCCGCTTCTTTAATGATGCGAATCGCGTCGACCGCCGGATTCTCGACGAGCGAAATTTCGCGAACGACCGCGCCGACGTGCAGACGCGCCGTCGGGCCCTCCGCCGGTTCGCGGTATTTCTCCGGGTTCGCGAAGCGGAGCGCGAGGCTTCCGGCGGTTTCGATATATTCGGCCATTTTCGGCGAAATTTCCGGGTTCTCGTCGCCGAACTCCGGCGCTTCGTCCGTTACGAGGAGAACCGACGCGCCCATATAGTTGCCCGGATAGAGGAGAACGCAACGGGAGCGGTTCGGCGACGCGAACGCGGCGTCGAGCGCGTCGCAGTCCTTTTGGTTCCGCCCGACGACGCAGTACGCGTTTTCGTCGAGACGCAGACGGCGTCCGGCGGCGATCAGGCGAGCGTCCCAAACGGTCGGAACCGCTTTGTGTTTCAGCATGTCGCGAACGCGCGGCGAATAGGAGTTTTCGCAAAGAACGCAGCCGGTCGACGGTTGCGGAATCGTTTTGATATCGTAATCTTTGCGGGCGAGCCAAACGAGCTTGCCTCGTCCGCGCCCGGTGAAGGAGCGGAGTTTTTCGCGGTCGAGCGAGCCGTCTTTTTCCGGCGCGGTCGGGTTCAAGACCTTCGCCGAAAGGGGACGGACGAGTTTGTCGCCGAGACCGGATTCGCGCGAAATCAGCGTCAGTTGGTGAATCTTTTGACTGTTCGGACGTTGGCCGGAGACTTCGCCGGTCGCGACGAAATCGGCGCCGATCTCCTCCATCAGCTTTTTCGCTTCGCGACACATCATCGCGCGGCAGTCGAGACAGGGGTTGACGTTCGCGCCGTACCCCCAACGCGGGTTCGCGAGCATTTTCATATAGTCTTCGCCGAGTTCGCGAACGACGAGTTCGATTCCCAACTCTTTCGCGCGGTCGGCGGCTTCTTGCGAACAATCGTGAAAGGGGGTGATAATATTCAAGCCGACGACTTCGACGCCTTGCTCTTGAAGAAGACGCGTCGCGAGCAAGCTGTCCAAACCGCCGGAAAAAAGAACGATCGCTTTCATCGGAACCTCGTGTTTTCGCCGTTGGAGCGCCGCGCTCGACGTTCGGGGTCGAAAACGCGTCGCGTTCGAGGCCGCGTCGACGGCGTTCCGGCGGCCTCCGTTATTTTCCTTATT
>JAZNJF010000089.1:0-3825 GCA_045577885.1 Thermoguttaceae bacterium | reverse complement strand
ACCGCTTGGCCTCCGACTTCACGTTGTCGCCCAACGCTTTAACGTCGACGCGGTCGGCGAACTTCCAAGGATCGACGACGAACGCTTCCTCTTTGTTAACTTGCGGCGCTTTGTCGATTTTTTTCGACGCGACGAGCGCCAACGAACCGCAGGGCGGAATCGCGAAGTCGGGGCCCGTAAACGCTTGTCGCTCGCCGGTTTGCGGATCGAAAAGTTCGAGCCCGGCGTCGGCCCAAGCGTCCGAAAATTCGAGCGTTCCGGTCGCGGCGGCGTCCATATCGATGTTGCAAAGGAAGAGAATCAGCGCGTCGTCCGTTTCGCGGGTCAGGTGGAAAATGTTGTCGGCGTTGGTTTTAGGAATAACGGCGAGCGGGGCGGCGGCGCGGGCTTCGGCGACCAACGCGTCGTAATCGAGCTTAACCGTTTTCGCAGCGACGGTTGCGAACTTGTCGCGGAGGTCTTGCGGCAAGTCGGCGACGAGAGAACCGTCGATTCGTTCGAGCGGAGCGTCGAGCGAAATCAAGCGCCCGCCGTTGGTTACGAACGTCGCCAAGAGTTCGAGCGTCTCCGCGTTGAGGTTTTCGAGATTCGGCGGCAAAACGACCGTTTCATACGGAGCGAAACCGACGCAAAACGTTTTGCCGTCGACCTTTCCGACGCGTTGAATAATGTCTTCGGAGCCGAGGTCGTAATCGACTTGCGACGCTTCGAGACGGTTCAGCAGGTTCGCGAAGTCGTTCCCGATTTTCCCGAGTTTTCCGTTTTCGGCGCCCGCGTCGCGTTGGTAGAACCAAGCGGTCGTCGTCGGTTCGAGGAGGAGGAAACGTTCGTTCGTAAGATCGCCGCGCGAAAGGAGATACGACAGGCGTTTCCAATACGTCGCCATCTTGCCGTATTGCTCGAACCAGTCGGAGTGGTACGAGAAGGTCTGCGGGTGGTCGTGCTTGCGGGCGCCGCGAATCGAGACGTACGACAAGTGTTCGTCGGTCATGTTGACGCCGACCGCGTACGACCAGTCGCCGAGACGTTTCATATCCTCGAAGCGCAAGTCGTAACCGCCCGCGCCGTAATTCTCGCTGAGCGTTCGACTTCGGCCCGCTTGACGCGCCGCGGAAATCAGTTCGCGACCGGAGCGAACGTTCCCGAATTGGGCGTTCGTGCCGCGACTGTACGTGTTCATCAGGAGGTCGATCGTCGGGCGTTGGCGCCAAAACGCGGTCGCCATATTGTCCGGGCAGTGGCTCGCGCCCGGCCAACCGTGTTCCCAGTCGTGCCCGGTATATTCAAGGTCGTATTTCTCGCAGTAGGCGGCTAAAGGCTTGTGCCAACGGTCGATAAAGACTTCGAGCGCGGTTCGGTAATAGTCGTAACGAACCTTTTTCCAGTCGCCGACCGGACGTTCGAGCGAATTAAGCCGCGACACGAGGTCGTATCCGCGCCGCTTTTTGAACTCTTCGGGCAAGTCCGGCGTCCACGAAAGTCCGCCCGCGGGCGTGATTTGCGGCTCGTCGGTGAAGACGCCGGGGACGCGTTTGCCGAACTCGTCGCCGAAACGCTTGCGGTAGGCCTCGTGCGTATCGCCGATAAACGCGTCGACGACGCCGGGTCGCATCAGGTCGACGTAAGTCTTGCCGCCGTACCATTGCGACGCTCCGGCGAGGCGTTGACGGGCGACGACCCAATGCTCTGCGTCGGCGGCGAGGGCGGGAATCGGTTTGCCGGCGTTTTTCGCGTCGAGGATTTCGGCGGTGCGGTCGCGAGCGGAATCGTCGCTAAGTTCTTCAAGAACGTAAATTACGTTGTCGCCCGCCGTCCACTTGCCGTTTTTGTCGACGAGCGAGTCGAGCGCCTGCGTGTCGAGCCCGACGCCGCGCGACTCCGGCATAAAATCGGGAACGAAACCGCCCGCAAAGCCCGACGGATAAGAGTTTTCGTCGTAAATCCAAACGTTCATATCGAGCTTTTTCGCTTCGTCGAGCGCGGCGCCCCAAAGCGCGAACCAATCGTCCGAAAGATACGGCGTCGCAAGACCCGGGCGCGGGTGAACGAAAACCTGCTCGACGTCTTGCGACGCGAGATCGCGCATCGTTTGCCTAACTTGTTCCTCGGTAAGGAGATCGTTCCAAGTCCAGAGGGGGCCGGTCGCGAAATTTTTTCCCGGTTCGGCGAAGTTGGCGCGGATTTCGGCGAGGGGCGTCGCTTCGATTCCGTTTTGTTTCGAGTCGGTCGGGAGGTAATTCGGATCGTATTCGATTTTCGCAAACTTCGGCGGCGCGACGCTTTGCGCGAAGGTCGGCGCCGCGAAAAACGTCGGCGCGCAAAGAGCGGTCGAGAGGGCGAGCGTTTGCAGGAGCGAACGTGAACGTTGCGAACGGGCGCGTTTCATAGTGTAAACTCCGGGTTAAAGTTAAAGCGCGGCGACGGTTGGAAGTCGCGTCGCTGGAAATGTTACGTTGTTTTGTCGAGGTCGCGCAAGTCGACGAAACCGAGCGAGCGACACGGCGTCGTTCGAGGCGTCGTTTGTCGCGTTCGTCTTTGCCGACGCGTCCCGACGTTCGCCGTAAAACGTTGCGGTTCCTAACGTTGTTTGGGGGCTTGAAGGGAGCGCAAACGACTTTTCGCGGTTGCGTCGAGCGTCGCGGCGATTTTGGTTGTTAACTTATGCAAAACGACGTCTTGTAATCGGCGGCGATCGCTCTATTATTATTTAGCGCGCTCGTCGGATTGCGGACGTTGTTTTAAAACGAGGCCGTCTAACGCCCTTTTGCCGTTAAAACGTTCAATTTACTTCGCACAGAACTTAATCGTCGTGTAATATTGTAAACGATTCAATTAGGCGTGTCAAGGGAAAAGACTTTTTCTTTGGTTCTTTATCCTCTTTTTAACGTCCGCTTCCATTCGAGATTTGAAATTGCGACGTTTGAATCAAGGGGGGCAATTTAAAATTAGACGGAGAATCCCGTTTGAGAAACTTTCGCGGCGGAAAGCGACGCGTTGCGATAAGCTCGGCGCATCCTTTGCGTTTTAAGATTTTAATAATCGCCGTTTTCTTGAGCGTTAACGGCGACGGCAAACGTCGCTCGGTTCGGGACGGGTAGAGCGGCGACGTCGGAAGCCCGGGTAAACGCCGCGGTCGGGAGAGATTACCGCAACGCAACTCGACGGAAAAAGATTCGCGCAAAAATGAGAAACGGGGGACAAATCGCGCGCAACTTGCCCCCGTTCCGTCGCCGTTTTGCTTAACGCTTGCGTTAAATGGGTAAAAAACGCGCGACTTCTCGACGTCTTCAAAACGTTATTTTTTAACGGTTTGAAGGTCCTTCTTCGACTTAATGGGCGCGCGCCAGTCGACTTTGCCGGTTTTGACGTTGTAGATCGCCGGAACGATCCAAAGTTTTCCTTTTTCGAGCGCGTCGACGACCATCGGGCTGTGATCGAACAGCTCTTCGACGGCGACGTAAACGTTTTCGACGACCGCTTTTTCAATCAGCGCGGCGCCGGAAAGCGTCGGATGCGCGGCGCGAACGCGCTTCACCGCCGGTTCGATGTGCGAAACGAGCGACTTAATGTGTCCGTCGGCGTGTTCGTGTTCGACCGTCGCCGTAACCGCGCCGCATTGCGTGTGTCCCAAGACGACCAAAATCGGCGTTCCCAAGTGCGAAACGCCGTATTCGATCGAGCCGGTTTCGTCGTCGGCGCAAACCCCGCCCGCGACGCGAACGACGAAAACGTCGCCGAAGCCTTGGTCGAAGAGAAGCTCGACCGGAACGCGGGAGTCGCTGCAACCGAGAACCGTCGCGAACGGGTGTTGGCCGTGTTCCGCGG
>JAZNJF010000088.1:0-15646 GCA_045577885.1 Thermoguttaceae bacterium | reverse complement strand
CTTCGCCGCCCCCAAAAAAGACGCGACAAACGCTTCGCCGCCCCCCAAAAAAGCCGCGACGAACGTTTTGCCGCCAATCAAAAAAGACGCGACGTTTTGCGACGCCGCGTCTTTTTGTTTCTTGCCGTTTTTCTCGACGTTCTCCGTCTTCGTCAACGGCAAATCAAGCGTCCAAACGCTTTGCATACTCCGGGTCGACCCAAGAAACGTCGCCGAGCAGGTCGCCGAGCGGGTCGATTTCGGTCGCGGAGAGGCCGAGCCAGTTGCGTCGACGCCAACCTTCGGCGAACTCGTATTTGCCGGAGAGCCGCCCGACCGCCGCGTTCGCCTCGACCATCGAATCGAGGTAAGAGTCGAACCCCTGCGACGCGTCGAGCCATTCCTTTTGACTGCGATGACAAGCCAACGCCGAACGTTTGACGTCGAGAACCGTCGAAACGTCGACGTAACGCTCCGCGCGCACTAAGCGCCGCATCGCGTCGCGGTTCCCGTGCGGCTGCGCGTGATAGACGGCGACGTCCTTAAAAGTCGGCGGCGTCGGCGGTTCGACCGGCGCGTTCGCCATACAACGGCAAAAAGCGGCGGTCGCGGCCAAACGTCCGGCGTTTTGGTGATCCTCCATATAGTCGGACGTCGACTGCGTTAACACTATATCCGGGTCGACTTCGCGAATAACGGCGATCAACTGCAAAAGCGTTTCGCGACGGTAAAACACGTCGAGGTCGTCGGTCAGCGACTCGTGAAACGTCGCGCCCAGGAACGCCGCGGCGGCCGCGCCTTCGTCGCGACGCGTTCGAATCGTTTCAAAGCGACGCATTGTCGCGGAGCCCCAGGAACCGTTCGCGATCGACATATAATGAATCGAGCAGCCGCGCGCCTTCAACAAGGCGAGCGTTCCGGCCATCGTGAACTCGATATCGTCCGGATGGCACCCGATCGCGAAAACGGTCTTCGGCGCGGCGACGGCGAGAGCGGATTTTTCTTGTTTTTCGTTCGTTTCGGCGGACACGCTACGGGTCTCCTTCGTTAAATTGGCAAAAATAAAGAAAACGGATAAAATAAAAAAGCGGCTTCGCATCAAACGAAAACCGCTTTAAAGGTCGCAATATCAACGATTAGCGAAGTCGGAGTCGAGCGCGTACTCGTCGTGCGGGTCGTACGGGCAGAAGAAGGTCGAAATCTTTTGCGCGAACTTGACGGTAAACGTCTTTTGGAACTCGATTTCTTGATATTCCGACTTCGGGATCGGCGTCGGCGGATACGCGAAGTTCGGCGTCGACTGCCGCGCGAGCGTTTCGCCGTTTTTCACGTCGATCAAACGAACGAGCGCTTTAGCGTTCCCTTGGTAAAATTGGGGCGAATGGTGAATTTCGAACGCGTCGATTTCGACGCCGATCACGTAGTCCGCGCCGAGCTTCGCGCCCATTTTCTCGAAACTTTCCGACTTAAACGCCTCTTCGTCGAACATTTCTTCGACGCGTTCGTACGGAATCCATTCGAGCTTCTTCTTTTTCTTGCCCTTAATATTGTTCGACACGACGTAAGTAACGCTCGTCGCCAAGTCGGCGTTCGGGTTCGATTGGCCGAAAAGATTCAGGTTCGAACGACAAATGACGACCATTTTCGATTCTTTCGGAATCTCTTTCATTTGGTCGGCGAAAATCGCGGGCGCGTCGGTTCCTTTGATGAGATAAAGGGGCGTCATCAGCGCGCCGGCGCACCCGGCCGAACAAACGAGCGCCGTCAAGAGCGCGCAGGCGGCGAGAATAAAGCGTCGTTGAGCAAGCATAATCGAATCCTTCGTTAAAACCGCGCCAAGCTTCCCTGCCGTCGCCGCTTATCTCTCGCGGCGGGCGCGTTTCTATTCGTTCGACGTCGGCGAGCGTTCGCCAAAGCGTCGCGGCGGCCGCGTCGGCGCGCCGTCCTCTTTACTTATCGTCCGCCGCCGCCCCCTTACTTAGCAAAAATCCGTCAAAATCGTCAAATTTGTTTCAGTTCACTTTCCCGGTCCGACGAGCGCGTCGACGAAACGGTCGACCGAAACGAACCCGGCGGGATAACTCGCGACGTATTCGGCGATCGCGACGTTCGTCGCGACGACGAGTTCGACGAACAGTAGAAGCGATTCGCGTTTCTTTTCGAGCGTCGCGAGCGGAACGAGCGGATCGGCGGCGGAAGCGGGCGAAACGTCGAAGGAGCAAAGGGTCGCCGGAGGGCCGAACGCCGAACCGAGCGTTTCGAGCGCCTTCAAGTTTTCCGGGATAACGGCGCCTTCGAGCGCGAGCGTCGGACTCGTCGTCGACGGCGTTTCGAGGCGGTACGTCGGCCCGGCGAAAGGAAGCGTCGCCGGAATCGGCCAACCTTGATCGAGCGGCAGACGCGCTCGCCGCGTCAACGCGATTTGAGCGTCTCGTTTGAGGATTCGCGCTTCGGCGACGCGAGCTTGCGCTCCGCGAGCGGCGGCGAGGTAAAGCCGGGCGGCGTCCGAGCCGGACGCTTGCGCGTTAAGTTCGTTAAACGCTTGCGCCAACGTTTGCGCCAACGTCGTTTCGACGGCGACGCGAGCGGACGCTTCTTGCAAGCGCCAATAAGCGCGAACGGTCGCGGCGCGTTCGGCGACCGGAACGCGTTCCAAAACCGCGCGAAGCGTCGTCGCGACTTCGAGCGGACCGGCGGCGCCGCCGTTCGGACTCGGTTCCGCTTTCGGCGTCGCGAAAAGAGCGGCGACCGTTTCGTCGACGCGGCGTCTCGCTCCGGCGTTTGCGGCGGACGCCGGAACTTGGGCGTTTTGGGCGCTTTGCGACGACGCGGCGGAGGGCGGCGTTTGCGGTTTTTGAGCGGTCTGCGTCGCGGCGACGTCGGCGTTTTGAGCGGACTCGGGCGTCGTCTCCGGCGCTTGACCGCGAACGATTCGACCGACGAAGAAGGCGGCGGAGGGCGTTTCGGACGCGGCGTCGCTCGGAGCGTTTTCTTCGGACTCGGCGTCGGCGGCGGGCGGCGTCGGCTCTTCGGCGGGTTGTTCGTATCCGGTAACGACGAGCGTCGACGAGCCGGATTCGGTCGACTCGGCGGCGGGCGCCGGTTGGTCCGGGGTCGCCGGTTGATCCGGGGTCGCCGGTTGGTCCGGAGTCGCCGGGAGCGGTTCCGCCGAAGCCGCCGGTTGGTCCGGGGGCGTCGGGAGAGATTTCGTCGAAGCGGAAGGAAGCGGTTCCGCCGGTTCGAGACGCGCGCCGGGCGTCGGCGTTAAGTCCGGTTTCGGCGCGGGTTCGACGAACGACGTCGGCGCGATCGCGGAAACGGCGGAGGCGGCGGGCGCGACAAAAGTCGCCGAAGCGATCGGCGTTTCGGCGGCGAACGGCTTGCGAGCGACGTTCGTCGACGCGGCGGGCGCGCCGGGATTCGCTCCCTCTTTCGACGGCGGCGCGACGGCGGTCGGGCGCAAATTCAACGTCTTCAACAGCGCGGCGCCGCGCAAGGAACCGGGAACCGTTTCGGCGACGTAAGCGGCGATCGCTTGATTGTATCGCGTCGTCGCCGCCAACATTTCGCGCGACGCGCCAAGATAACGGTCGAGCGCCGCGAAGAGCGCCGCTTCGGACGTTTGCGGCGCGACGAACGCCGCGTTAAGGTTGTTCCATTCGCCCCGCGCCTGTTCGGCTCGACTTTGCGTCGCTTCGTAAAGGAGCGGAAGCGCGACGTTTAGGCGCGCCGCTTCGTTCGAAACGCCGCGACGGCGCGCGATCTCGTCGAAGCGCGTCGCGTAAGCGTCGACCGTCGGAAACGCGGTCGGGACGTAAAGAACCGGCGACGTCGGCGTTCCGACGGCGTCGGCGGCGGCTTGCGCGGCGTCGTTTCCGGCTCCGTTCGCGGCGGCGTTTTGCGCTTCGTAACGACGGCGCTCCCAAGCGGCGCGGCGCGCGGCGGGGGACGAAAAAGCGGCGTCGAACGCGTATTGGCTTCGAACGAAGTCGATTCGCGCGGCTTCGCGGCGCTGCGCGGCGACCAAACGCGCCGCGGCGAGGAGCGCGGTCGTCTCTTGCGGAACGGTCGCGCCGTCGTATTTCTTTTGAACTTTCGCGGCGCACTCGTTCGCGAAGCTCGCGCATTCGGCGCAAAGGTTGAAATAAGCGCGTTTGCCGACCAAATCCCAATACGCCGCCAAACGTCGATAACGTTCGCGCGGAGAATAGACGCCGTACAAGAGTTTTTCCAACGAAAGCGGTTCGCCGACGACGCCCGCGTTTTTCGCTCCGCAAAGTTTTTCGACGCGTTGAGCGGCTTCGCTCTTTTGCGTCGACGCGGCGGCGGTCGGAGCGTTCGGCGGGGTCGCGCTCGGAGCGCTCGGAGCGCCGGGAGCGTTCGGCGGGGCCGCGCTCGGAGCGTTCGGAGCGTTCGGCGGAGGCGTTCCGGGAACGCCCGGCGTCGCCGAATACGCGGAACCGGTTTGCGCGACGGCTTGCGAAAGATCGAAAAGCTCTCCGACGCCTCCGCTCAACGCGCTCAAGAGAACCGCCGACGGCAACGTCGAACGGAAACAACGGAATAAGGACTCGGCGGCGATCTTCATAAACGACTCCTCTTCTCGTCCGGCCGCGCGGAAACGCTCGACGCGGCGGCGGGAAAATTTTTCGTATTGCGGAAACGACGAAATTTTTGATATAAAACGGTTCAAAGTTCGACCGACGCGGCGCAAAAAGACGTTCGGCCTCTTTACATTATAACGAAAAAATCGCCGGAAAGGAAGTCTTTATCTCGCTATTTTCGTCATTTTCGTCGAACTTCGAGCGTTTTGCGCGTATTTTCCGCCGCCGACGCGACGCGTCCTTCCGCAACGCTCGCTTTCCCTCGTTTAGGAACAAAGGAACTCCCTTGGAAAAACGATTTAACGATTTTGACGCGCCCGACGCCGACGCGTCGTACTCCGAGCCCTACTTGCGCCCGGTTCGCTCCTCGCGACTCGGCTGTTTCGGGCGTCTCGCGCTAACGGCGGCGCTCCTCGTCGTCGCGCTCGGCTTGGTCGCCGCGTTCCTTTATTGGCGGAACGTCTCGGCGCCGATCGACGCCGAAAACGCGTCGACCGGGAAACTCGTCGGTTGGCTCGCGCTCCGCGATTTGAGCGCCGAAACGCCGGAAACGCGCGAACGCCTCTTCGACCGTTACGTCGAAACGATCGGCGGCGCCGACGGCGTCTTCGAACCGGAAAAACTCGAACTCCCGCCGCAAGCGAAGAAGTTCGCGCGAACGTTCTTCGCCAAACGCGCTAAAAAAGAAGTCGAAGAAGAATTGCGCTTCGAAGAAGACGACGCCGAACTCGACGCGTCGGAAACGCCGAACGCTAAGCGCGCGCCGTATTTGCGGCTCGATTATTACGTCGCGCCGCGCTCGGCCGATTCGCCGCGAACAAGCGAATACGTCCTCTCCGACGACGTTCGGCCCGGCCCCGCGCTCCTCAAACGTTGGAGCGCGAGTCGCGAACAAACGAAAAACGGCGACGCCCCAACGAAAAAAACGCCCGCCGTCGAAAAGAACGTTCGGCTCCTCGTGATGCAGTGGTTCGTCGCGAAAAGAAAGGCTTACGACGCCGCCCCGGACGCCGAAAAAACGCGCCGACTCCAAGAAACGATCGACGAACTCGTCGGTTGGCAAGAACTTTATATCAAGATTCAAACCGACGCGACCCAAACGACGCCGACGCGCGCCGAAATGTTGGCGGAGTTCGAAACGACCGTCGACAGTTGGAACGAGTTCGAAACGCCGGAAGAACTCGCGAAAACGCTTTGGTTCAAAGACTTAATCGTCGCCGCCGTCGCCGCGCAAGAAACGCCGCTCGGTCGCTTAGCGCCGCCGAAACCGCCGCGCGCTCGCAATGCCGCGACGAACCGATCGAACAAAACGCCCGAAAACGAACGCGAGTTCGGACGCCGAACGCTCGACGCGGCGCGCCGCTTTTTGTTCGGAACGCCGACCGACGCCGACGCTTCGACGCGTTAAACGCCGCCTTTTCAAACGTTAAACGCCGCGTTCGTTCGCTTTTCGCTCTTCGAACGCGGCGTTTTTTCGTTAAACTCGACCGCTTTGCGTCAAGCGGTTTTGAGCGTCAACTCCTTAATTTTATCGCGTAAAACCGACGCGCGCTCGTAATCCTCCGTCGCGACGGCGTCGACCAACTCGTTGCGCAAACGGACGAGCGTCGGACCGTAATCGACGACGACTCCGCGCCGTCGCGGCGTTTTGCCGACGTGTTCGCTCGCGCCGTGAACGCTCAAGAGGAACGGGTCGAGGCGGTCTTGGAACGCGCGGTAGTCGTTCGCGCACCCCAAACGGCCGGTTTTGCGGAACTCTTGGAAACCGAGCCCGCAACAGGGGCAAGACTGGAAGTCGGTTTCCATCAGGTCTTCGGTCAATTCTTTGAGCGACGCGTCGCTTTCTTCGTCGGCGCTCGACGCGTTTTCGCATTCGCAAGCGTCGTCGCGGGAACATTCGGAACCGCAACCGCAACCGCAAGAATGTTCGTCGGTTTCGTCGGCTTTATTCGCGTCGTTTTTGTGCAAATATTCGTAAGCGTGTTCGTCGCAAAGATGCAGCTCTTCCGGCTGCGACGCGTCGTTCATTTCGGTGATGTGAAACGTCGCGACTTTATCGCATTTTTGGCATTTCATAACGTCGCCTTTTATCGGGTCGAGATCGGACGGAGAGCGGAACGTCGAAAACGTCGGTCGCCGCGCAAACCGTCGGGGTTCGGGTCGACGCAAACGTTCGCGGAACCGAACCGGAGCAAATTACAGGGAAGGATAACCTTTCGAGCGTTTTGCGTCAAGAGCGCAAAGCGAAAAAACGCGCCGTCGGCGACGAACGTCGCGACCCGAGACGCCGAAAAGACGCGGTATCGTCGGCGCGTTCGTTTTTATTTTACGCGCTCCGCCGTTTTTGGAAAGCGGAGGAAAGGAAAATTTCCGCAAAATTTCCCGAAACGCTCGACTCGAAAAACCGTTCGGCGCGCTTCGACGTAAAAAAACGGAGGCCCGAATCGCTTCGAACCTCCGCTTTCGTTTCGCCGCTAAATCGTCGTTTTAGGCGCGTTTGCGTCAAGCGCTCGCGCTAACGTCGGCGTTTTGTTCGCTCGGCTTGTTCTTCGACGGGCGCAACAACTTGCGGTTGAAAATCCCGACGACGAAGACGTAGAAGAGCGGAACGAAGAAGATCGCCAAGAACGTCGCGGCCAACGTTCCGCCGAGAACGCACGTCCCGAGCGATTGTTGACTGACCGCGCTCGCGCCGTGCGCCCGAACCATCGGGAGAACGCCGAGCGCGAACGCCATCGACGTCATGATAATCGGACGCAAACGCAATTTCGACGCGATAACCGTCGCTTTCAAGAGCGGAACGTTCTCCTTCTCGACCATCTGCTTCGCGAACTCGACGATCAAAATCGCGTTTTTCGCCGACAGCCCCATAACGGTCAAGAGACCGATTTGGAAGAACACGTCGTTCGAAAGGCCGCTGTTGAGCGTCGCCAAAATCGCGCCGAGCGCCCCGAACGGAACGACCATCGCGATCGAGAACGGAACCGACCAGCTCTCGTAAAGCGCCGCCAAACAAAGAAATACGACGACCATCGCGAGCGCGTAAAGTCGGCCCGTTTGCGAACCGGCTTGACGCTCTTCGAACGAAATCCCGGAATAGCTCAACCCGACGCCCTGCGGAAGTTGGTTTTCGACAATGTCTTCGACGACCTTCATCGCGTCCCCGGTGCTGACGCCCGGAAGCGGAATCGCGGTGAACTTGACGCTCTCGACGCCGTTGAAACGAGCCAACTTCGGCGCGCCGTGAATCCAATGGCCGGACGCGAACGCCGAGAACGGCACCATTTGGCCGTCTTGGTTGCGCGCGTGCCATTTTTCCAAGTCGACCGGATTGACGCGGGACGACGGCTCGCCCTGCGCGTAAACCTTCTTGACGCGGCCGCGGTCGACGAAGTCGTTAATATACGCCGAACCGAGCGCGATCGACAAGACGTTGTTGACGTCGGTCAAGTTCATCTTCATCGCGCGGACTTTTTCGGAGTCGACGTCGATTTTGTACTGCGCTTCGTCCGGGAGCGCGTTCGGGAACGCGATCGCGAACTTGCCGCTTTGCATCATCGCGCCGAGGAATTGGCCCTGAATCGCGTTGAACTTGTCGTGTCCGACCGCCGCTTGGTCTTGCAGGAAGAATTCCAAACCGGAAGCCGTCCCAAGCTCCATAATCGACGGCGGAACGATCGGCGTGATTTGCGCTTTGTTGAAGCCGGCGAACGCGCCCATCAGGCGGTCGCGAATGGAGTAAACGTCTTGGCCTTCCCCTTGACGTTGGTCGAACGGCTTCAAACTGACGAAGCAGATCGCGGCGTTCGGGTTCATCCCGGAGAAGCTAAAGCCGGTAACTTCGAAGACCGCGTTGACCGAGTCCGACTCGTTGGCGAGGAGGTAATCGGTAATCTGCGCGACGACTTCTTCGGTGCGCTCTTGGCTCGCGCCCTCGGGGAGCTGCGCTTGAACGAAGAGCGTTCCTTGGTCTTCGTCCGGGAGGAACGCCGTCGGCATCTGCGGATACAACCGAGCGACCATCGCGACGATGAGAACGAAGGGGATCATAAACAAGAAGCGATGGCGAACGATAACGCCGACCGAACGCCCGTAACCGGCGGAGCAGGCGTTAAATCCGACGTTGAAGCCCTTAAAGAACCAGCCGAACAACATGCCGAACAGGTCGAAACGCTTTTTGCCGTGCGATTTCAGCATCGTCGCGCAGAGCGCCGGGGTGAACGTCAACGCGATAAAGACCGACAGCGTCATCGCCGAAATAATCGCGACCGAGAACTGACGGTAAATAACGCCGGTCGAACCGCCGAAGAACGACGTCGGGATAAAGACGGCGCAGATAACGGCGCCGACGCCGACGAGCGCGCCTTGGATTTGGTCCATCGTCTTTTTCGTCGCCGTTTTCGCGTCCAAGCCCTCTTCGCTCATCAAGCGCTCGACGTTCTCGACGACGACGATCGCGTCGTCGACCAAGAGGCCGATCGCCAACGTCAACGCGAACATAATGATGACGTTCAGCGACATCCCGCAAGCGTAAATAACGCCGAACGTTCCCAAAAGAACGACCGGAACCGCGAAGGTCGGAATCAACGTAACGCGGAAACGTTGCAGGAAGAGGAACATAACGCCGAAAACCAAAACGATCGCTTCGATCAGCGTGTGCGCGACCTTTTCGATCGACTCTTCGACGACCGGCGCGTTTTCTTGCGCGTAAGCGACTTTAACGCCCGGCGGGAAGAATTTTTTCATTTCTTCGACGCGTTTTTTGACCTCTTTCGTCGTTTCCAAAACGTTCGCGCCGGCGGCCAAACGCAACGCCAACCCGCAGCCGGGGTAGGCTTTAGCGATCGTTTCGCCGGTTTCCGCGTCTTCCGTAACGGCGCCGACGCGAGCGCTAAAGCCGTATTTTTCGCGACCGAGTTCAACGTCGGCGACGTCCGCGAGGCGCACCTGCGAACCGTCCGGATTCGTCCGAATCAAGATGTTTTCGAACTCTTCTTTCGACGTCATGCGGCTCGTCGCGACCATCGTCGCGGTGAATTGCGCGCCGTCGACCGTCGGGTCGCCCGCGAGACGCCCGGCGGAAACTTGGACGTTTTGCTCTTGCACCGCGGCCAAGACGTCTTGAGGCGTCATATTGTAACTTCGGAGTTTGTCCGGTTTGAGCCAAATACGCATCCCGTACTGACCGCCGAAAACTTGGATGTAACCGACGCCGTCGACGCGTCCGAGCGGCTCTTTCAGCGTCGATTCGATGAGGTCGCCCAAGTCGCTTTCGTCCATCGAACCGTTTTCGCTGTAGAGCGTAACGATGAGGAAGAAGTTGATCTGTTGTTTGTCGACGCTCATCCCCTGCGCCTGGACTTCCGCCGGAAGAAGCGGGGTCGCGAGCGACAGTTTGTTCTGCACCTGAACCTGCGCGACGTCCGGGTCGGTGCCTTGTTCGAACGTAACGATAATCTCGAAAATACCGTTCGAGGAGCTCGACGAGTCCATGTAACGGTAGCCGTCGAGCCCGGTCATTTGTTGCTCGACGATTTGGACGACGTTGTCTCGGATCGTGTCGGCGGACGCGCCCGGGTAGAACCCGTTGATCGCGATCGCCGTCGGCGCGACGTTCGGATACTGCGAAATCGGCAACCCGAGAACCGCCAGCGTCCCGGCCAACATGATCAGGATCGCGACGACCCAAGCGAAAATAGGCCGCTCAATAAAAAAATGAGACACTTTTCACCTCCCGTCGCAATTACTCGGCTTGAACCGGCGCTTCGGCTTGAACCGGCGCGGCTTCGACGGCGGGCGCTTCGGCTTGCTCGGCTTGTTCGTAATCGCGAATCATTTCGACGTCGGTCGCTTCGGTCGGCGCGACTTCGGCGCCTTGACTGATGAACTGAACGCCTTCGACGACGATACGGTCGCCCGGTTCGAGCCCGGATTCGACGATCGCGGTAATGCCGAGCGTTCGTTCCGAAACGATCGGGCGTTGCGTCGTTTTGTTTTCCGCGTCGACGACCCAAACGTAAGGCTCGCCCTTGGCGTTGCGGAAGACGCCTTGTTGCGGAACGAGAATCCCGTTCGGACGGGAACCGTAAGTAACGAACGCGCGAACGAACATCCCCGGCAACAGAGCGCCGTTCAGCTCTTTCCAGTTCGGGTTGTCGAAGACCGCGCGGACGGCGACCGTCCCGACCGACGCTTCGACGGCGTTGTCGACGCGTTCGACTTTCCCGGTCAGCGGATAGCGCGTTCCGTCTTCGAGTTCGATTTCGACCTTCGCGCCTTGGAAATACGGGCAAAGTTCTTCGCCTTCTTGCGGGTGCAAGGTCGCGAGGGCCGACGCGACCGACGGTTTCAGGTCGACGTAAATTTTGTCGATTTGTTGAATCGTCGTCATCGCGAGCGGTTGGCCGGTCGAGACGAGCGCGCCTTCGGTAACTTGCGAGAAACCGACGCGCCCGGAAATCGGCGCTTCGACGCGGCAGTATTCGATGTTCAAGTCGGCGAGCGCGAAGTCGGCTTGCGCGGTCGCGAAGGAGTTGGCCGTCGTGTCGGCGTCCTGTTGGCTCGCCGCGTTTTTGTCGATCAAGCTCGTAACGCGGGTGTTTTGCTTCGTCCAGAAGTCGACTTGCGCTTTCGCTTTCGCGCGGTTTTGGACGTAAATACGGTCGTCGATTTGATAAAGCTGTTGCCCTTCCTCGACCGCGGAACCTTCTTCAAATTTGCGTTCCAAAACGATTCCGCTAACCTGCGGGCGCACTTCCGCGACGTTGTAAGCCGCGGTGCGTCCCGGGAGTTCGAGAATCAACGGAACCGCTTCCGTTTTGACGGTGTAAACGCCGACTTGCGGAATTTGCGGCGCGGCCGATTGAACGTCCGGCCCGGCGGCCGCCGCTTCGTCTTTTTTCAAACCAAGTTTAACCAACGTCGAGTCGAGTTGTTCGCAACCGGAAAACGCGACGAGAGCGGAGCAAACCGCGACGGCGCAAATCGGCAAACGCGAAGACGACGAGAAACGACGCCCGACGGCGCCGAAACGAAACGCTTGCATTTTCTTCTCAATTATTCTTAACGGGAACCGCTTGAAAGCGGCGATTTGGGCAAAGCGGCGTCCGTCGCGCAACGTCAAAAGAAGCGAACAGGGAAACGCGCGAAGGAACCGCTACCGGTAGAATTTTATCTATTATCGCCGACTTTCGCCGCTCGTCAAGGAGGGGACGCGACGGAAAAAGCGGAGTTTGGGTCGACTTTTCCGCCGTCGTCCCTTAAAATCGGAGCGTCGCTCTCGACGAAAAAATTTCCCTTAAGTACGCGAACGTTTGCGTTTCGTTACCGCTCGACGGCTTTTTTTTCAAAAAAAGAAAAATTTTCTTTCCGCGTTCGTTCGGCCCCTTCCCTTGGTCGCGGCGCGTTTTTGGGTATAATTAATAACGACGGTCGCGCCGACGGCGTTTCCGTTTTTTCCTTTCGCCGTTCGTTTGTTCCCCGACGTTTTTCCCTTTCCTTTTTTCCTTTTTTCGCTCGCCCGCCGACTTACCACGATGTCCGCCGACGCCCTAACCGACCGCATTTACCAAACGCTCGCCGACGCGTTCGGCTATCGAACGTTCCGCCCTTACCAAGAGGAGATCGTCCGCGCTCTTCTCGACCGCCGCGACGTGTTCGCGGTGATGCCGACCGGCGGCGGGAAGTCGCTTTGCTATCAGTTGCCCGCGCTCCTGACGCCCGGCGTTTGCGTCGTCGTCAGCCCGCTGTTGTCGCTGATGAAAGACCAAGTCGACGCCGCGCAAAAGAACGGAATCTGCGCCGCGACCCTGAACTCGACGACCTCGCTCGCGGAGTTGCGCGACATTTACGCTTCCGCCGACCGCCGAACGCTCGACTTGCTTTACGTCTCGCCGGAGCGGTTCAACACGCCGCGCTTCCAAGAGTTTTTGAAGTCGGTCGAACTCGGCTTTTTCGCCGTCGACGAAGCGCACTGCATTTCGCAATGGGGACACAACTTCCGCGCCGACTATCTCGAACTCGGCCAAATCGCCGACCTCTTCCCGAATTGCCCGATCGCCGCCTTCACCGCGACCGCGACCGACCGCGTTTCGGAGGACGTGCAAACGCTCCTGAAACTCCGCGACCCGTTTTGCGTCCGCGCGTCGTTCGACCGTCCGAACCTCTTTTATCAAATCGCTTACAAAGAGGATTTCGACCGCCAACTCCTCGACTTTTTGCGAGAGGTTCCGGACGAATCGGGCGTCGTTTACCGCTCGACGCGCAAAAACGTCGAGAAGACCGCCGAATTCTTGCGCAAACAGGGGTTCAAAGCGGAGGCGTATCACGCCGGACTGACCGACGCGGAACGGGCTCGCGTTCAAGACGCGTTCGCCAACGACGAGACGCCGATCGTCGTCGCGACGGTCGCTTTTGGGATGGGGATCGACAAATCGAACGTCCGTTTCGTCGTTCACGGCGACCTGCCGAAGGACGTCGAAAGCTATTACCAAGAAACGGGCCGAGCCGGTCGCGACGGCGCCCCGGCGCGCTGTCTCCTCGTGTACGGTTATCAAGACATCGCGATTCACCGCAGTTTTCTCGACGACTACCAAGACCCGGAGGCTCGCGACGCCGCGTCGCGACGTTTGAACGAAATGGTCGCTTTCGCCGAGACGGACGGCTGTCGACGCGCCAATCTTTTAAAATATTTCGGCGAAACGTATATTCCGCCGAACTTTAACGCCGACGAAAACGGTTCCGACGCGTCCGACGACGCCGCGTCGCCCGAAAACGCGTCGAAAAGCGGTTGCGGTTGCGGCGGTTGCGACTATTGCGTCGGTTCGGTTCGCCGGGTCGACGCGACGGTCGACGCTCAAAAGGCGCTCTCCGCGATGCAGCGCACCGGGAACGCGTTCGGCGTCGGGCATATCGTCGACGTGTTGATCGGCGCCCGAACGGAGAAAGTCGAGCGCTTCGGACACGACCGCCTTCCGACGTTCGGCGTCGGGGCCGACCGCGACAAAACGTATTGGCGTTACTTGATTTCCGCGCTGTTGACGCAAGGTTTGGCCGAGCTCGACCCGTCGAAAAACTTCCCGATACCGCGCGTTACCCGGCTCGGTTGGGACGCGATGCGCGGCCAACGCCAAGTGAAGATCGTCGAGCGCCCGACCGGCAAAAAGAAAAAGACGACGTCGCGTCGCTCCGGCGGTTCGTCGACGTTTGCAACCGCAAGCGGCGCAAGCGTTTCGTTCAACTCGGCGTCGGCGAACCCTTACTCGAAAAGCTCGCTTTCTCCGCGCGACCGTCGGTTGTTCGAAGAGTTGCGCGCGTTGCGTTTGCAGATCGCTAAAGACGAGAACGTCCCGCCTTACGCCGTTTTTAGCGACAAAACGCTCGTCGACATGACGTACCTGAAACCGGAGACGGACGGCGAATTTTTGGACGTTTCCGGCGTCGGACGCAAAAAACTGGAGAATTACGGATACGAGTTTATGCAAGCGATCCGCAAATTTTTGGAAGAAAATCCGAAATAACCGCCGTTTAACGTTTTACGTCGTTAAGAAACGCAAACGCGGCGCCGTCGAGCGGAGTCTTTCCCGTTCCGACGGCGCCGCGTTTTTTATCGAATCGACTCGCCCAATCGACGTCCCTTCCTCGAAAAAAATATTTTTGCTCTTGACAAACTTGTTCGTTTGGCTAAAATTGCAAATAAAGAAAGGAGAGACCAATGGGCAAATTTTCATCGCTCGACGCTAAAGTCGCCGTTTTTAAAGCGTTGGCGCACCCGACGCGTTTGCGAATCGTCCAAGATTTAGCGGAGGGGGAACTCTGCGTTTGCGTTTTGCTGGAATCGTTTCCGATCGATATGTCGACGCTTTCGCGCCATTTAGGCGTTCTTAAAAACGCCGGCGTCGTCGACAGCGAGAAGCGCGGCAAAAACGTTTATTACCGCTTGGCTTGCCCGTGTTTGACGCGAATTTTCGACTGTCTGGACGCCCTCGACGGCGACGCCAAACGTTGCGCTTGCGGACGTTAAGTCGTCGTTTCCATCGCCGCGCCCGTTCCTTCGTCGTATAACCGCCGTTTCGCAACGGCGTTTTTTCACCGCCAATACTTGCTTAATAAGCCAAACAAGCAACTGTTTTTCCATTTTGTTTTCGTCGACGCGCGTTTCCGCCGACGCCGCCAACCCAATATACGCAAGGAGTTGAAATGAAAGAACGAACTATTTTCGCGGGCGTTTTAGCGACGTTCGCGGCGGCCTATTTTCTCCCGGTCGCGAACCCGAAAGTCCAAGAGGCGGCGTTCGACGCTCTGCGAACGTTGCAGTGGTACGCCCGCTATCATACGCTCGGTTGCGTCGTTCCCGCGATGTTTATCGCCGGCGCGATCGCGACTTTCCTTTCCAAAGAGCGGATTTTGAAGTATTTAGGACCGACCGCGAACAAAGCGACCGCTTACGGCGTCGCGTCGATTTCCGGAACGCTTTTGGCGGTTTGCTCTTGTAGCGTTCTCCCGATGTTCGCCGGAATTTACCGCGTCGGCGCCGGGCTCGGGCCCGCCTGCGCGTTTTTGTGTTCCGGCCCGGCTTTAAGCGTCGTCGCTATCTTCTTGACGTCGAGCGTGTTAGGCGTCAAACTCGGCGTCGCTCGGACGTTTTTAGCGATCGCGATCAGTCTAATCGTCGGTCTCCTTATGTCGGCGATTTTCCGACGCGACGAAACGAAACGAATCGCGACGACGCTAGAGCTTCCGGAACCCGCGCCGACTCGCCGCAAACCTTGGCAAACGTTCGTTTTCCTGTCGACGCTTCTTGCGTTTCTCGTTGTCGCCGACTGGCCGAACCCCGGCGCGACGTCGTTTGAGTTGCGCGAAGGCGCCGTCTTAACTCGTCTCGACTCGCAACTTGGCGCCGCCGAAACAACGATCCCCGCGACGTCGGAACCGCTCCGTTTGACGACGGCGATCCAACTGCGAACGAGCGGCGACTTCGACTTCCAACTCCTTGAAACGCCGACGTTTCCCGACGACGTTCCGTCGTCCGTTCGCGCCGCGTTCGAAAAAGACGCGAAATACCG
>JAZNJF010000087.1:0-21818 GCA_045577885.1 Thermoguttaceae bacterium | reverse complement strand
AACGTTGCGAATATTATCTTTAATCTCGTCGATTTTCGACTGGTCGCCGGTCGACATTTCAACGGCGTACACCTCGGTCTTTTTATCGATCTTCTTTTTGAACAACACGCCGGCGCGCATCATTTTGTCGGCGATGTTGCAAGAGCGCGCGCCTTCTAAACTTGCGGTCCCTTCAAAAACGCCGCGTAAATTCTCCTCGGTCGCGTGGAAAAGCGAAACGGAACCGTTCAACGCGGCGTCGAGCGCTTGCATAATCAAAATCGCTTTCAAAACGACTTGCTCTTCGTCGCGCAAATTTCGCCGCCGCGGTTCGTAACCGTCCAAAACGTCGGCGATTCGACGGTCTAAATCGCGACGGCCCTTCTCGTAAAAGAAGTTCCAAAGCATATCGAGCGTCAGCAACGGGCGGTCTTCCTCGGGACCGTAATTTTTGATAAACCACTGAAACGCTTGGGTTTCGCCGTCGTCGACCGTTTTAATAAAGTCGAACATACTCCGTTGATTCGACTTAAAGGTCGACGCGATGTACTTCAACGCGACGGCGGCGTACGGCTGAATCGGCATAATGCTCTTCATCGTGCGCTCGTCGACGCGAACCAACGAAGCGACGGCGCGTCGCGAGTTCCCCAAGCGCGAGTTCAAGTCCTCCGCCATCTCGCTCCAACGGTCGTTCATTCCGTCGCGAACGGTCAACGCGCAAGAAATCAACTCGAAAGCGACGGAGTCCGGCAGTTTAATCTCCACCGGAAGAAAACGGTCGCGTATCTTCTTCCAATTCGAATCTTGCGACGGCGCGAAGTAAGCCCCCGACTCGTGCGTGATCGGCACGATAAAGAACGGCGTTTCCGCGTTCAGTTCGACCAAACGTTGAAACGAGGTTAAACTGTTGCGATTATTGATGAAATACTCGGAAAATTCGTCCCAAATAAAGACGATTTGCAGCTCGTTCGCCGCGATTACGTCTTTGAGCCAATCGCAAAGGCCGTCGACCGTAAGCTCAAACGCGGTAATACCTTCCGCGTCGCCGATCGTCAAAATTTTCTCGATCAAGTCGCCGACGTCCCCGCCGCCGCGCAACCTGTCGAGAACTTCGTCGGTCGAGCGATACGGAAACGAAGAGTACTTGCCCTTCAAAAGCGCGTCGAACATCGCTTTCTGCGCGTCTTTCGAGAGCCAATCGACGACCGCCTCGCGCAGCGTCGCGCTGCCTAAATGACGGCTTCCTTTCGCTTTGAGCGCTTTCAAAACGCTTTCCTGCACCGCGAAGAAAAGTTTGCGATTGTCGCGAATTTCGCTCGACGACGAGCGGTAAACGGTCAGGACGCCGCGCTCTTTGCAACCGATCAACTTTTGCAGCAAATCCTTCTCTTTTTTCAGCGCGTCGTACTTTTCCCAATATTGAACGAGCTTCTCTTGCGGGACCTCCAAGATGCGACGCAACGCGTACGCGCACTGGGACTTGCCGCTTCCGTACGCGCCTTCGAGCCAAAGCGACTTTTTGTCGACGCGATTCAAAATCCGTTCCAACTTCTTGAGCGCGTCGATGAAGGTCGCGTGCGGGTAAGTTCGCATCCAAAAATCGGGATCGCTCTCTTCCCCTTTTTTGATCGACGAATCGCTAATCGTCGGAAAATAATCTTCGTCGACGTCGAAATAAGCGTCGTATTTTTCGCTGCGCATATCGGCCCCAATCCAGTTGAAACGTTATCAATAAAGACGTTAATTATTCGAATAAATTAAAACAATCGCAAAACGTCGGCGGAGGTTTTGTCGTCGGCCAACGTGATTTTTTCCAAGTCGTGCGTGAAGGTCGCGTCGATAAATTCGGGATATTTGGCGGCAAGTCCGCGCAAGATTTCGATCGTTTCCTCGCGTTCGAGCCCGAAAATCCGAGTCGGCGACACTCCGTCGCGTTCGATCTCGTCGTCCATTAAAACCGACAGCGTGAAGCGCTTATAATCGCCGCACTTCTCCGCGAACTTGAAGAGCCCGTAAAGGACGACGAGCGGTTCCGAAACGACGCATTTTGTTCGGGTTAAGTACTCCTCTTTGCCGTCTTTATCGACGCGACCAAAGTTCAAGTTCGTTCCCATCGGGGTTTCGACAATGCGCTTAAACGCCTTACAAATCGACGCGGCGGTCTTCTTCGCGTTGTCCTTTTCTATTGTTTTCTCACTCATCTCGATTACGAGCAAGGTCAACTTTTCTTCAACGCGGTCTCGCAGGTTCTCCGTTCCGACGTCGAAATTGCGAACATACCACTCGAACTGCGGGTTCCGCGCGACAAGATTAATCAACATAAGTCCTTGCGCCGTCTCGTCTTCCCATCCAAGTCTTTTGATCAACGCGGCGAAGGGAGTAAAATCTTTCTTCGCGCTCAGCCCGGCGTCGCGCAAAAAGCGCCCGAAGACCGAAAACTGATTCGGCCCCAACGAATGTTCGGTATAAAAGTTGTTTTCTAAGGCGAAAAACGCTTCGAACCACTCGGTTTTCGGCGCGTGGTCGGCGAAAGAGTTCAAGCTCGTCGTTTTTTTCACGGATATGCCTCCTCCTTGCGGATGACGGAGCGAATGGAACAACAAGCAACCGCTGTCGATCTCGTGGCACTCGCGGCATCCGATACAATCGGTTATTTGAATTTTCTTGTCGACAAAACGAATCGCGCCTTGATGACAGTTTGACGCGCATACGTCGCAACCTATGCAATACGCGGCTTTGCGAAACACTTGGCGAAACAGTTTACTAAACGCCGGACGCTCTTTTAACGTCGCTTCCGGAATCTTGACGACGACTTCCGCGTCGGTTTCCTTCAAGGAAAACTCGATCAGTTCGCGATCGTAATCGACGGTAAACGCGTCGGTTCCGGTTTGCCGAACGTGCCCGAGCGTTTTAACCCACTCGCGCCATTCGGAAGTCGGCTCCAACATTCTTATTGTCAATTCGCCGCCGCAACTTGTTTCCGTGCAACGGAATACGTTCTCGTTCAAATCGCGGCCGTTTTTGCGCGCGTTCCAGCCGCCGTTTAAAACGTAAGAACGCCGTTTTTCTTCCGAATTCTCCGGCGAATCGTATCGGCTCTTAATCGCGTCAACGTAAAAGTCGACCTCTTTTTCGTAACACGCTCGACGAACGTACTCGTTCGAGCCGCTCGACATCGGACAGAACAAGCAGCCGGCGCGCGCCAATCCCTTTTTATAGGCGGCGTTTATCGGCAAATCGTTGGCGTACATATAAAGCCAAATTTCGGCCGAAGTCCAGTCAAGTATGGAGTTATGGCTGTATTGGCCCTTTTGTTTTTTTCCGAAATTTTCCTCGTCGTATCCAAAACGACGCATACTCTCGTGCCGTCGCACGCCGACAAAATCAAGCCCCGTGTAATTAGCGCAATGCGTTATCTCGCGCAACTTCAAGGTTTGCGGCGCGCTCTTATGAACGCTGCAACACCAACGCAACACGCGCGACGGCGGCCCGAAAATCGCCCAACTTTCCTCCGGCGTCATTCGCGATTTTGCGACGTGGAACGCGACGCCGTCCGCTTCGCAAGCGCGCCGCGTCGCCTCAACCGTCTCGTAAGTGTCCGGAAATTCCATTCCCGTGTCCGCAAAAAGAACGACGTAACCGTCGCGAGGAAGCGTTTTGCGCGCCAAATCCAGCAATACGACGCTGTCCTTCCCCCCCGAAAACGCGACGTGAAAGCAATCCAACTTGCCGCGTCGCTTCTCGTAAACGTTTTTAATTTTCTTAACCGTCGCGTTTTCAATAATTTCGAGCGTTTTTGCGTTCGCGGCGATCATCTTTTTCAAGTCGACCGGGCGCAGTTTGCGTCCGTTCGGTTCCGGTTCGACGTCGGCGCCGTTTTCGTCCTTTTCGAGAACGATCTCCGGCGCTTCGTAAAGGTTGCCCCCTTTGAGGCTAGCGACTTTGCGACCGCGATAATAATAGACGTTCGCCTCGGCCCACATATACGGCGCTTCGTTTTGCGCGTCGTATTTCCAAACGTCGCCGAACCCCAATAAATCGAGCTCCGCCGCGTAAACCGGTCGCGGCTCCTTCGACATTTTGCCGTCGCTCGACGTCGGATTCAACAAAATTCCGCCGGTCTTCGGATCATAGGAATACGAATACATTAGCGCGCCTCCTTTCGCATCGCTTTGGCCTTTGAAATAACGTCGCCGAGGATTTTTTCGGAACGGCCGTCGGCAAGATAACCCGCTTCGATTAATACGTTAGCGACCGCCGATTTGTCGAGACAAACGTTCGCGAACGCGGCGAACTCGCTCGCGCCGTCGAGGAACGTCTTTTCAGAATCGACGCGGAATACGGCGCCGGTCGACGACGTGTTGAAAGCGCGCGCTTCCCAACGGTAACGCCGGCTAAAACGTCGACAAAAACTTTCCAGCACACAGACGTTCCAAGCGACGCCGCAACCCGGAAACTGAGAAAACGACGTAAACTCTTTTGAACCGGCGTGTTCGCGTTTCGGTTCGAGCGTCGCAAAGAACGCGTCGAGCGCGGCGTCGGTCGCCTCGACGTCGAAATAAAGAAAACGATCCGGGTAAAAAACGCCCTGTTCCAAGCAAACGAGCGAACTCCAAGCCGCTTCCAAGGCTAACATTCGAGCGTCGACCGCCGAACCGTCCGTTAAATCGAGCGCAAAATCGCGGATTTCTTCCAAATCTAAGCGCGAAACGGCGGCGCGGCAGAAACGTCGAACGACTTCGACGCGATTCAGCTTTTCCCCCTTTTCAGAGATCAGGCGACCGTAGAGCCGAAACTCGTCTTTTAACGCCAATTCGAAAAGAGCGCGGCGTAAAAGCTCCGGCGTCGCTTCCTCGTTGCGCGCTTCGAGCCGTCCCAACGGCAGTTCGCCAATCGCAAGAAAACCGACTTCCGAAACCTTGGTTCTAGCGTGGTTTAGAGCAAATTTCTTTTCCTCGTCCGGAACGTCGAGACGATCGTAACGAACGTAAAGATTCTTATCGACGCTTAGAAACGCGTCCGACTTTGAAAGAACGACGTCGACCGCCGACGCCGGGATATAGGGTAAACGCTCGCGCAAATCGTCGATACGTTCGCACGTCGCGTCGCTCCAAACGCGAAGGAGCTCCGCCTCGATAATCTCGTTTTCGGCTAAATCGCCGCTCGAAGACGTTGACCTATATATATATATATATATATATTTAAGTAATTTTCAGCGAATCGAATTTTACGCTCGGAAGCGGCGTAAAGACTTTTAATTCGGTCTTTAAGCAAATCTAACGAAAAATAGTCGGGCAACGCCGCGACAATACGGTCAAATAGGGATTCGTAAAAAATCGCTCTCGCGCCGGAATCAAACGCGCTTTCGATTTCCGCGCGAATCGTCTCGTCCGTCGTTTTGTCGACAACGTAAATCTTTTCTTCGCAAAGAATTCCGATCTGTTTAACCGCATTCCGCAAAGTCGCGTCGTCCGATTGCGCAAGCGCCGAGCCTTCTTCGCGCTCGGATTCTTGGAGATATTTTCGCAAACGCGCCGCTTCAATCGTCGAATTCAAGCGAAAACCGTTGGCAAACCGTTCCGCTAAAATATCTTGCAACAGGTTGCGCGCCGATTCGCTCAAAACGTCGCTCGCTTTGACGGACTCTACAAACGTCGTCGCGTTTTGAAGGCGAACGTCGGTCGTTTGCATTGCCTCCTTCTCGCTCGCTTCGACGACCGCCGCAACGTTTCGGAGCGACGTTTTTTTCGCGTAAACGCCCGCGCCTTGGTACGCATATTTCGGCGAAGCGTTCAAATAGACGCGAATTTTGGATTTAGGAATTAAGAGCCAGTTCGCCAAGACGTCGAGTTCAAGCTCGCCGTCGCGTTGCCAGACGCGTTCGATTTCGCCCAACACTTTCTTCGGTTCGCTTCCGGGCGTTTTCGTTTTCTCAAAATATTCGTCGTAAAACGCGTAATCTCGGAAGTAAGCGCGCAATCGATTTCGAAGAACCGCGAGCGTTTCAAAACGGTGTTCTTGCAACGTCGTTTCAAAACGTTCAAAAAGCGTTTCATAATAAATGACGGCGCACCCGTTAGTAAAAAGTCCTTCGACTAATTGCGTCAAATAATTTTGCCCGGTTTTCAAAATAATGTAAACGTCCCCGTCGACGCAACATCCAACGCTGGCGATCAGTTGGCGCAACGTTTTGTCGCTTCCTCGCTTTAAAACCGGCTCTAACGCGCGAAAACGTTTCATATCCGCCGCGCTTTGCAAGGAAAAGCCCGTCTTAAAATTTTTATACAAAACGTTTGCAATTCGTTTGACCGTGTCGACCGGAATTTGATCTCGCGGAATGCGCTCTATTTTCATAACTTCGTCGCCTAACGCTCGCGCGCTTCCGCCGTCGCCCTTGCGCTCGGGCGTGTTTATTTTCGTTTGTCGCGGAAGCTCCGTCGGCGCCTTTTCCGTTTTCGACTCAATCGTTTTAAAGGGGTAAACAAAACCGTCGACGCAAGTTCCCGCCAATTTCAGCAATTCTAACAACTCGTTAGCGTCAAAGTCAAGGTTAAGCCCAGTTTCAGTTTTCAACTTCTCGCTAAATAACGCAAACTCACGCGTTCGCGTCGTCGCTCGACAACCGAAAGGAAAGTACTCGCTTAAAACTTTTTCGGCTTTTTTTACTAAAAACGAAGAAAACATAACGCCGTCGAACTTCGAACTTCTAAATTTTTTCAAAAACAATATTTGATTTTCAAACCGTTCCCAATCCGCAGAAAAAAACTTGTTTCGCTTTTCTCCTTCCCGAAAAACATCCTTTACTCGTTTCTTTCCTTCGTGAACGAAATACCGCAACTTTCTGGTCTGACGTCGCGCGGTATTTTCAACGACCACCCGCTTTTTTCATTTTAACTAAAAAATTTCTTGTTGCAACGTATCCCAACCGGCGTCCCACCTGCGCTTTTTTCCCCTCTTAATTCCGCCAAACAAGGCGTTGCGTTTTATTGACGGAGCGCGCTTCCGTAAACGCGCCTAAAAAAATTTACGTTCATCGGTTCCGTTTATGTCGTTTATACCGATAAATCGTCGACGTCTCCGCAAGCGCCGCCGGTTTCCTTGCGCGTTTAACCTTTTTTGTTCGACTATTCGCTCGCCCAACGGCACGCTTCGGCAAACGCTCGCAACGAACGCCGGCTTCCATCGAGCGCCACGCTTTATCGTTTCAATATGCGCTTTGTTTTATAAGAAATCCGAGCTTAAACTAAAGCGAACGCCGTTGATTATCCCACGCCCTAAATGATGCAAAATTCTAATATTAAACGCATTTCATCTTCTATCGGGTTTTTACAACCGCGTTGTTTTTTCATGAATTCCCGATATAATAAAAGCGTGTTTTGTTTTACTTCCAATCGCCGAAAAACAGCGCGCGTTTTCAAGAGCTTCAAGCGTATTCGCTCGCCTTGCAATCTCTTGACGCGACGCTTAACGGCGACTTGCGACCGCCTTAACAAGAACGAGTTTTATGGAATTATTACCGGGAGTAATTAAAGAAGAACGCGACGGCTACGCGCTTTACGTCGTCGAACGCCTCTCCGAAGAATTGAAAAAAGAAATTCGCGACCGCCTGTCGGCAATATGCAACGGAGCCGCGAAAGCGAAATTCCCCTGTTTACTTTATTCCTATCCCGAAACGGCTAAAGAGTTCGTAAGACGTTACCAAGAATCGGAAAGGTCTTCGCAAAACCGACGCAAAGGTATGATCGGCGAACTTTTAGCGCACATTATTCTCGAAATCGAAGGCCGGTTTATCGCCGCGTCGCCCTTTTTCAATATGGAGGAACGTAGTTTTAAAAAAGGATTCGATATTACGCTGTTCGACCCGAAAGATCGCGAACTCTGGATAGCGGAAATAAAATCCGGCGCTAAGCAAAAAGATCATAAATCCGCGACGACTTCCCTCGTCGGACTGTTAAACAACGCGCAAAACGATTTATACGAACGTTTAAACTCCAACGATAGCGGGTCTTGGCGCAACGCGCTGAACGCGGCGTGCGTCGCGATGAACGGCGCAAGTTCTGAAACGTCCGTAATGAACAAAATTTTGAGCCAACATGCCGACAACGCGATCGCGCAAAAAAATTCTAGTCAAACGTTTAACGTCGTGTTAATCGGCGCGCTTTTTCATCCGACGTCCGAACGCGTCGCAAGCGAGCCGATCGGTCGCAAATACTCTCGAATTGTCGAAGCGCAATACTTTAAGAACGCGTTTGTCGTCGCGATTCAAAAAGGAACTTTCGAGGCCGTTTACGATTTTTTAAAAAGCGAGGCAAAGGATGAAACGTCAATTTAAACGCGACTTAACGCTTGAGGAAATTAAAAAAACGAGTTTCGACGCCCTTTACCATCGCTTTATCCTCGGCGAAACGCTAAACGCCAACGAATATGAAACGCTCCTCGCGCTCGCCGTTTGTTTCCTCAACGCCGACGCCGTCGACGTTCGCCGGCTCGGTTATCGCATTCTCGTCGAATACGGGAATCAAACCGGCGAATACGCCCCGTTGTATGAAGTCGCGATTAACCAAGGGCTGTACCCGGTCAGCCAATTTATCGAAAATCGCTGTATCGCCGACGAACGCCGCAATTTTTTCACCGAATGGAACGCCGCGTTCGTCGAGCGCTATGCTTCGGAGTTCGGATATTTAACCGAAGAACAACGCTCGCTCGGCCAATTTTTTACCGAACAAAAAGCCGCGACCGTCGCCGTCGTCGCGCCGACTTCCTACGGAAAGTCCGAACTCATTTTGTCGGCGGTTAAAGAATACGCCGGTAAAAATATTTGCGTTTTGACGTCCACGAGAGCGTTGTTGGGACAAACGCAAAAACGTATTCGCGAAGTCGGCAAAAAATACTTCTCGAAAATTATCGTTCACCCCGAAATGTACAACGCGAACGGCGCGCCTTGCCTCGCCGTATTGACGCAAGAACGTCTTCTTCGACTCTTTAAGAAAGACGCCAATCTTGCTTTCGACTGCGTCGTCGTCGACGAAGCGCACGAACTGCTGGAAGACGACGGCCGCAATCTCACGTTGGCGGGCGTTATCGCCGTCGCGAAAAAACGAAATCCGAACGTCGCGTTTAAGTTTTTGACGCCCTTTATTCACGAGGCCAAGAATCTCCAATCGCGCCACGCAACTTACGAAGTCGCGCCTTTTAAAGTTTCCGAGTACGTTAAAACGGAAAAATACTTTCTTTACGACGTAAGAAACCGCGACGGACTCCAATTTTACGACCAATTTTTAAACGATTTTATCGTCGCGCCCGATTCGCCAACGTTGGATAGCGACGAGCAAGTCGTTGTAAAATACGCGGCCGCTAAAAATATCGTTTACTTAAACAAACCGAAAGACGTTGAAAATTTCGCCTTGGCGTTGGCCGACGCTTTGCCGGAAATCGCCTCCCCGACGCTCGACGTCGCGATTCAAAATATCGCCGATTACCTCTCGCCCGAATATCATTTATTGACCTGCTTGCGTAAAGGCGTCGTTTACCATCACGGCAGCGTCCCGGACGCGGTAAGGAGTTACGTCGAAAAGCTTTATCGAGACGAAACGGCGATTCGATACGTCGTTTGCAGCGCCACGCTTTTGTCCGGCGTCAATCTCCCGGCGGAGCGAATGTTTATTCTCGACAATCGACGCGGACAAGCCAACTTGACTCGCGCGTCGTTTAAAAATCTCGTCGGTCGCGTTTGCCGATTCAACGAAATTTTCAATCGAGAAACCGGAACGCTGCAACTTTTAACGCCTCAGATTTATCTCGTTATTGGACAATATGTTAGAGCGAACGCCAATATCAAAAATTTTTTAGAAAAAACGGCGCAAGTTCAAACTAAAAACGAATGCGACGACGTAAAAAACGTGTTGCTAAACCATATCGACGTCCGCAATAATGAAAAGCTTCAAAACGCTTTACGCGAAGCCGAAGAGTTTTTAGAAAATTACGAAACCGGCGTCGTTTCCAATTACGACGGTCGACGCGCTCAAACGCCCGTCGGCAAGGTTTGCGTTGCGAACGGCGTCGTCGAACTCGACGTTTTCGCTTGCGAAACGAAGATGCAAGCGTTCGTCGACGCGTACAGGAACGCGTCTCCTAAAATAAGCGGCGCCAACGTGTTGATAAACGTCCTGAGCCAACTTTTCGTTCAAACTCCCCAAGAAAAGGTTCCGAAACGTTGGATTCCTTTGAGTAAAGAAGGTGCGCGCCGCTTTTACGCAATGTTGTTCGACTGGCGCGTCGAGCGTCTCTCTTATTCGGAAATGGTCGAGCGTTTTGTCAACTATTGGCTCGGCGAACTTCGAAAAAATTACGACAAGCTGATTTACGTCGACAAATGGGGCGAAGTCGCGTTTGCTGAAAACGGGCCGCTCAATTGGGTTCGAGTAAGAGAGAAGACGCGACGTCAGTTGACGAACTTGGCGATCGTCCGCGTTAAAGAGGAACAAGATTACGTCGACAACACGTTAATAAAGTTAGTGGAAGTTTTGCGCGAACTCGACCTGCTCGACGCGTCGTTTTACAATCGCATCAAATACGGAACCGACGACGAAGAGACGATTTGCTTAATTAAAAACGGTTTATCGTCGAGCGCGGCGCGGTTGCTCCTCCCCAAATATCGCGCTTTCCTAACGCTCGACGTCGCCGAAAGTCGCGTCGTTTGCGACGTCGAGTCGCTGTCGCGGCGATGACCGCCCAAAGAGAAAACCCAATCGTAATCGACGAAGTTTGGAATTGTCTGTAACGTCGCGCAACGCTTTTATTTCATCTCTTACGAAGTCTTTCGAGGCGAAGCGTCGAACGCCGACGGTTCGACGCTTCGCCTCTTCTCGCCGACGCGCGCAATCGCCGAGGCAAAAGTTAATCGTCGAGCGCTAAAAATTTGCCGAACGTTAAAACGCGTTTTTCGCCGACCAAGTCGGTCAAAAACGCTCGAAATTTCGCGTCGAGCAATAGCGAAACAAATAAAATCAACCGTTTTTTCGCTCGCGAACAGGAAACGTAAAACAAGTTGCGATTGCGCTCAAACGACTCTTCCTTGCCTTTCGGAACGGCGACGGCGCCCGTTATCATCGGCGCGTAAGTTTCGAATTGGTATTGGTTCCAGCCCTTGCTTATAACGAAAATAACGTTGTCGTATTCCTCGCCTTTAACGCCGTGTTCCGTCGAAAAAGCCGACTCCGGACGTAAAAAATTAATCGCGTTGCAAAATTGGCGGTACTCTAAATCGAATAAATCTCGAAGCGTCGCGCTTGTTTTTGCAACGTAGATCGCGTCCGGTTCGACGCGAAAGCGCCGTAAATGCTCCTCGACTTTCGGAGGAATCGGAACCAGTTTCGATTCGGCGACGACGTTCAATACGTCGAGCGTTTTCCGCTCGCGCGCCTCTTCAAGTTTTTGACGCAACTCGTTCCAACAAGCCTTCTCCGATTTTCGCGTAATCGGACGCCGCTTAACGCCGAGGGCCTCGAAGAGCGCCCGCGTATTTTTTTCGGTCAAAGCGGCGTAAATCGGCTCGACGACCTTCATAAAAAAGCTAAGAAACGCGTCGTCGTCATTCCGCCAATCGTTCCCTAAAATCTCCAAAAACCGAGCGTATCCTTGTTGCGCCGCCAAAACCTTATGCGTAATCATCAAGGTCTTTAAACTTTCGTCCGAGGCCGTTTCGTGAACGCGTTTATTCAGAAGATTTAAGCGTTCTTTTAATTCGTCTTCCGGCAAATCGCCTTGAAAGCCGCGGTCGACGCGCCGTTCGCCTTTAAAGTCGTCGCAGGTAACGACGTAAACCTCGCCTTCGAAACCGTCGACCGCGGAACGTTGCGGCAGCTCGGGACGCAATCTGTTCAGAACGTCCACAATCTTAGGCGCGGAGCGAAAGTTTGCGTTCTTTTGAATAACTTCGAGTTTCTCGCATTCGATCAAACCGCAAGCGTTGTTCGAACGATAAATCGTCTGCCAAGCGTCTCCGAAAAAGCCGAATTGCGGGCCTCTGTCTTGCGCGATAAAATATTCGACAAAACGGTCGACGATCGGCCTGTAGGAGTCTTGATATTCGTCGATTAAAATCAGCGGATACTTATCGGTGAAAACGCGGCGAAATTTAGCCCGATCCAAAAGGCGGCAAAACAAGTCCAACACGTCGTTGTGATAGAGATAGTGAACGCCGTTTTCCGTATATCGACTTCCTAACGCATAATCAACCTTAGAAATTTCAACGCGTTCCGCCCCCTTCGACCAAAGCGATTCGTCCTTTTGAATCTGGTCGATCAACGCGCTTTGATACCGTTTGATCGCTTTCCAAGCGAAAGCGTGAATCGTCGAAGGTTCGATAAAGGAATCGTTCGGCAAGCGTTCGCGAATCACCTCGACCGCCGCGTTCGTGTAGGTAACGCAAACCGCGTTTTGCTTTTTGCGTTGAAACTCTTCTCTTTTATTGGCTTGCACCCATTCGACGACGCGATTTAGCGAATACGTCTTCCCGGAGCCGGCCCCCGCTTCGACGCGGAAACTTCGCCCCCGTCGCAACGCGTCGAGAATCCGTTCCTCGACTTTATCCGCCTCCGCTTTCGCCGCCGTAAAGCGTTCGTTTTCAAGCGTCTTGTTCATTTACGACGGTCTCCTTACTTTTTTCCGTAAAAACCAATTGATCGTTCAGCCAACGCAAACCGCTCTTAATGTATTCCGGAACCTCGTAATTGAGACGTTCGTAGATGAGTTTCAACGCAAAATCGGTCTTACCGTTGCCGTTATATTCAATATCTTTTTCCGTCGCGTCGGGCGCCACGCCGTAAAATTCACGGTTGACGTTCCTCATCGCCTCTTCCAGCGACCGCCCGCGTAAACCGTTTTCCTCGGTCTGAAATTCGATGCGAATCTTGCCGATCGTTTTTTCATCGGACGAAAGTTCCAAGATATCCGACAAATTAATCTTTCTACTCTTATCGCTTTCCGAAACATTCTTCACTCTCCGCCACCAATACTTTAAGGTCGCGTTAGAAGTCGTTTTTCCTTTGCTTACCAGTGTTTTACTCCCCTTTGCGCCGCCGCTAATCGAGTCGACGTCGGTTAAGACTAGACTTGGAACCCCCAAAAACTCCAACAACGGAACAAACAAATGCGCGTAAGCGCCGCCGACCTCGATTATCGAATAATATTGAGCGGGCAATTTATATGTTCGCGAATTGAAAAGCCCCTTTTTATCGCATTTGGCGATCATATCGGGCAGAAGCAAACGTTCGGACGCGCCTTCCACTAAAATAATCTTGTCGGCGAAAAAGAGATCGCAACGAGCGAGCGTCAAATATTTGCGAATAAACGTCGTGTTTTCGGGCTTGCTTTCCGCAAAATCTTTTAAATTTTTGTAAACGACGCCGTCGGGCGTTCTTTGCGCGTACCGAATCTTCGCGAAATCCGTCGTGTTGGCGATATGCGAGGAATGCGACGTTAAGAAAACCTGGACATACGCGTCCGCCTTATTCTGTATCGTTTCAAGGAAGTTTTCTAAATGCTCCGCAAAGGCGCGTTGCAACTGCGGATGCATATGCGATTCCGGCTCTTCGATAAAGAGCAGCGGAACGCAAGCGCCGCCGCACAGTTGAAGCTCCTTAGCGTAGGCCGCGAGCATAAATTCCATTTTGATAAGATTTTTATAACCGAGTCCGTTATGCGAACCTGGCAACGTTTCGTCGCCGCCGTTCGACGCGTAAAGGAGGCTCGTTCGATTTTTTAACGGTTCGTCGAAACTTAAATTCGTCGCCACCAAAAGCCGCAACTCCTCGGCGTTCGGATATCCAAAACCGACCGCTTGTTCTAGCAACTCGTTAAGTCTTTCGTTGAAATCTCGTTCCGCTTCCTGGCTCGTTTCGGTTGCCGCTTGGCGCAATTTATCGATTTGTTCGGCGATTTTGGGATCGGGTTCGCTCTTATTCGCGTCAAAAAAAGCGGCGATCAACGCGGACAACGGATCGACGCTATGATTTCCGTCTTCGCCCAAAGTTCTTTCGGCGCAAACCATTTTCCACGGGAACAACTCGGCGAGTTCCTGCGCACTTTTGCTTTGCCGGTCGTTACGGTCGTTAGGATTGATCGCGTAAACGATTCGTTCGAAAAATTTTGCGAAGTTATCGGCAAGCGCCTCTCGCGCTTTATCGCTTTCGACGTTATAAACGCCGTCTTTAAAGTAATACGGCTCTAGAAGTTGTCGCAGCGTTTTGTCGTCCGGCTTAATTTTGTATTCAACGCGAATCAAAACCGTCGTCGTATTTTCGTCGACGTCGATAATAAACGGCGAAAGCGCGCCTAGATTGTCGTCGTCTCCTTCCGCCGAATAGTCGACTTCAAATTCGATCGCGGAAATTGGCGTTTTTTCGCATAATTCGTCGAACTCGATTTCGTTCGCCGCGAATTGCGTCAAAAGTTCGCGCAAAACTTTACGTTGCGCCAACGGATAATCGTTGTAATCAATAGTCCCCTTCTCGGTCTTCTCGCTCGTCGCCGTTTGAATAAAAGCGCCGACCGACGTTTTCGCGGTGTTGTTCCGTCCAACGATTAACGTCGTCTTTTCGTCGACGTCGATCGTCGCGGCGGTTATCGCTCGATAATTTTCAATCGTAATTTTCGTTAAACGCATACGCGTTCCTTTGCCGTATCCCTAGTCGTTCCCGAGTTTGCTCAACAAATCCCACGATTCATATTTACTCGAATTTTGATTCCTGCGCCGTTTCGTCTATCGCGTCAAAACCCATTCCCCAATCGAATAAATCGTTAATCGCTTTTTTGACGTTCGCGTCATTGACGCCGTGTCGCCGCAACTGTATCGCATAGACCACGTGCAACAGATAAATCAGGGCTAAAGAGGACTTATGGTCGAACTCTCGTTCTAAATTGCCGTGCGCGTAAGCGTTGCGCTGTCGAGCCAAACAACTCGCCGCGTCAGAAAGTTCAAACGTTTCGCCGTTGCGCGAATACAAAACTCTTCCGTAATCGCCGACGATCGCGTCGAAATACTCGCCGCACTTCTCTATTTTTTCACTCAAGTAAACTTTTTGTTTCCTCTTTTCTCTGTCAAAGATTGCGACAAGCGGCGCTTCCGTTTCGTCAATTCCGTCCGTCTCCTTTTTCTTATTCGCAAGCTCCGCGATAAACCGCGCAAACTCCCACTCAAACGCCGTCGTTATCAACAGGAAACGCGCGACGTCGATTTGCCGTCCGGAACGAAACGTTTCCGGAATATGCCGCGTATACAACGTATTGGCCGCGAGTTCGGTCAAAATCTTCCCTTCCGCTCCGGCGATATACGACTGTTTAACGCACAATTCTTTTTTTAACGCGTAGCGTTCCGCGTCGCCCGTTTCGTCTAAAACGCGAAAAACGCCGACGTTAAGTCCGCCGGTCGCGTATAGCTTCGCTTCCGGCAAATAAACGTTGCGGCGATAATTCAGAAACTGCAAAAATCGTTTCGCGACGCCCCAAAGCCGAAAAATAAAAGCGCGATCGGCGGTTGGTTCGAAATTAAACGTCAAAACGGAATTTAAGGTAAGCGGCGATTCCCCCAACGCGTGGCTCATCTTCCGCGCGACGTAAAATCCCGCTTGCGCGTCGACGCCGTCGACTTGAAACGCTTGTTTTTCCGTAATCGTCTCCGACCAAGGACGCGTTTTTAGCGTCCAAACGCCCTTGGAAAAGTCGTTCTCGTCAAATTCTTCACGAACCGCTCGATGAGACGGATAAACGCGGTCGATTTCCGGCGCACGAAAATCGATTCTCGCAATCTCCGACTCGCCGCTATCAAATTCGAAATACGCCGCAACCCTCGCGAACAAAACCGAGCGGCTAAAACGTAACCTTTCGCCTTGACGCGTTAAAAACAGAAAAACGCGATAATCCTCGTTACACTTCCCCGTCAACAACGGTTCTTCCATTGTTAAAAGCGGATTTGCGGGATCGAATACCCAACTTGTCTCGCCTTTTTGAGAGGTAAGCGGCGTCAGAATCCATTGGCGAAAAATTTCCTCCGCTTTGTCTTTCGGAGGAATCAGCCGCAACTCTTCGCCGTCAAAGACAAAGGTAAACTCAAGGTTTCGATACGTCAAGGTTCCGGTGTAAATCGTCGGTTCCGATACGGAACGAAACATTTGCCTCTCCATTTCTTCTACGCGTTTGCCGTTCCCACGCCGCTCAACCGATCGCGCGGCGCAATTTTTGCCGTCTTAAAAGATTATAAACGTCGTCGCGTAAAAAGTCTACGGAAAAACACCTGAAAAAATCGTTTTTTTACAGTCCGGATAAGAATTAACCAACGCGTATTTAAAATTAACGCGAAAAAGAAAAGCAAGACTTCGCTCAATATGTAAAGGCATAATTCGAACGATTTGGCGCGGTTACGCTGAAAACCGCGCCAAATCAAAACGGCATTTACGACACAATATCAAAACTGCGGCGCGGAAACTATGTCGCGGAAACGACGCAGGAAGAGCGATAGTTTATAGAAAACGCTTTCCTTTTTTTCGGCTAACGTCGACGTCGACGCGTCCCGACGCGCAAAACGCGACGTTCGCGGTAAAAGTTCCGCCAACCCGGTTCCGCTCTCCTCGACGTAACCGTCGCGAAACGCGTTCCTTACGAAGTTTAACGTCTTCGCGCGGTCGAGTCGTTCCTCGGCGACGATTTGCGACAGCTCGTCGTCGCGACGTTTCGTTACAAACGTTCGCCAAGACTCGTCGAAGTCGGCGTCCGGATTCAAGTCGGCGATAAAATCTTCGATCAGCTCCCGTTTGTCGCGCAAGTCGACGCTCGCGTCCATCGCCTTGCGAATCGCGACTTTAACGCCCGCCGCGTCTTCCGCTCCATTATGCAATCGTCGAATCAGCTCCAAGATGTAGTCGACCGTAACCTCGATCTGCTTCGCGAGTTCCAACTCGAAAACAATATCGTCCTCGACGTTCTCCAGACCGCTTCGCTTGCCGGAACGACCGCGGAAACGCTCGTAAAGGTCGAAGTAACGGCTTTGATAGTCTTGAAAGTCGCGCTCCGAAAGTTGTTCCGGCTCTTTCGCGAACTCGTCGAACGCTTGTAAAATATTGCGCAGCTTCAAGATAACGCCGTAAAGCGCGATAAACTCCTTTTGCGCCGACTCGCCTTCGAGCGGTTGGTCGAGCGGAAACTCCTCGCGCAGTCGCTCGACCGCCTCGACGTAACCCGGGTTCTTTGGGTCGCCTTGCCCGAAATAGTAATCCTCGAAACGCCCGAGCTTTGCGACGCGTCCGACGCTCGTTTCGGAGTCGCCGAAGAGCGCGAGGCAATCGTTCGTCGCCCGCTCTAAGTCGCGGAAACACACGACGTTGCCGAACGTCTTCACCGAATTTAAAATCCGATTCGTTCGCGAAAACGCTTGAAGGAGCCCGTGATAGCGCAAATTCTTGTCGACCCAAAGCGTGTTAAGCGTTGTCGCGTCGAAACCGGTCAAAAACATGTTGACAACGATTAACAAGTCGATTTCGCGCTCCTTCACCTGTTGCGAAAGGTCTTTGTAATAGTTGGCGAAACCCTCGCCGGAATTGAAGTTAGCGTTAAACGTCGCGTTGTAGTCGGCGATCGCGGCGTCCAACGCTTCTCGCGACGTCTTGTCGAGCCCTTCGGCGGAGTCGGAATTTTCCTCGCCCAAGAGCCCGCTCGTTTCGACCGCCGAATCGGCGTCTTCGTTCGGCGCGCAACTAAAAATCGTCGCGATCTTCAAGCGTTTGTCGCTCGGAAGAAGCGCGATTTGCCGCTTAAACTCTTCGTAATAACGAATCGCCGCCGGAACCGACGCGGTCGCAAATATCGAATTGAAGCCGGTTAAGCGTCGGTCTTTCAGCTTGTACGAAACGTTGCGCTTCGTGTGGCGGTCGAAGTTTTCGAGAACGTAAGCGACGACTTTTTCGATTCGCTCCGGCGCCAAAAGCGCGCTTTCTCGGTCGATTCCGACGACCTCCTTCGACTCGATCTCCTCCGCCGCCTTCATCGTGCGGACGTAATCGACGCGAAACGGCAGGACGTTTTGGTCGCGAATCGCGTCGACGATCGTGTAGGCGTGCAACCGCTCGCCAAACGCTTCCTCGGTCGTGCGAATCGGCTTCCCGGTCGCGCGAAAATCTTTCGGAAGTCTCGACGTCGCCTTGTTTTGCATAAAGATCGGAGTCCCGGTGAAACCGAAAATCCAATGGTTGCGAAACGCCTTCGCAATCTTCGCGCGCATCTCGCCGAACTGCGAACGATGGCACTCGTCGAACACAAACGCGACGTTTTGAGACGTCGCGGCGCTCCGCGGATTCTTCGCGACAAAGAGCGCGAGCTTTTGAATCGTCGTAACGATAATTTTCGCTTCCGGATCGGCGAGTTTGCGCCCCAAATCGCTCGAGCTGTTCGTCGCGTTCGCGGCGCCCTTTTGGAAGCGGTCGTATTCGCGCATCGTCTGATAATCTAAGTCTTTACGGTCGACGACGAAAAGCGTTTTGTCGACGAAATCGAGCTTCGACGCGAGTTGCGCCGTCTTGAACGACGTCAGCGTCTTGCCGGAACCGGTCGTGTGCCAAACGTACCCGCCGGCGTCGGTTTTGCCGAGGAGTTTGTGTTCGTACGCGACGCGCATTCGCTGGAGAATCCGCTCCGTCGCGACGATTTGATAGGGGCGCATCGCCAGCAAAACGCGCTCCGACGTGAAGACGCAAAAGCGCGTTAACACGTTTAAAATCGTCCGTTTAGCAAAGAACGTTCGAGCGAAGTCGACCAAGTCGCCGATCGGGCGGTTGCGCGCGTCGGCCCACCAAGACGTAAACTCGAAACTGGCGCTCGACCGCCGTCCCGAACGCTTGCCGCTCCGTTCGCTCTCCTTGACGCGCCTTAACCGGGTCGTGTTCGAATAGTACTTCGTATGCGTCCCGTTTGAAATCACGAATATTTGTACAAATTCAAAAAGTCCGCGCCCGCCCCAAAAGGAATCGCGACAATAGCGGTCGATTTGGTTGAACGCTTCCTTAATCGCGACGCCGCGGCGCTTTAGCTCGACGCAAACGAGCGGCAAGCCGTTGACGAGAATCGTAACGTCGTAACGGTTCTTCGCGACGCCGGAGTCGACCGCGTATTGGTTGACGACTTGCAGGAAGTTGTTGCAAACGCAGGTTTTATCGATCAGCGCGATATTTTTGAACGACCCGTCGTCGCGTTGTAACGTCAAGACGTGATTCTCTTGAAGGATCGCCGTTTTTTCCTCGACGCCTTGCGCCGGGTTGGCGATTTGTTTGAAGAGGCGTTCCCATTCGGCATCGGTAAAAGCGACGTCGTTTAGCGCTTCGAGACGGCGGCGGAGGTTCGCGACGAGTTCCGCTTCGTTTTTGAGGCGCAAACGCTCGTACCCCTGCGACTCGAGAATCGCGATAAACTCTTCTTCCAGCTCGGCTTCCGTCTGATACGACGTCGAATCGCGTTCGAGCGGCTCGTATTCGGCGACGACCGTGCTTTCGGGATTTTCGGCGACAAGACGCAACACATTCACGGCTTTTGCTCCAAGGGTTGAAAGGTCAAGAGGCGGTCTCGGTAATATTCGTATTGACGGCGGCGCGCGGCCAGCTCCGCCGGAAGTCCGACGCTTAGGTCGTTTACGAGCGCTTCGAAGCGATCCAAAATCGCGACGATCTCCTCCTGAACGGCAAGCGGGGGAACGGGAATTTCAACTTCTTTCATATATTGCCAATGACGCGAGTACCCTCGACTTGCAATTTTAAATTGACAACAGGCATAATAAAAATATCGAGCGTTTATTTCTTCAAGCGGTTTTAGTATTTTTAGACCGTCCGCGCCTTGCGCAAATTTCACGTCGACATACTTTATTTCGAGCGTGTGGTCGCCAAATAAAACATATTTGTCTAAGGGTAATAACGTTTTTGGGTCGTCGGTATAACCGGCAATCAAACTTTGACCTTGGTCTATAATTGGATATAATCCCTTTATTTGATAGTTTTTTGTTAAAATTTTAATAGGCGCAACCACAGTTTCACAAAGTAAACCAATTTTTTGATACTTAACGCCGTCGGGACAATGTTTGCGAAGCAAATCGGCAAGCCGCCTAATTTGCCCCCCCCCCCTATTTTCACATTCCGAGAAGGTTAGCAATTCATTACGATAATATTCATACTGTTTTCGGCGCGCTTCTAGCTCCGCTTCTAGCTCCGCTTCTAGCTTAGTGAATTTATCGAGAATGCGGACGATTTCCCGCTGCACCGGAAGCGGCGGCACAGGGATTAGGAATTTGCCCAAGTCTGTAGCTGAAACGCGAAAAACCTTTGTTCCAGTAACATACCTTTTTTTATGTTTAGCAAAGGCTTGCGTTTGAAATAAATAGGCAATATACTTAGGCACTTGCGAATGCCGATAAATAAACGCGTCACCGCTAATACATATATTTTCTTTTCCAAGCCAAGCAACTGCTTTACATAAATCGCCAATATTTTCACTTGTAGCGGCAATAACAAGATTTCCGCAACTCGCTTTTTTAAATTTTCGAGCTTTTTCTTCTGAAACAAACGATTTTGTTTGCGTTGCAAACGTACCGTAATAGGTATAAATTTGTCCATAGTGGATACAACCGACGCCGCTTTCGACGAAATCTTTTTTTTGTAGTCCGGAACCACGAACAAAATCACCAATTTCGTCTAATCGCTTAAATTCCACTCCGTTCGGGCAATGTTTCTTGATCAACTCGTTAATATTCGGCATTTTCCGCTTCCTCGGTTCTCGTTATTCGGCGCTACGCGTTCAGTTCGGCGATAATTTCGTCAATCTCGCGACGCAGAACCTCTTGCCGCGCGACGATTTCCGCAATCTCCGCGTTCAACTTCGCAATGTCGACTTCCTCGCGGTCGTCCTTTTGTTCGACGTAACTCGAAACCGAAAGATTAAAGTCGTTGCGCGCGACCTCGTCGTTCCGAACCAGCCGCGCTCGGTGTTCAACGTCGGCTCGGTCGGCGTAAAGTTTCAAGACGCCGCGACGGTTTTCGTCCGACAACTTGTTTTGGTTCCCGCTGTGAACAAACTCTTGCGACGCGTCGATAAAGAGAATCGAAGCGTCCGTTTTGCACTTTTTCAACACGATAATACACGTCGCTATCGGCGTGCCGAAAAAGAGGTTAGGCGGCAACTGAATCACCGCGTCGACGTAGTCGTTCTCGACCAAATACCGCCGAATCTTTTGTTCCGCCTTCCCTCGATACAGGATACCGGGGTACTCGACGATCGCCGCCGTCCCTTTCTCAGAAAGCCAAGACAAGATATGCATCGTGAAGGCAAGGTCGGCGTATTTTTTCGGCGCGAGAACCCCCGCCGGCGCGAATCGCGGGTCGTTGATGAGAATCGGGTTGCCATCCCCTTCCCACTTCGTCGAGTACGGCGGGTTCGAAACGATCGCGTCGAACGGCTCGTCGTCCCAATACGCCGGTTCGAGGAGCGTGTCGCCGTGCGCGATATGGAAGTTTTCGTACCCGACGTTGTGCAGGAACATGTTGAAACGACAGAGGTTGTAAGTCGTCAAGTTAATTTCCTGACCGTAAAACCTCATATCGTTGGTTTTAAGAATTTTCGAGAATTTCAAAAGGAGCGAACCGGAACCGCACGCCGGGTCGTAAACCTTGTTGATTTCGTTCTTTCCGACGAGCGTAATTTCCGCCAACAGCTCCGCGACCTCTTGCGGCGTGAAAAATTCGCCCCCCGACTTCCCGGCGTCGCTCGCGTACATCGTCATCAGGAACTCGTAAGCGTCGCCGAACGCGTCG
>JAZNJF010000086.1:0-6485 GCA_045577885.1 Thermoguttaceae bacterium | reverse complement strand
AAAAATCGCCTTCGTTCGACGCCCCAACGCGCCGCGCTCCGTTTCGTTCCGTTTTCGCGTCAAAATACTCCTCCGCCGTCGTCTCGCCGCGTCGCCTCGAAGCGGCTTTTCTCAATTATACGCGACGCGAACGCCCTTTGCAATTCGCCCCCGTCCGCAAAAAGAGAAAAAACGCAAAAATTCTCGACTTTTCTCCGCGCCGCCCGCCCCCGCCGAGAGCCGCCGAAATTCGCCTCGTTTCGCCCTATATATTAATAAGGGCAAAACCGACGACGCTCGACCTCTTGCCGCCCCTTCGCAACGCGCTCTTAATCGACCGTTAAAACCGGCGCGTCCGTTAAAACCGGTCGTTTGGGGAGGGAAAATGTAAAAAATTCGGCCGGCGGCCCTTCTTTTTGGGGGAAAATCGGCTAAAATGAATAAGTAAATCTTATGGGAAAATTCTCGCCCTGTTTTTCCAGCCTCGTCGAGGCCGCGAAAATCGGCGGCGGGACCGTTTTTTTGGGGTCGTTTTTTTGGGCAAGAGGTAAAAAATGAACCGCGTTTTGATCATCGGCGCCGGCGGCGTCGGGCGCGTCGTTCTGCACAAATGCGCGCAACATCCGGAAGTTTTCGACGAAATTATCTTCGCCAGCCGCACCGTTTCGAAGTGCGACGCGATCGTCGCCGACGTGAAAACGTTTCCGAAACCGATTCCGACCGAAGCGGTCGACGCCGACGACGTCGACGCGCTCGTCCGTCTTTTTGAGAAATACCGACCGAATTTGGTCATTAATGTCGCGCTCCCGTATCAAGATTTGACGATTATGGAAGCGTGCCTCAAAACCGGCGTCAACTACCTCGACACCGCGAACTACGAACACCCGGACGTGCCGAAATTCTGCTACGGTCCGCAATGGGAACTGCACGAACGCTTCAAAGAAGCCGGTTTGTGCGCGATTCTCGGTTGCGGTTTCGACCCCGGCATGACGAACATTTACGTCGCTCACGCTCGCAAACACCGTTTCGACCGAATGGATACGGTCGACATTATCGACTGCAACGCCGGCGACCACGGCTACCCGTTCGCGACGAACTTCAACCCGGAAATCAATATCCGCGAAGTCTCCGCCAACGGTCGTTATTTCGAAAACGGCGAGTGGATCGAAACGAAACCGATGGAGCATAAACGCGTCTTCGATTTCCCGGAAGGGATCGGTCCGAAAGACATGTATCTCCTTTATCACGAGGAGATGGAGTCGCTGACGAAAAACTATCCGGAAGTTAAGCGAATGCGTTTCTGGATGACGTTCGGCCAATCGTACTTGACGCACTTGAAGGTCTTGGAAAACGTCGGTATGACCGGCGTCGAACCGATCGACTACGAAGGCCATAAGATCGTTCCGCTCCAATTCTTGAAGAAGCTCCTTCCCGACCCGGCTTCGCTCGGCCCGCGCACCGTCGGCAAGACGTGCATCGGGATTTGGGTCGTCGGCGAGAAAGACGGCAAACCGCAAACGTATTATCTTTACAACATTTGCGACCACCAAGAGGCGTACAAAGAAGTCGGCGCGCAAGCGGTCAGCTACACGACCGGCGTCCCGGCGGCTCTCGGCGCGAAGATGTTCCTGACCGGCAAGTGGACCGGCGCGGGCGTTTTCAACGTCGAAGACTTCGACCCGGATCCGTTCATGGAGGAAATCGGGCCGTGGGGCCTTCCTTGGAAGGAAACGTACCCGACGACGCGTTTCGAATGAACGCCGCCTAAGATTTAACGCGAAGACGGTCGCCGAACGTCGCGACAAAAACCGCCGACTTTTCCGGTTTTAACGGTTTTGCGTCCGTCTTGCGTTGAAATCGCTCTCCTTTTTAACGTTTTCGCAACCTAAACGCGAAATTCGTCGCGTTTCGTCCGTTCCGTTCGTTTGACCGTCCGCGCTTTTAAAGCGTTTTTTGGTTCGAGCGAACGAAGCGGCGTCGTTGCGTTCCGTTCGATTCCCCGTTTTTGCGCCGAATCGACGGTTTGTTTTGTTCCGACGACGCCCCGCGAACCTTGCGTCTATCGACGCTTTTACGCCGACGGTCGCTCGACTTTTCCAGTCGCGCCGATTTTAACGCCGTCCGTCGTCTCCCCCTCCGCCGCAAGCGATTTTTATGACCGACCAATTCACCTAGCGAGCGCAATGAATCCGATTTTTCCTTACCCTCCGTTCGACTACGCGTCGCTCGACACGCCGACGCCTTATTACATCATCGACCGCGCCTTGATTCGTCGCAATATGCGCATCTTAGCCGACGTTCAAGAACAAGCGGGGTGCCGCATTCTTCTCGCGTTGAAGGCGTTCTCGACTTGGGGCGTTTTCGACGAAATGTCGCCTTATTTGGCGGGCGTCGCGGCGAGCAGCCTTAACGAAGCGCGCCTCGGTTACGAGCATTTCAGTAAGGAAAAAGACATTCACGTTTATTCGCCGGCGTATTCGCTCGACGAAATGCGCGAACTTTGCAAATACGCGAACCACATCGTTTTCAACTCGCTGCAGCAGTGGAAGATGTTGCGCGGCGTCGTCGAAAACTGCGGGCGCGAAATCCGCGTCGGTCTGCGCATCAACCCGGAATATTCCGAAGTTTCGCACGCGATTTACAACCCCTGCACGACGCGCTCCCGTTTCGGCGTTCGCTTGGAAAACCTCCTCGACGCCGGTCCGGACGCGCTCGACGGGATCGACGGTCTCCACTTCCATACGATGTGTCAACAAGGTTCCGACGTCCTGCAACGCACGCTTCAAGTCGTTTGCGAACGCTTCGAGCCGTATTTCGAAAAGGTGAAGTGGATCAACTTCGGCGGCGGCCACCACATCACGCGAATGGGCTACGATATTCAACGCTTAATTCGCATTATCAAAGATTTCCGCGCGAAATACGGTTTGGAAGTGATGATGGAGCCGGGCGAAACGCACGTCATTCACACCGGTTTCGTCGTCGGAACGGTCTTGGACGTCATCGAGAACCCGAACGGCGTCGACGTTCTGATTTTGGACGCGTCGGCGGCGGCGCACATGCCGGACATTTTGGAAATGCCGTACACGCCGGAGATTCTCGGCGCTCGCCGCGTCGTCGACGATTGCGACGCCCCGCTCGACGAAGGTTTGTTCAAATACATCGTCGGTTGCAAGACCTGCCTTTCCGGCGACGTGATCGGCGAGTACACCTTCTCGCGTCCGATCAAAGTCGGCGACCGGCTGACGCTCGAAGATATGTCGCAATATACGACGTGCAAAAACACGACGTTCAACGGAATTCAGCTTCCGTCGATCGTCTCTTGCGACTCCGAAGTCGACGGCGGCGCCTTCCGCGTTCATCGTCGTTTCGACTATCAAGATTTCAAGAATCGCCTTTCCTGAAATCGCGCTCGCGCCGAACGCAAACGCCGGTCGCGTCGACTTGAACGGTTCGACCGGCGTCTTTCCTTCGTCGCGACTTTTGAACCCGTCCGCCGTCGAACCGCGTTATCGCAGAGGCCCGAGTCGTGTCGCCCAAACCGCAAAACCCGCAAAAACCGGAAAATCGTCCGCCGACGCGTAAAAAAGTCGGTTGGATTGCGCTCGGCATGGCGGTTCTCGTCGCTTACGGGTTCTGGTCCGGCGAAGCGGGCCTCCTCGAGCTGAACCGCATGTGCGTCATGATGTTCCTTCTTTGGCTCGCTTGGCCGGAGTTGGAGCGTCTTCCGCGTTGGATTTTTTTCGCGATCCCGATTTTGGTCGTTCTTTGCGCTTGGCGTCCGCAGTTGCTCCTTTTCGTCGGCCCGGCGCTTTTTTTCCTTTGGCTGTTGCAACCGCCGAAGTCGCGCCGCTCGAAAAAGACGACGGCGGCCAAAACGCCAAAATCGTCAAATTCCACCAAATCGCGTTGATCGAACGCGTTCCGCTCGAACCGCCGACAAAAAAAACGCGACGCCGGTCCGTTAACCCCGACGCCGCGTTTCTTTTTTTTAACGCGCCAACCTGATTTTCGCGCCGACAAAATATTAACGTTTCATCGTCGTTCGTCCGTTTCGCGCAACATCGCTTCGATTTTCTCCAAGAGCGGCGCGAAGTGATACGGCTTCGAGATAAACGTTCCTTCTCCGCTCGGCGCTTCGAATCGCGCCGTTCCGATCGCGACGATCGGCGTTTCCTCAAGTTCGGCGTCTTTCGCAAACGCGTCGAGCGCTTGACGCGGCGGCGCGACTTCCGTTTCGACGTCGAAAATCACCAAGTCGGGCCGAGTCGTTCGAGCGGTCGCCGCCGCTCGTCGCGACGTCGGAAACGCCAACGCCCGGACGCCGCGTCGTTCGAGCGCCGTCGTCAGCACGTCCCGCGTTTCCTCGGACGAATCGACAATCAAGACGGTCTTCGCCGCCGCTTTCTCCTCGTTTCGTCGTTCCGTCGTCGCGTTCATTTCGGTTCCTTTTCAGCCCTAAAATTCAAAATTCGCCGTCGCTTTGAAAAGCCGGACGCGTTTCGGCGTCTTTCCCTCCTCGACGCAACCGTTATCATCGATTTAAACGTCGTTTTCGCCGTCGACGGGCGAACGTCGCGCTTCCTTGCCCGACGCTTAACGGAGGATACCGAAAATCAGCGTCCGCCGCAAGAGCGTTTTTTCTTTTTTTTTCTCCGTTTTTTCGCTCCTTTTTCGCTATTTTATCCCGATTCGCCGTTTTTACCGCTCGCACGCCCGGCTTTTGCGGCAAAATTTGAAGAAAAACAAGAAAAACCGTTGCTTTTCGCGGCGGTTTCGTTTAAACTTAACGTCGTCGAGTCGGCGCGTTTCGCCCTTTATTAATATTGGCGCGTTTCCGAGCGTTTCGACTCGGTTCGTTTCCGCGTCGAGCCTTCGTTTCGCTCGCCGTTTTACTCGCCGCGATCGTTACAATCGCGACAATCGCCGCAATCGTTCCAGCCGGAGGTTTTTATGCGTCTTTCCCCGATTTCGCGCCGCCGTTTCCTCGCCGACGCTTCGTCGCTCGCCCTTTGCGCCGCTTCGGTTCCCGAACTCCTCGCCGTCGCCGCCGACAATTCTCCCGCGACTCCGGCGTCGGACGATTTCGCCGCCTCCTTGGCCGACGCGCCAAAGCGGTTGCGCCGCTCCGAATCGTTTCTCGGCGTCCACTTCGACTTTCACGCCAACGAAGGCGACCAAAATATCGGCGCCAACACGACGCCGGAAATGATCCAAACGATTATCGACGAAATCAAGCCGGACTATATCCAAACCGACTGCAAAGGGCACCGCGGTTTCAGCAGCTATCCGACGAAAGTCGGGAACCCGGCGCCCGGAATCGTCGCCGACGCGCTGAAAGTTTGGCGTTCGACGACCGCGAAAAACGGCGTCGCGCTCTACATGCACTATTCCGGCGTTTGGGACAAGGCCGCGCTTGAAAAACGTCCCGATTGGGCGAGCGTTTCGAACCCCGACGGCGCCCGCTCCGGCGAGATGACCTCCGTTTTCGGCGGGTACCGCGAAGGTCTTCTCGTTCCGCAACTTCTCGAACTGGCGAACGATTACGGCGTCGACGGCGCTTGGGTCGACGGCGAATGTTGGGCGACGCAAGTCAATTATTGCGACGAAGCGAAGAAGCTCTTCCTCGAAGAAACCGGGCGCGAAACCGTCCCGACCGGGCCCGGTCAAGAGGGTTGGGCCGACTGGAAAAACTTCCACCGCGAGGCGTTCCGCCGTTACTTGCGCGCTTATTTGGCGGAAGTTCGCGAGAAGGCGCCGTCGTTCCAAGTCGCGAGCAACTGGGCGTTTACCGATCATATGCCGGAACCGGTTTCGGCGCCGGTCGAGTATATTTCGGGCGACTATTCCCGCAACGACTCGGTCAACTCGGCCCGCTATTCGGCTCGCTTTATGGCCGCGCAAAACATTCCTTGGGACTTGATGGCTTGGAGTTTCGCCGATCGCGCCGACGGCAAGGGCTGGTCGCAGAAACCGGGCCCGCAACTTTGCCGCGAAGCCGCCTGCGTCCTTGCGACAGGGGGCGGTTTCCAAGCGTATATCACCCAAGAACGCGACGGAAGCGTTAATTTGGAGAAGATAAAGCCGATGGCGGAAGCCGCGAAGTTTTGCCGGGCTCGTCAAGCGCTCTCGCACCGTTCGAAGCCGATTCCGCAAATCGCGCTCTTCTGCCCGACGGAGTCGCATTACGACTATTTCGACTCGGTCGGCGGTCAGCTTTTCCCGATGATTACTTGGCAACGCCCGATTTTGCAACGCCTGTTGGAAGCGAATTACTCGGTCGAAATCTTCGCGACCGCGGCGCTTTGCGAAAAGATCGCCGATTATCCGCTCGTCGTTCTCTTCCGTCCGCATATTTTGCCGCCGGAGCTGAAAGCGAAAATCGCCGAATACGTTCGCGGCGGCGGCTCGGTTCTTATGATCGGGAGCGAGCCGATCAACGCGGCGGCGGATCTTCTCGCGGACGGCGAAACGGTCGACGTCGAAAAGCGCGACGGCGGTTGGCTTCT
>JAZNJF010000085.1:0-13281 GCA_045577885.1 Thermoguttaceae bacterium | reverse complement strand
GTCGTCTTTTCGCACTCGCCCCTTTACGGGTTGTACCGTCCTTGGAACTTTTGGAACGAAGACGCCGCCGAAGCGCGCCGGATTTTGAGTCGGTTCGACGCGGCGACGGTCGTACACGGGCACACGCACCAGTTGTTGACGCATCGAGAAGGGAATATCGCGTTTCACGGGATGCTTTCGACCGCTTGGCCTTGGCCGTATCCGCCGACCGGCGTCCCGGAGTTGACCGTTCAAATGAACCGCCCCGACCCGTTCAACCCGAACGACGCTTGCGGCGACGGCGAGTTGCGGATTTCGCCGGACGGGCTCGTCGACAAAATTTACCGCTTTTGGAATCGCGAGCCGATTTTGGTTCCCGCCGCTTACGTCGCCGGCGACGCGACGTTGCGACCGAAACGCCCGAATTTGCCGAGTTATTGAGCGCGGATGAAACGATAAACGTTGAAATAGAAAGGAAAGCGAAATGAGAAAATGGAACGCGAAAGAACGGGCGTTCGCGGCGATTTTAGCGGCGCCGTTCGCGGCGGTTCTCGTCGTCGGCGCGACGGCGACGGAAACGGGCGGTCGGCTTGCGGAGCGGTTTAACGCCGTCGTCGCCGCCGCGTCGGAGCGTTGGCGCGAATATTTCGGAGCGGAATCGGAGGCGCAGGCGGTCGAAACGTCGAGCGAAACGTCGTCGACGCGGAACGGCGGAACGGTCGAAACGAAAAAAGCGGCGCTTCCGGTTCTCGCGCCGATCGCTCCGAAATTAACGTCGGCGGCGATTTTGGAAACGGCGCGAGAACAACCGTCGACGCAAACGCCGCGGACGACGCAAGAACAACCGTTAGCGCAAACGACGCAAAATCAACTGTTAACGCAATCGTTGCAAACGGCGCGAAAGAAAACGCCGAACGCCGAAACGCCGGAGCCCGATTGGACGGTCGCGCCGGACGGAACGCTCGAACGGCGGGAGGCGCGCTCGGCGGTCGACCCGGGACGGCGAGCGGTCGCGACGACGCCGGACGGAACGCGCGGCGGCTCGGCTCCGTCCCCTCCGGAACGAACGCCGAACGGCTTGGCGCCCGCGTCGCCGCCGGTCGATTTGTCGCAAGGGGCGCCGGTTATCCCCGGAACGAACGACCAATGGGCGCGCGGCTTCGACGACCGTTGGCTCGCGGTCGAAAAAGAGCGGCGAGCGTTTAAGCCTATCGCCGACAATTCCGGCGTTTACGCGCTCGATTCGCAGCGGCCCGGACATACGTACGGGAACCATACGGAGCGAGAAACCGCGCTTTGGGCCGCCGAAACGGAGCGTCTCGTCGTCGAAGGCTCGCTGATTTTTCACGACGCGAACCTCCTCGGGAGCAAAAACGGCGTTTCGTGCGATATGTGCCACCCGGACGCCGAAGGGACGCACGCCGAAACGTACCCGAAGTATCAAGTCCAACTCGGACGCCCGGCGCTTCTTCGCGATATGGCGAACTGGTGTTTGACGCAACCGTGTCGCGGCGAACCGATGAGCGGCGACGACCCGCGAATGCGGGCGCTCGAAGCGTATATGATTTCGGCGCGGGCCGGGAAAACGCTTGAATACGGGAAGCGTTAAAATAAGATTGCGCTTAATTAAAATTAACGCGGCGATTATAATGAACGCTCGGCGACGCGTCGAGCGTTTCGTCGTCGGCGTTTTCTTGAATTTTTTCTCGTTGAAATTGTCGCGGTCGTCGCGATTTTACCGCCGCCGGGGAATGTTTTTTCGGAAAATCGCGTTTTTCTCGACGAGGCCCCCCCCGTTTTCGTTCGGCGAAGAGGCGTTATAATAACGACGGCGTTTCGGAGAAAACGCGCTTGGCGCCGCCGGAACGCTCCTCCGACTTTCAGTCTAACGATTGAAAGCGGATTCGTTCGATTTTCGACGATTTCTTGGGCGAATTTCTAGCGAATCGGGCTCGAGAACGCCGATAAATCAAGCGAAATCGCGATTCCGTCGACGCAACGCGCGCCGACGATAAACGTCGCGATAATTAACGCCCTCGGCGCCGCGCCGACTAAGCGCGACCGCCCCCAAAAATTTCAAGCGTATCGAACTATGAGCTGCGAATTACACGAAGAATGCGGCGTCGTCGCCGTTTACCATTTGGCGACCGACGAACCCTCCCCGTTGTGCCCCGGGCAAGGGCCGAGCGAAGTTTCGCGCCTTCTCCCGAGAATGCTCCTCGACCTGCAAAACCGCGGGCAACTTTCCGCCGGTTTGACGACGTACAATCCGGAACGTCAAAAACTGCTGACGACGTACAAAGACGTCGGCGTCGTTTCCGAAGCGTTGTGTTTGAACCGTCCGGAAAAATACGCGCGGCTGATGGAGGAGTTGGCCGGACGCGCCGCTATCGGGCACGTTCGATACGCCGACTGCGGCAAAGACGACCCGAGTTACGCGCACCCGTTCGAACGTCCGCATATCAAGAAAAACAAGTGGTTTAGCTTCGCCTTTAACGGCGCGTTGACGAACTACGACGAGCTGAAAAGCAAACTCTTGGCGACCGACGAAAACACGCATTTCGCTCGCGACTGCGACTCGGAAATCTTAACGCATTATCTCTGCGCGGCGCTCAAAGACTCGGAGCGCGATCTGTTGAAAATCTGTCAAAAGTCGACGGCGTCGATCGACGGCGGTTACACGATCGTCTTCTTGAACGCGTTGGGCGAAATGTTCGTCGCTCGCGACCCGCACGGCTTGAAACCGCTTTGTTACGCGTTTGACGGCAAGCTTTTCGCCGCCGCCAGCGAAAGCGTCGCGCTCTTCAATCTCGGTTTTTCGCCGGAGCAAATTAAGGACGTGCCGCCGGGGTATGTCGCGATCGTTACGAAAGACGGCTTCGAGCTGAAAGAGTTCGCCCCGTCGCCGCGCACCGCGCACTGCTTCTTCGAGTGGATTTACTGCGCGAACGCCGCGAGCGTCATCGACGGCAAGAGCGTATATCTTGCCCGCAAACGACTTGGCGAAGAGTTGGCGCGCCGCGAAACGGTCGAACTCGACGAAAACTCCATCGTCGTGCCGGTGCCGGAAACGAGTAAAGCCGCCGCCGACGGGATGGCTTACGCGCTTGGAATTCCGTGCCTCGAAGGCCTGATGCGCAACCGCTATACCGGGCGCACCTTCATCGAAGGGGGCGAAACGCGCCGTCGCAAGGCTGAAACGAAATACACGCCGCTCCCGCAAATTCTCGAAGGCAAGCGCGTTTTCCTCGTCGACGACTCCATCGTTCGTTCGACGACGATGCGCGTTCTGATCGAGCGCATTTACGAAGTTGGGCGAGCGAAGGAAATTCACGTTCGCGTCGCGTGCCCGCCGGTCGTCGCGCCCTGTTTTTACGGGATCGATATGTCGACGTACTCCGAGCTGTTCGCGGTCAAATTCTTGGCGAAGCGGTACGGTTTCGCGCCGAACGACCGCGGCGACGACCCGACGACGTTCTGGAAGGTAACGCCGGAGATCGAAGCGGAGATGGCCGCCGATATTGGGTGCGACTCGCTCCACTTCCTCCCGCCGAGCGCGAGTTCGCGAGCGATCGGGATTCCGTCGCTGAACCTCTGCGAAGCGTGCGCGAATCACGAGTACCCGACCGAGTGGGGGTGCAAGTTGATGGAACAGGCGCGCCAAAGTTACCTGGAGAAGTTTGGTAAGTAGCGCCGAATAAACGAGTTAGCGCGAACGTCGAGCAAGCGGCGTTCGCGTTTCGTTTTTAATCGACGAATCGTTGGGAACGCAAACGAAGCGGAACGAGGGCGTTTGCGCGTCGCGTTGCGTTAAGTTGGACGTTTAAACGGTTTAAGAAGCTAGCGTAGGAGCGAAGGAAAATGCCGTCGAAGGTTTTTCGTAAGGATTTGCTGGAAGTCGAAGTTTGCGCCGACCGCCGCGAGTTGGGCGTTCGGGCCGGAACCGCCGCGGCGGAGGCGATTCGCGCCGCGATTCGAGAACGGGGCGAAGCGCGGGTGATTTTCGCCGCCGCGCCGTCGCAAAACGAGACGCTGGAAACGCTTGCGTCGGCGCCGGACGTCGACTGGAGCCGCGTCGTCGCGCTGCATATGGACGAGTACGTCGGTTTGCCCCGGGGCTCCGAAGCGCGATTTTCGCATTACCTTAAAACGCATATTTTCGACGCGCTCCCGTTCAAGGCGGTTTATTTGCTCGACGAGCAAACGGACGACGCGGCGGACGTCGAGACGCTTCGAACGCGGTACGAAGCGCTTTTGGCGGACGGTCCGATCGACGTCGTGTGCATGGGGATCGGCGAAAACGGACATATTGCGTTCAACGACCCGCCGGTCGCTGACTTCGACGACCCTAAACGGGTGAAATTAGTCGAGTTAGACGACGCGTGCCGCCGTCAGCAGGTGAACGACGGTTGCTTCCCGAACTTCGAGTCGACGCCGCGCGAGGCGCTGACGCTGACCGTTCCGGCCTTGACGACGGGGCGTCGTTTAATTTGCGCGGTTCCGGGCCCGTTGAAAGCCCCGGCGGTGCGTAAAACGTTGACCGACGCGGTTTCGGAAGCGTGTCCGGCGACGATTCTGCGTCGAACGCCGAACGCGACGCTGTACGTCGACGCCGAGTCGTTTTCGCTCTGCGCCGACTTGGAATTTTGAGCGACGGCGCGTAAAGTGTTGGCGGCGAATCGTTTTCGCTCCGCGCCGACTTGAAATTCTGAACGACGGCGTGTAAAGCAATGTCGTTAACGCGTTGTAAAAGAACCGTTAAAACGAAAAAGCGACGTTTAGGCGTCGCTTTTTTGCGTTTCTTGCGCGAAGAAGGCGACGCGTTGCAACGTTGGAGGCGGTCGACGGCGTTTCGCGTTAACGCGGTTCGAAGCGAAGCTCGTTTTGGACGGCGTGTTTTTCCGCGACGGAACCGACGGCTCCGTAAAGCGTTAAGTCGTCGGCGCAACCTTCGAACGCGCCGGCGCCGATCTTTTGCAAGCCGACCGGAAGTTCGACGGACGTTAGCGATTCGCAGTCGCAAAACGCGTTTTCGCCGACGATTAGCAAACTATCGGGGATTGCGACGGACGTTAGCGAAAAACATTCGCAAAACGCGTCGTCGCCGATACTTTGCAAGCCGTTCGGAAAGACGACGGACGTTAACGAAGAACAGCGCTCAAACGCGCTGTTGCCAACGGTTTGCAGTTCGTTCGGAAACGCGACGGACGTTAGCGACTCGCAAGCAAAAAACGCGGAGTCGCCGATTCTTTTCAAGCCGTCGGGGAACGCGACCGAGGTTAGCGACTTGGCGCCGCAAAACGCGCCGTTTTGAATCGTTTCGACGCCGTTCGGAACGACGTAAATCGCCCTATCGCCGTCTTTGCGCATTTTCTCGAAATAAGCGATTAGCGTTCTTCCGTCTTTCGAGAAGAGAACGCCGTCGAGCAATTTAAAACGTTGCGAGTCGGACGAAACGTTTAATTTTGATAACGACGACGTAAACGCCCTAAAACCGAGGGTTTGCAGACCGCCCGGAAGGTCGAGCGACCTCAACGACTCGCAGCGGCGAAACGCGTCGTCGCCGATGCTCCGCAAACTTGCGGGAAGTTCGACCGACGACAACGAGTCGCAAGCTAAAAACGCGTCGTCGCCGATACTTTGCAAGCCGTTCGGAAGTTCGACCGACGTTAGCGAGTCGCAGCCGCAAAACGTTCCGACGTCGACGGTTATGAGATTTTGGGGAAGCGCGGCGGACGTTAGCGATTCGCAGTAGGAAAACGCTTTGGCGCCGAGAGTTTGCAAACCGTCCGGCAATGCGACGGACGTCAGCGATTGGCAGAAGGCGAACGCTTCGCGACCGACGGTTCGCAAGTCTTTTGGAAGCGCGACCGACGACAATAAGTCGCAGTGAAAAAACGCTTCGTCGGCGATCGTTTCGACGTCGTTCGGGACAACGTAACCGCTTTGATCGCCGTCTTTGCGCATTTGCTTGAAATAAGCGATTAGCGTTTTTCCGTCTTTTGAGAAGAGAACGCCGTCGACCAACTTAAATCGTTCGGAGGCGGGCGAAATCTTCAACTCCGTTAGCGACCCGCAAGACTTGAACGCGCCGACGCCGAGGGTTTGCAAGCCGTCCGGGAATTCGACCGACGACAACGAGTCGCAACTTGAAAACGCTTTGTCGCCAAGGGTTTGCAAACCGTTCGGGAGTTTGATCGACGACAGCGAGACGCAACCCCAAAACGCGTCGACGCCGATCGTTTTTAAACAGTCGGGGAACGTAATCGACGACAAGGAGTCGCAACCCCAAAACGCGTCGTCGGCGATTGCTTCGACGCCGTCCGGAACGACGTAATCGCCGTTTTCGCGCATACTTGCGAAATAAGCGAATAGCGTTTTTCCGTCTTTTGAGAAAAGAACGCCGTCGACCATCTTGAAGCGTTCGGAATTGGGCGAAACCTTAAATTCCGTCAACGACCTGCAATCGCCAAACGCGTTTCTTGCAAGAGTTTGCAAACCGTCCGGGAGTTCGACCGACTTCAATTGCGAGCAGTTCAAGAACGCCGCTTCGCCGACCGACCGCAAGCCGTTCGGGAGTTTAAGCGACGTTAAACAAGACGCGTAAAACGCGTTCGAGTCGACGCTTAGCAAACCGTCCGGGAGTTGAATCGACGTTAGCCAAGTTTCGGCGAACGCGCATTCGCCGATTTTGACGACCGGGCGACCGTCGATTTGGTCGGGAACGACAATCTCGGTTGCGTCCCAGTTGAGGAATTTGGTAATCGCGACGCCGCCGGTCGCTTCGTCGACTTGCCATTCGAAGTCGGACGGCGGATTCGGTTTCGGGCGCGGAGCGAGAACCTTGAAAACGTTGTTAAAGCGGAACATAGCGCGGCCTTTCCGAGTAAAGGGGAAGCGTCGCCGACTCGACGGTTACCAAGAAAACGTCGACGACGCTATTATTATTGCCGACGCGGCGTCGTATTGCAAGCGTTCGACGCAATTTTTTCGGAATTTTCGCGTTTTTTTTGAAAAAATCGGGCCGACGGCCGCGCTTGAAGAGGCTCAAACGGACGCCGACAAAGAAAAACCGCGCTTCCGGAATGAGCGAAAGCGCGGGTTCGGCGACGCTAAACGTCGGGAACAAGGGGATTATCGCGTAGTCGTCTTCGTAAAGTTCAAAATTGAATTCCTGTTGAACGTAATCGCGATATAATTCGCGACGAACCGTTTCGCAGACCTCGGCGACGAACTGGGCGTCCTCTTCCGACGCGGCCAAGCGAAGCGTTTCGCGGTACTCCTCCATTTCCGCTTCGCCGATAAACTCGACGGCGTCGCCGCAAATTCGCTTGACTTCCTGCAAAATCGTTTCGAGCGGAACCTTGAAGAACTCTTTTTTCGGTTTCGCCTTGTTGACGCGATAACGGCTTAACGCTTGATGGAGTTCGTGTTCGAGCGCCGGAGCGTTTTCGCTGGGAAGCAACATATGAACGTCGAACGGAAAGGGAACCGACGCGGAACTTAACTCGGCGACGCGTACTCGCGGGTCGAGTCGCCGAGTCATTCCGATTTTGTAAACGCCGGGGCCGAAACTCCCTTCGTTCGACAAAATGTAAACGTGCCCGGCTTTGGTCAGCTCCGCCTGCGACGTCGCGCGTTGGCAATCTTCGAGTTTGGCGTGAATTTGTCGATAAAGCTCTTCGGTTATTTGACAACGGACGCGATATTTCTCACGTTCGAATTGCATTCGCGCTCGTTCGTCGGCTCGCGCCTCTTGTATGCATTTTTCGATAAGCGCGATTTGGTTGCGTTCTTCGGCGAGTTTTTTCTCGACCGCTTCTTTTTCGCGCCTTGCTCTTTCCTCCGCTTCTTTCAAGCGACGGCGCGTTTTTTCTTCTTCGCGTATTTGACGTTTTATAAGGGTTTGCAACTCGCGTTCTTCGGCGGCGCGAACTCTCGTCTCGTATTCGCTTTTGAGCGACGTTAACGCGTCTTCTCGCTCTTGGGCGGAGCAAAGCCCGAGAACGTAGCAAGATTCGTAAGCGACGGTCAGCCGTTCTTTGCAAGTCGCGTAATTGTTCGGGTTGAGCTTTTTCGCGACGTCGGCGCGAACGAGCGTTAAATAATGTCGCGCGATTTCTTCGGCGATAACGCGGTATTTTCTATCGCGTTGTTCCTGTTCGATTTCGCGTTGGTTCAAACGCTTTTCGATTTCCTCGGCGCGTTTGATAAACTCTTGATAACGCGCTCGACTTTCTTCCCGTAGGCGATGTTCAAAATCGAGCAAGGTTCGGCGGGCGGTTGCAAATTCTTCGCTTAACTTTTGACGTTGTTCTTCTTTTTCTTGGCGGAGTCGGCGTTCGTTTTCTATACAGCTTAAAACGTTTTTAGTAAATTCTTCGTTTAATTTTTGACGTCGCGCTTTTTCGGCTTCGCGCAGTCTTTGTTTAATATCCGACAAATATTGGGTTTCGGCGAGCGTTTCCGTGCGAAACGTTTGCAATTTGCGTTGAACTTCGCGCATTTTTTCTTCGCGGAAAGCGAATATCTGTTGAACGCGTTCGAAAACTCGGCGGTTATGTTCGGCGTGTTCGCGGTTGCGGCGAGCGATTTCTTCCGCTTTGGCGACGTCGAAGGAGTCGGCGCAAACAAAATAAACGGCGATTCCCGCGCAAACGGCGACGCTTAAAACAAGAAACGCAACCCAAAACGCCGAAACGCTTTGCGGTAGCGTGAAACCGAGAAGCGCAGTCGCTAAAAACGCCCAAAATTTCCAATGAAAGTTTAACGATTTGGGAGTTGGCGCGGCTTGCGCGATAAAGTTGGGCCTGACGACGAGTTCGCCGTCTAAAATCGGCGTTTCGCATTCTAAAAAGTCGGGCGTCGCCGATTCCGAGTCGTCTTCCGCGCCGTCGGGCGGTTCGGGCGAGGGCGGCGGAACGGCGGCGGTCGGATCGTTAAAGTACAAGTCGGGGGTAAAACCGGGCGCGTCTTCCAAGGCGGCGAAACAAACGCGCGGATAACGGACGCCGGAAGGCGCGTCGCTTATTGTGTCGCAACGATTGAAAAGTCGTCGGTTATGATAGACGCGACGTTCGTTTATCGCGTTATAAAACGACTTGACCGAATACAAACGTCTAGGTTTGCGCCAAGTCGACTTGCGAATTAACGTAAAAGGTTGGACTTGGCCCGACCGTAACATAGCGGCGAGCGCAAATTTTTTAATCGGGCCGTATTCGCGACCGTCGGGCGCGACGCAGAAATACATCGGAGGCGACCTTGTTAAATGAAATCGACGTTGCAAAGAAAAACCGCGCTTTCGGAAAGAGCGAAAGCGCGGTTTCAACGACGCTAAACGTCGGGAAAACGACGATTAGCGTCGGTTAAGGATGTAAAAGGCGCGGCAAGCGTTAAACTAAACGCCGAACGTCGGCGCGGCGCAAACGGTTGCGGGCGTCGCCGGGGGAAAGTCGCAATCAGTCGACGACGCGTTCCTTCACCGCTTTGATCATCGCCGGGATCACTTGGTTCAGGTCGCCGACGATTCCGTAGTGCGCGACCGAGAAAATCGGCGCGTCCGGGTCCGTGTTGATCGCGATGATTTTCGCCGAGTCTTGCATCCCGGCGCGGTGCTGGATCGCGCCGCTAATCCCGCAAGCGACGTAAAGCGCCGGACGAACCGTCGTGCCGGTTTGGCCGATTTGATAGTCGTGCGAATCGACGTAACCGCCGTCGACCGCCGCGCGACTCGCCCCGACCGCTCCGCCGAGCGCGTTCGCCAAGTCGAAAATCAACTTGAAGTTTTCTTTGCTCCCGACCCCGGCGCCCCCGGCGACGACGACGCGAGCGCCCTTCAAGTCGACCTTTTTCTCTTCGACGAAACGTTCCAGCGCTTCGACCGCCAGCAGGCTCGCGTCGATTTCGACCTTTTCCTCGACGATTTCGCCGACGCGGGTTTCGTCCGCTTCGCCCTTCGGGAAAACGCCTTCGCGAACCGTCGCCATTTGCGGCCATTGTTCCGGGTTTACGATCGTCGCGACGATGTTGCCGCCGAACGCCGGACGGATTTGTTGGAGCAAGTTCTTGTATTGCACCTTCGTCTTCGTTTTCGAGTCGAGAAGCTCCACGTCGTCGATTTGAAGGTCGGTGCAGTCGGCGGTCATCCCGGAACGGGTCGCCGAAGCGACGCGCGGCGCCAAGTCGCGACCGATATGCGTCGCGCCGTAAAGAACGATTTGCGGCGCGTATTTTTCAATCAGCGTTTGCAGAACATGCGCGTAAGGCGACGTCGTGAAGCGCGCCAAATTCGGGTCGTCGACGACGTAAACCTTGTCGACGCCGTAAGCGAAGAGCGTTTTCGAAAGGTCGGCGACGCCGCGACCCGGGAGAACCGCCCCGACTTTAACGCCGAGTTTGTCGGCCAGTTCGCGAGCGCGTCCGCAAAGTTCGAGAACGACGTCTTGCAGCTTGCCGTCTTCCTGTTCCGCGAAAATCCAAACTTCGCCTTCGGGATTTTTTCTGTTCATTCGAGCATCCTAAATATCGTAAAATGGGCTTTTATCTTGTTAAAACGGCGGCGGGGACAAGGGAAGCGTCGCGGCGAGCGAACGTCGAGGAACGTCGCGGAACCGGAACGCTAAGCGCGTCCAAAACGACCGCCGAGCGGAAAACGGCGCGGAAATCAACCGAGCGCGCGGTCTTTGACGAGTTCCGAAATCAGGCCGCGGATTCCTTCTTCCGTCGCCGGAACTTCGACGAAGCCCTCTTTCTTGAGGACGATCGATTCGATTCGGTAAACTTTCGTCGGCGAACCGGCCAAACCGCAACGGTCGAGCTCGGCGGAAATGTCGTCGAGCGACCATTGCTCGAGGCGGTCTTCCGGAGCGAGCGTCGACGGGTCGGCGACTTCCGACGGAACGCGCTTGTGCTTGTTGCGCATCACTTTAATCGCGGCTTGCGGACGCGGTTCGTTCGCTTCTTCGACGACCGTAACGAGCGCCGGAAGCGTCGTCGAAACCGTTTCCCAACCGTTGCCGAGGGAGCGGCGGAGCGTCGCTTTGCCGTCTTTCACGTCGATAATTTCGGTGAGATAGGCGATTTGCGGAATCCCGAGCTTTTCGGCGGTTTGCGGGCCGGTTTGCGCGGTGTCGCCGTCGATCGCTTGACGACCGCAGAAAACGAAGTCGTAATCGCCGATCGTTTTGACCGCTTGCGCAAGGACGTAGCTCGTCGCGAGCGTGTCGGCCCCGGCGGCGCGGCGGTCGGTGATCAGGATCGCGCGGTCGGCGCCGCGGTAGAGGCAGTCGCGCAGAACGTCGGCGGCTTTCGGGAGCCCCATCGTAACGACGGTAACGGTTCCGCCGAAACGTTCTTTCACTTCGAGCGCGGCTTCGAGCGCGTGCAGGTCTTCCGGGTTGAAGATCGTCGGGAGCGCGGCGCGGTTGATCGTGCCGTCTTCCTTCATAGCGGAGCCGGTAACGTTCGCGGTGTCGGGGACTTGTTTGACCAACACGATGGAATGATAAGAGGACACTAACTTCTCCTTCAAGGTTTATTTCAAAAGGTCGCGCGCGCCGACGGCCGAGCGTTTAACGCTTTCCGAAAACGGGAAGCGGACGTTCGAGCGTCGGCGGCGACCGCGTTTCGCTTGGTTAAGGCGCGACGCGGATTAGACGTCGCGAGTTGTTCCCAAATTAACGAGCGGAGCCGGCGGAACGACGAACGGTTCCGGTCGCGGCGGCGCCGGGCGTCGCGGAAGTCGTTCCGGTTCGACGGGCGGCTCCGGTCGCGGCGGGAGCGGTTTGACGGGCGGTTCCGGTCGCGGCGGCGCTCGGTTGAGCGGCGGTCGCGGCGGCGGTTCCGAGGGTCGGCGCTTCGACGTCCGGGAAGACGACTTTCAACGTCGCGAGGAGCGTTTCGAGGTCGACGTCGGCCGCGGCGACTTTGCCGTCTCCGCCGATCAGGATCAGCGTCGGCACTTCGTCGATCCCGTAATAACGGGCGAGCGATTTTTCTTTCGCGGCGATCGCTTGCAGGTCGGTCAGCATCGGCCAAGCGAGGGGCGATTTCGCCAAATACGCTTGCATCGCCTTCGCGTCGCCGTCGAGGTTGTACCCGACGATTTCGAAACCGCTCTTGTTATACGCTTTGTAAAGTTTCGCCAATTGCTCGTGCACGTCGGCGCAAGATTCGTTCCAAGAGGCCCAGAAGTCGACGAGAACGACTTTGCCCTTCACCGACGCCGGGTCGAACGCTTTGCCGTCGACGGTTCGACCGAACCATTCGAACGCTTTCCCTTCGAGTTCGGAGAAGCGAATCGCGCCTTCGAGGCCTTCGAGCGCGCGGAGCGAGTCGGCGTCGCCGGCGGCTTTCAGGTTTTTGAGAATCGGCGCCCAAACGGCGTTCGGGAGGGTCGGGTCTTCGAGCGTCGCGGCCAAGATCGCGACCGGAACGACGAGGTCGGTCGTCATGTCGGCGGTTTCCGGGTGCGCCGCGACGAACGCTTCGACTTCCTTCATCGCCGCTTTCATTTCTTGCGCGGTTCCGCCGCGTTCGACGACGTCGGCGACCTTCGCTTGGAGGTAAACGCCGGAGAAGGCCAACGCCGCGTCGCGCCCTTCTTCGAGGCTTTGAACGCGTTTGTTCTTAAGGAGCGCGTCGGAATACGCCTTCAACTTCGGCAAAACGGCGGCGTCGACCGACGCTTGATAGCAGAGGACTTGACCTTTCAGCGAAACCGCTTTCAGGAACGTTGCGTCGGTCGTTTTCATCGACAGAACGCGGTCCGCGATTTGGGCGTTCGTCGCGAGCATTTTGTCGACCCAAGCGACGTACTCTTCTTCCGTTTCGAAAACGGCTTCGTTCGAGAGGAGCGCTTCGGCTTGCGCGAGGAGCTGTTCCGCGGTCGCGTTCGCCGGGATGATAAATTCGCTTCCGTCCGATTTTTTCGTCGTCGGCGCGGCGGTCGCGCGAGCGGGAGCCGCGGGCGTTTGGGGCGGAGCGACCGTTTCCATTTCGGCAACGACCGCGCCGGTTCGGGCGGCGTTGCGAGCGGCGGCGCGAGCGCGAACGGTTCCGAGCGGGCCCGTTTGCGCGAAAACGTCGGCGGCGGTAAACGCGACGGTAAGCGCGACGGAAAGCGTCGGCGCGGCGGCGAGAAATCCCTTCGTCTTTTTCATTGCGAGCTTCAATCCTTGATTGTCGTTGTTTCGTTTGATTGTCGATTGAAAACTTTCGGCTCGTCGTCGCGTTCTCGACGCGACCGAAGCGTTTCGGACGGGGGCGACGAACGGAAGTTGGCGAGCGACGGCGCCGTCGACG
>JAZNJF010000084.1:0-9986 GCA_045577885.1 Thermoguttaceae bacterium | reverse complement strand
CGATCGCCAGCAACTCGTCGATCCACTCCCAACAGTTGAGCGGCTCGTCCTGCGAAATATAGTAAACCGAGCCGGGAACCGGACTTCCGGGAACCAACGCGGCCGCCGCCATCCGGTGCGCCGTCGCGCAGTTCTCGACGTAAATTGTCGCCAACCGGTTCTTTCCGTCGCCGACGCGGGTCAAGCGCCCCGAACGGGCCCGTTCGAAAAGACGCGGCGCCAAGTGTTGGTCGCGCGGGCCCCAAATCAGGTGCGGACGCAACGCGACCGTCATCAACGTATCTTCGCGGTTCGGGTCGCGCTCCGGACGCGGAAAATCGAATTTCGAGTTCAACGAACGGAATCGCGACTCCGAAAGATCGACGCCGCCGAAGTCGTAATCGTCCGTCCAAGGCGCGTAGTTCGCCGCCCGAATAAACTGCTCCGCGATCGCCTTCGTCATTTGGTACCAACCGAGGAAGCGCGGCGCGTACGGCGTCGACTCGTCGATCCCCTCTTGCGACTCGATCGTGTTCGCGACGCATTGCGTGCTGGTGTAAACGAGCTTGCGAACTTTGCGTTTAAGGCAAGCGGCGACAACGTGTTTCGACCCGAGAACGTTCGTTTCGTAATAAGGGCGCGGGTCCATCGAAACGCTCGGATACGCCGCGATATGATACACGACGTCGCAACCGTCGACCGCCGCGTCGACGTCGTCGAAATTGCGCAAATCGCCGAGCCGTTCGTCGACGCCAAGCGCCTGCAGGAACGCTCGCGGTCGCCGCCCCAACGTCCGCGTTTCGACGCCGTCCGCCAAGAGTTGCTCGACGAGATACGCGCCCAAAAAACCGCCGCCGCCCGTTACCAACGCTCTCATTCCAACACCTAACCCCTTTTAAACCAACGCTTGTAAACCGCGCTCCAACGTTTCCGCCAAACCGCGTTTTAAAAAACCGAAAACGAAGAAAAGTCGAACGCCCGCGCCGAACGCCGACGCTCGACGAAAAAGCGTTCTATCAATAATAAGACTTCAAGGCGCCGTTTTGCGACGCCTAATTTTCATTTTTTCGTCAAAATCCGCCGTCGTCGTACCCGTCGCCGCCGCCGTATCCCGAAAAATCGTCAAACTCTTCGTATCCTCCCGCTTCCGTCTCGTCGTGTTGCGCTAGGTTCGCGAAGAGGGTGTATTTGCTCATCCACGCGACTTTAACGTCGCCGACCGGCCCGTTGCGCTGTTTCGCGACGATGATTTCCGCCGTGCCGGTCAACCCCTTTTCTTGCGCCTCTTCCTTAGAGTGATAATATTCTTCGCGGTGCACGAACATAACGACGTCCGCGTCTTGCTCGATGGCGCCGGATTCGCGCAAGTGGCTGAGTCGCGGTCGGTTGTCCTTCATCGCTTCGGTCTGCCGGTTGAGCTGGGCGAGGCAAAGGACCGGCACGTTCAGCTCGCGCGCCAACCCCTTAAGCCGCCGCGCGATTTTCGCGACCTGTTCCTGACGCGGGTCGCTCGAATTGTCCGGCTCGATCAGGCCGAGGTAGTCGATAACGATCAGCCCGAGCCCCTCTTGACGTTTCAAACGTCGAGCGACCGCGCCGATTTCCGTTACCGTCCGCGTCGGGGTGTCGTCGATATACAGCGGCGCCGCGCTAAGTATCGACGCGACGCGGCTGAAATTCTGCTGGTCTTTCCCGGAAAGCGCGCCGCGCAACCGTTCGCCCGGAATGCGTCCGCGAGCGCACAACATACGGAGCGCGAGTTCCGTTTTCGCCATTTCCAAGCTGAAAAACAAGACCGGCTGTTTCGCCTCGACGGCGACGTAGTCGGCGATATTGGTCGCGAACGCCGTCTTTCCCATCGAAGGGCGCGCCGCCAAAATGATCAACTCCGACCCGTGCAAGCCGCCGAGCATGCCGTCGAGATCGATAAACCCGGTCGGCACGCCGTCGACTTCGCCGGACGCCCGCGCGTCGATCAGGTGAAAGACGTCCTGCATCAATTCGCCCATCGACTGCAAATTCCCGACGCCGCGGTCGTCGTTAATCGCGAAAATCCGCTCTTCCGCTTGCGCGACCAACTCTTTCGGCCCGAACTCCGGCTCGTAAGCGTCGCGCAAAATCCGTTCGCTCGTTTCGATTAATTGGCGGCGAATCGCGTTTTTCTGAACGATTTCGGCGTACCGAGCCGCGTGCGCCGTTACCTGCACCGAACTCATCAACTCGGCCAGATACGCTTCCCCGCCGACCTCCTCCAACTCGCCGCTCTCGCGCAACTGGTCGACCAACAGCGTAAGGTCGATCCCGGTCGCCGCCGCGTTCATTTCGAGAAGCCGCCGATAAATGCGTCGGTGCGCGTCAAGATAAAAATCGTTCGGACGGGCGATCGTCGCGACGTCGTCGCAAAGTCGCGGATTGAGCATAATCGCCCCGACGACGCCCCGCTCCGCTTCGAGGTTGTTCGGCGGAACGCGGTCGAGAACGGAACCGACCGGCGGTTCGGACGCGGCGTTTTTCGACGTTGCTGTTTTTTTGGCCATTGACGCTCGTTTTCCGTTTCATTTTCTAACGCCGCGCCAAATTTCAAAAAGAGGACGTTTTTTAACGTCGGCGCGCGCTCGTTTTCCTTTAATCATACCCGTTTCCCTAATTTTTTCAAGGCGCGAAGCGACGCAAAAGAAAAATCGCGTCGTTTTTTCCGCTCTTTCTCGAAAATATTCCCCGGCCCCGCTTTCCTTTTTTTAAAAATTGAAGAAAATAAACGATAAAAAGGTCGCGAAAACGCGCGCCGACAACATGGCGAAAATAGACAAACTAGGCGTCCCCTTGACCTGTTGAAACGTTTTCCTCGAAACCGACAGTCATAAGCCCCGCTTATACATTAACAAAACTTATAATAAGCTCCGCTTATACGCGTCGCCGACTTAAAAACGTTCCCGCAAGGCCGCCAACCGGAGAAAACGCGAATGATTCGCTTGGAAAACGTAACGTATTCGTACGACGCCGACCGCAAACCGGCGCTGGAGAACGTCAACCTAACGATTCCGCGCGGCGAGTTCGCGTCGATCGTCGGCCCGAACGGCGGCGGCAAAACGACGCTCATTCGTCTAATACTCGGCCTCCTAAAACCTCAAACGGGAACGGTTTTGCTCTTCGGCGAGGCGCCGGAGAAAGCGCGCCTTCGAGTCGGTTACACGCCGCAACAAGCCCGCGTCGACTTTAAATTCCCGATTTCCGTTCTCGACGTCGTTTTAGCCGGTCGTTTCGGAACGCGCGAACATTCGCAACCCGCAGCCCAAAAAGGCTTTGTCGACTTCCTCGCGACGGCCCGCGAACGCCTTTTCTTCCGCTTTAACGCCGACGACCGCCAAAAAGCCTTGGCCGCGCTCGAACGAATGGAAGTCGCCGACCTGCGCGACAAGGCGTTCGGCGACCTTTCCGGCGGTCAGCGCCAACGCGTCTTAATCGCCCGCGCCCTTTGTTCGGAACCGGAACTTTTGGTTCTCGACGAGCCGACGAACAACGTCGATCCGTCAAGCGCCGAAAGGTTTTACGAAACGCTCGCCGACCTCAACCGCGATACGTCGATCTTAATGGTTTCGCACGACCTCGGCGTCGTTTCGGAACGCGTTCGAAGCGTCGTTTGCGTCAACCGCGTCGTCCGCATTCACCCGACGTCGGAGTTCAACGGCGACCTCGTTCGCGAGCTCTACCGAAGCGACGTCCGCTGCGTCCGACACGATCATCGTTGCAGCGAAGCCGGCCATCAAAGCTGTCGCGACGAAACCGACGATTGACGTTTCGCCCCGATTTTTACGACGTCTTTGATTTTTAAAATAAAGAACGATTTTACTTTTTTCGAAACGTCGACTCAAAAATCAAAAACCGTCGCTCTCGCGTTAAAATAGACAAAACAAAGAAACAAGCAAAACCTAAACAATTAAACGGGCGCGACGCGGTAAAAGTCGGGTTTTGCGCGCCGGAAGTTTGCCCTCCCCCCCTGTCGTTCCCGTCGATTTGGGAGTATAATCGCGGAGATTATTTAAGAATTTTCGCGACGCGGCGCCTCGTTCGGCAAGCGTCGCTTTTAACAACGTCGGGAAACTGGGAAAATACGTCGATGAGTGAAAAATTGCCTTACAAAGTCGCGGACATGAGCTTGGCCGATTGGGGTCGCAAAGAAATTATGCTCGCGGAAAACGAAATGCCGGGTTTGATGGCGTTGCGCCGCAAATACGGCCCGACGAAACCGCTCCGCGGCGCGCGCATCGCGGGTTGCCTGCACATGACGATTCAAACGGCGGTTTTGATCGAAACGTTGCGCGAACTCGGCGCCGAAGTTACTTGGAGCAGTTGCAACAAATTCTCGACGCAAGACCACGCGGCGGCGGCGATCGCGGCGACCGGCGTCCCGGTTTACGCTTGGAAGGGCGAAACCGACGAAGAATACGATTGGTGCGTCGAACAAACGCTTATTTTCCCGGACGGCCAACCGCTGAACATGATCGTCGACGACGGCGGCGACCTCACGATCGCCGTTCACGCGGAAAAATACGCCGGTATTATCGACGGCATTAAAGGGCTCTCCGAAGAAACGACGACGGGCGTCCACCGCCTCTACCAAATGTTCGAACGCGGCGAGCTGAAAATCCCGGCGATCAACGTCAACGACAGCGTTACGAAGAGCAAGTTCGACAACCTTTACGGTTGCCGCGAATCGCTGGCCGACGGCATTAAGCGCGCCACCGACGTGATGGTCGCCGGCAAAGTCGTCGTCGTCGCGGGTTACGGCGACGTCGGGAAAGGTTGCGCCCACTCGATGCGTTCCTACGGCGCCCGCGTTCTCGTTACGGAAATCGACCCGATTTGCGCGCTCCAAGCCGCGATGGAAGGTTTCGAAGTTACGACGATGGACGACGCCGCCGACCGCGGGAACATCTTCGTTACGACGACCGGTTGCTGCGACGTCATCTCCGCCGAGCAAATGTCGCGCATGAAGAACGACGCTATCGTTTGCAATATCGGCCACTTCGACTGCGAAATCGACGTCGCCGGTCTCGAAGCGTACCCGGGAATCGTCAAGACGCAAATCAAACCGCTCGTCGACCGTTACACCTTCCCGGGCGGCAACTCGATTCTCCTCTTGGCGGAAGGTCGCTTGGTCAACCTCGGTTGCGCGACCGGGCACCCGTCGTTCGTTATGTCGAACTCCTTCACGAACCAAGTCTTAGCGCAAATCGCGCTTTGGACGGCGGAAGAAAAGTACCCGCTCGGCGTTCACCTTCTCCCGAAAAAGCTCGACGAGGAAGTCGCCCGCCTGCACCTCGAGCAACTCGGCGTCAAACTGACGACGTTGACCGAAAAGCAAGCGAAGTACCTCGGCGTCCCGGTCGAAGGCCCGTTCAAACCGGAAATTTACCGTTATTAATAAAGACGACGCAACCGCCGTCGAGCGCGCTTCCCGACGTTCGACGGCGCGTCGCCAACCCGTTTAACGACGCGTTTTACGTTCGAGCGTTGTCCTTCCTTTGCGAAACGCCGCCCCAAAACGCGCCGTATTTGCGTTCGAGCCGCCGAGGAGCGCCCCGGCGAGCGACGTTTTGTCGCGTTATCAGTTTTGAAAGGAAACTTCCGTGCCTAACATTCAACCGTTCGAAGGTTTGCGTTACAACCTCGCTCAAATCGGCTCCCTTAGCGACGTCGTCGCGCCGCCTTACGACGTGATCGACCCGGCCCTGCAAGACGCGTTGTACGAAAAACACCCGAACAACGTCGTTCGCCTCATTTTGAACAAAATGCTCCCGACCGACGACGAGCAAAACAACCGCTACACCCGCAGCGCTCGCGAACTCAAAAACTGGAAGGAAGAAGGCGTCCTCCAAAAAGATTCGAAACCGGCGATTTACGTCTATCACGAAATCTTTACGGTCGGCGACAAAGAGTATACGCGCAAAGGCTTTATGTGCGGTTGCGAAGCGGTTCCGTTCGGCGAAGGGATGGTCTTCCCGCACGAAATCACGATGAGCGGCCCGAAACTCGACCGCCTGATGCTGACGACCGCGTGCAAAACGAACTTCAGCCAAATCTTCGGTCTCTATCCGGACGAAAAGAACGAAGTTCAAAACCTCCTCGAAGAAGCGACGCTCAACCTGACGCCCCTTGAAGCGACCGACCACCTCGGCGTTATTCACCGCATGTGGGTCGTCGACGACCAAGAAGTCGTCGCGAAAGTCGTCGAAATGATGGGCCCGAAACCGATCTTTATCGCGGACGGGCACCACCGTTACGAGACGGCGTGCAACTACCGCAAACAAGTGCGCGAACAAGGTTTGCTGACGACCGATCACCCGGCGAACCACGTCCTGATGGTTTGCGTCGCGATGGAAGACCCGGGTCTTATCGTTCTCCCGACGCACCGTCTCTTCCGCAACGTCAAAGAGTTCTCGCAAGAAGATCTCTTCGCGCTTCTCGGCGATTCGTTCGCGATCACGACGGTCGGCGAAGGCCCGGCCGCCGCCGCGAAGGCTTGGACGATGATCGAAATGCAAGACGACCAAGGCACGATGGCGCTTTACACCGGCAAAGACCGCAAGTGGAGCCTGATTCGCCAAACGGAAGCCGGTCGCGCCAAGATGGACGAAGTCGCGGCGGAACGTCAACCGGAATGGCGCGCGCTCGGCGTCGCGATTCTTCACCGCCTGGTGATCGACAAGCTCCTCGGCCTCGAAGGGCACGACAAGCCGAAGTACGTTCACGAAGTCGCGGAAGTCGTTGAAAACCTTGAAAATAAGGCGGACGAATTCCCGTTGGCCGCGCTCGTTTCCCCGGCGACGGTCGCGCAAATCCAAGAGTTGAGCTTGGTTCGCGAACGCATGCCGGCGAAGAGCACTTACTTCTATCCGAAGTTGATCACCGGCTTCGTCTTCAAACCGCTTGACTGAGCGAAGCGACGAACCGTTCCGAACAAGCGTTAAGTCTTTTAATTTCGGAACTTAACACGAAACGAAAGCGACGTTTCGCGTCGAGACGTCGTTTTCGTTTTTCCTTTTTTTTATTTTAACCCTTTTATTCGGCGACGTTTGCGGTTGTTCGGTCGGCGATACTTACGGTTGCGTCGGCGAACCAACGGCGGAGCGTCGTATCTCCTTCCAATGTTTAAAGTTGCCGCGTTGATTTTTTCGAGCGTCGCCGCCCCGTTCGTCAAGACGTTCGTCGTTTTTTCGTTATTTTCCGTCGCGTTATTTTCGTTGCGTCGAGCGTTTTCGCGCCTCTTTTTCTTTTTGGTTTACCGACCGCAATTTTTCGACGTCGACCGCGTTCCGGAAGGCGCCGCGCTCCTCGTCGGCAACAGCGTCGGTTATTTAGACGAACTCCTTATCGCGTCTCGATTTAAGCGTCGAATCGCGTTTGTCGTTTCGCCGGAAAAATCGCGACGTTGCTTCCCGGTCGAAGTCGCCCGCCGTTTCGGCTTTTTCGACGTGTTGCCCGAAACCGGCGACGCGCTCCGTTCCCGCGTCCGTCAAATTCTCGCCGACGGCGGCCTCGTTTGCGTCTTCCCGGAGGGCGACATGACGCGTTCCGGGCGCATTAAACCGTTTAGCGACGAGTTCTTATCATTCGTCGACGGCGCGTCGCAACCGATTCCGATCGTCCCGTTTTTCGTCGGCGGTTTCTTCGGCAGCGCGTTCAGTTTCGCGAGCGGCGCCAAGATGCGTTGGCTTCCTAAACGCTTGGAAGAGCGATTTTTCCTTGCGTTTGGAGAACCGATTTTCGCTCCGACGACGGCGACGAAAGTCGAGGAAACGGTCGCCGAACTCGGTTTCGACGCCGCGGAGCGAACGAACCGTCGCCTTCAAGCGCCGCAACGCCGTCTCATCGACGTTTGCCGAACGGCGGGCGGGCGACTTCTTGTCGCGGACGGAACCGGCGTCGAACTTTCCGGTCGTTCCTTCTTAATTCGAACGCTTGTCGCGCGCCGTTTTTTGCGTCGTAAAGTGTTGGAACGCAACGAGAAAAATGTCGGACTCCTCCTTCCGACTTCCGTCGGCGGATGCATCGCAAACGCGGCGCTCGCGCTCGACCGACGCGTCGCCGTCAACCTGAATTACACGTTCGGTTCCGAGGTTCTCAACTACTGCTGTCAACTCGCCGAAGTGCGTCGTATCTTGACGACTCGCAAGGTGTTGGAGCGTTTCCCGAACCTAAAGTTCGACGCGAAAATCGAGTTTTTAGAAGACGTCGCGAAAAAAGCGACGCTCGCCGACAAACTTTTCGCCGCCTTCGACGCCGCGCTCCTTCCGAAGATGTTGTTGCGCTTGAAGTTGCGCCTGCGCAAAATTCCCGCGTCCGAGACGTTGGCGATCATCTTCACGTCCGGCTCGACCGGCAAGCCGAAGGGCGTCAAACTTTCGAACGGCAACGTCGCGGCGGTCGCTCGCGGCTTCCTCGACTCGACCCGCGTCGGCAAAAACGACGCGGCGTTGGCGGCGCTCCCGCTCTTTCACGCGTTCGGTTACGTCGGCAACTTTTGGATGACGTTCATCGGCGGCTGTCGCGGCATTTTCCACTTTAACCCGTTGGACGCCAAGGCGATAGGCGAACTGGCGCGCAAGTACCGCTGCACCTTCCTCTGTTGCACGCCGACCTTTTTGCGCAACTACCTGCGCCGTCGTCCGCGCGAAGATTTCGAAAATCTGCACACGATCATGACCGGCGCCGAAAAGCTCCCGCGCGACCTAATCGACGCTTGGGAAACAAAATACGGCGTTCGACCGACCGAAGGTTACGGCGCGACCGAGCTTTCGCCGTGCCCGCTCACCAACATTCCTGACGTCCGCTCCGGTTTCTGGCGCGACGATTTTTCGGAGGTTTTCGAAGAGCAAAAACGGGCCGCGGCGAACGGCGAACTTCCCGCCGACCGAAGCGTAGGTCGCGACGATTTCGAGATTTACCGCAAAGACGGTTCCGTCGGGCGCGCGCACTCGAAGGCGGTCGTGAAAATCGTCGACCGCGAAACCGGCGCCGACCTTGGCGTCGACGAAGTCGGACAAATCGCGGTCAAGGGGCCGCTCGTTACGACCGGTTATTACGGCGACGAAGAAGCGACGCGACAAGTCGTCAAAAACGGTTGGTACCTAACCGGCGACGTCGGACGTAAAGACCGCGACGGCTTCATTTGGATCGTCGGTCGCGAAAGCCGCATTTCGAAAATCGGGGGCGAAATGACGCCGCACGTTCCGATCGAAGAGGCGATGACCGCCGCGATTCAAGAGGCGCTTGCCGAACGCGGCGTCGAGCCGAAGGACGGTCTCCCGCTTTGCGCCGTAACCGCCGTCCCGGACGCGGCCAAGGGCGAGGCGCTCGTCGCGCTTTGGGTGAATCTCGGCGTCGAGCCGGAGGAAATCGTCCGCCGAATGCGCGAACGCGACCTTCCTAACCTCTGGATTCCCAACCTTTCGCGCTTTATCGAAGTCGCGGAAATCCCAATGTTGCAAACCGGCAAACTCGACTTGGCGGGAATCCGCGCCGTCGCCGACGAACGCTTCGCTCCGTCGCAAAGCGAATAAACGCTTCAAGCCGATTTTCGCAACCTAAGCGAACGCTCGACTTTCAGTTTTAACCGACGCGGCGCGTTTTATCCGACGCCGCCGCGCAACCGACTATTTAACAACGATTTACTTCAACCAACCGCCAAAGGGGCGCCAATATGATCGCGATCGTCGATTACGGAATGGGCAACTTACGCAGCGTTCAAAAAGCGTTCGAACGTCTTAACGTCGAAGCGCAAATCGTTTCGGAACCGGAAGTTGCGTCGCAAGCCGACAAAATTGTTTTACCGGGCGTCGGCGCGATCGCGGACGCGGTCGCCGAGTTGGAGCGAACCGGAATGGACGCGGTCGTCCGCGAGTCGATTTCGAGCGGCAAACCGTTCCTCGGCATATGTTTAGGCTTCCAAGCGCTTTTCGAATCGAGCGAAGAAAACGGAACGACGCGTTGCTTGGGGATTCTCC
>JAZNJF010000083.1:0-4239 GCA_045577885.1 Thermoguttaceae bacterium | reverse complement strand
CGACTTCCGATCGGCGTCCCCCGCCGCCGGAGCGTCGACGAGCTGCAGAACGTACTCTTGCGTCGCCGACTCCCGCTTGACGACGCAGGTCTCCCGCTTCCCGGTCGGTCGCCAACTTTCTCGCGACGTTTCAAACGGCTTCCAAGCGCCGCAAGCCGCGTCGACTTGTTTAACGAGCCGGTCGAAATCGATTTGACCGGTCGCCGCGAAAACAACGTTCGACGGACTGTATCGCCGTTCGAAATAGTCGCGCATTTGGTCGGCGGTCAGCGCCTCGATCGACTCCCGGCTCCCGAGAACGCTCCGCGACAACGGATGTCCGGCGAAAAAGAGCTCGCGACACTTCTCGTCGACCCCGAACGGCGGCTGATCCTCGTACATCTTAATTTCTTCGAGGATAACGTTTTTCTCCGTTTCAAAGTCTTCGGTTCGGAGCGCCGGACGCAACATGTCGCCGAAAAGTTCGACCGCGCGCTCGGTCAACTCCGGCAGCGTCTTCGCGTAATAAGCGGTCGTTTCCTCCGCCGTAAAGGCGTTCGAGACCCCGCCGAGTTCGTCGAGTTCGCGGTTGACCGTCTCCGCGTCGCGCCGCTCGGAGCCTTTGAAGACCATATGCTCGAGAAAATGGCTGACGCCGGCGATTTCGTCCGTTTCGTCGCGCGAACCGGTTCGAACGAAGAAACCGAGCGCCGTCGACCGGGCCGCGTCGTTGATTTCCGCAATAATTTCCAGCCCGTTGTCGAGCGTCGTCGTTTGAAATTTCATTTTTCGTTTCCGTTGTCGATTCTTTGAAACGCCGCCGATTAACGCGACGTTTTACCGGCGACGCGAAAAACTCTCGCGCAAAACGCCCGCTTTCCTTATTTTACCCGTTTTAACTCCAGCGTTCGCACGAACGTCGAACATTTTAATAAAAATATCGTCAAACCGGAGAAAAAAAACGACGCCGACAAAAAAAAAAGAGGAAAATCGAGGAATTTTAGAAAAAATCGGGGGGGGCTCTTGAAATTTCAACGGCTTTCGACTATCATTTAATATTGACGCTCGACGACGGTTTGAGCGCGTTTCCCAATTTTGTGGTTTCGACGGTCCAAACGAAGCCGCGGGCGACGCGTTTTCGAAACGACGCTCGAAGCGACCGAAAAACATTGATTCCGCGCCGTTCCGTTTCCAGTCCAAAAGCGAGAGCGGCGCGACGTCGGCGATTGATTTGTTATTTGCCGACGCCTAATCGTTAATCGCAAACTTAAACCGCGGCGCCGCTTTTTGTCCGGCGCGCTCGGCGTATTTTTCAAATCGAGGTAACAGTCCATGTCGAAGATCAATCCTGCTAACATTCGCAACATTGTCTTGTGCGGTCACGGCGGTTCCGGCAAAACCACCATGACCGACTCCTTCCTGAACGTTTCCGGCAAAGTGAAGCAACCGACGGCCAGCGTCGACGCCGGCACGAGCATTTGCGACTTCGACGACGAAGAAAAAGCGCACAAGTACACGATCGAAACGTCTTGCGTCAACTTCGATTACGCCGGCAAACGCTTCCACGTCTTCGACTCCCCCGGCTACCCGGACTTCATCGGCGGCGCGATCGGCGCGATGGGCGCCGCGGACACCGCCGCGATCGTCGTCAACGCCCAAGCGGGTCTCGAAGTCAACACCCGTCGCGTCTTCAAAGAAGCGAAAGCGGCCGGTTTGGGTCGCGTCGTTATTATTTCGAAGATGGACGCCGACAACATTAAGTTCGAAGAACTCGTCGACAATATCCGCGACGTTTTCGGTCCGGAAGCCGTTCTCTTTAACGTTCCGGTCGGTTGCGGCGCGAACTTCAGCGGCGTCGTCAGCGCCCTGAAACCGACGGAAGCCGCCGGCGCGCTGATCGACCCGAACGAACTGCACGAATCGCTCATCGAAACGATCGTTTCGGTCGACGACGCCGCGATGGAACGCTACTTCGAAGGCGAACTCCCGAACGACGAAGAACTCGCCCAACTGATCGCCAAGGGGATTAAAGAAGAATCGCTGATTCCGATCTTCTGCGTTTCGACGAAGACCGGCGTCGGGATGACCGAACTCCTCGACGCGCTCGCCGCTTACGCCCTCCCGGCCGACGCGATTACCCGTATCGCGAAGAACGCCGACGGCGAAGACGTCGAAATCGTCGCCGATCCGGAAGCTTCCGTCGTCGCGCAAGTTTTCAAGACCCGCGTCGACCCCTTCGTCCAAAAGATCAACTACATCCGCGTTCACCGCGGCGTGTTGAAGACCGGCGCGAACGTTCCGCTCGTCGGTTCCCGCAAAGGCTTTAAAGTCGCGCAACTCTTCGAAGTCCTCGCGAACGACCTGCAACCGGTCGACGAAGCGGGCCCGGGTATGATCGTCGCCGTTACGAAGACGGACGAACTCCGCACCGGCGCGACCCTCGGCGACGTCGAAATGCCGGCGTTCGGCTTCCCGACCCCGATGGTCGGTTTGGCCGCGTTCCCGAAGAGCCGCGGCGACGAAGCGAAGGTCTCCGGCGCCCTCGGCAAACTCGCCGAAGAAGACTCGACGTTCCGCGTCGAACGCAACGAGCAAACGAAACAGCTCGTCATTACCGGGATGAGCGAACTTCACCTGCAAATTTTGCAAGAACGCCTGAAGCGTCGCGACAAGGTCGAACTCGACACGAAAGAACCGAAGATTCCGTACCGCGAAACGATCCAACAAAAAGCGGAAGGGATGTACCGTCATAAGAAACAATCCGGCGGCGCGGGCCAATTCGGCGAAGTTCACGTTCGCATGTATCCGTTCCCGGGCGGAACCGATCCGGAAGAATTCGCGACGAACAAAGACCGTTTCCCGTCGATGAAAGAATGGAAGTACTTCCCGGAAAACAACTTCCTTTGGATCGACTCCGTCGTTGGCGGCACGATTCCGGCGAACTTCATGCCGGCGATCGACAAGGGCTTTAAAGAACGTATGGAACGCGGCGTCATCGCCGGTTTCCACGTCCAAGACCTTTGCGCGGAAGTCCACTTCGGGAAACACCACCCGGTCGACAGTAACGAACAAGCGTTCAAGACGGCGGCGTCGAACGCGTTCAAAGTTACCTTTATGGAAGCGCGTCCGGCTCTTCTCGAACCGATCGTCAACCTCGACGTTACGGTTCCGGTCGACAAAGTCGGGGACGTCAACTCCGACGTCGTCGCGGCGCGCCGCGGTCGTCCGTTGGGCGTCGAAGACGCGGGCGGCGGGTTCCAAACGGTCAAGGCGGAAGTTCCGTTGGCCGAAGTTACGACCTACAACCGCGCGTTGGCCAGTATGACCGGCGGTCAAGGGAGTTACACGATCGAGTTCAACCGTTACGACGTCGTTCCGGGGAACATCCAACAAGAAATCATCGCGAAAGCGGAACTCAAGGAAGAAGAAGAGTAATCTTAACTTACTTCCGAACCGCCGCTTAACGTCGGAGAAAACGGAGCGCTTTAACGTTTGCGTTCGCGTTCGTTCTTCTCCGACGAGCGCGTAAAAACGAAAAACGCCGCCGAGCCGCAAGGTTTCGACGGCGTTTTCGCATACCGCCAAGAAACGTCGCGCCCAAACCTCGCCGCCAAGACGAGAAGACGCGCGACTTAGCGAAATTTTAACGGCGTCCGTCGGCCGTTTGGATTCGGCGTTTTTCGTCTGTTCGACGAAGCCGCGTCGAGTTTAACGGTTTTAACGGCGCGTTCCTTAAAAATCCCCGCTCCGTCGCCGATTCCGTCGGCGTTTCGAGCGTTAAAAACGAAAGGTTTTCCGAAATGAGCGAAATTCTCGAACTGCAAGAAGCGGATTTCGACGCGAAAGTGTTGCAAGAAACGCGTCCGGTTTTGGTCGACTTTTGGTCGCCGACGTGCGGGCCGTGCCGCGCGTTCGCGCCGGTCGTCGCCGCGTTGGCGCAAGCGAACGGCGATTCGGCGGTGATCGCGAAAGCGAACGCGTTCGAAACGCCGAATCTCGCCGCGAAACTCGGCGTCGCCGCGCTCCCGACGATTTTGATTTTCAAAAACGGCGAAGTCGTTTCGCGCCTTTCCGGCGTCCAAAAGGAAGCGACGTTGCAACAACTCCTCGACGCGAACAAATAGCGTTCGCCGACGCCGTTTTCCGCCCCGACCGATCGCGTCGCAAGCGCAAAACCGCGCCGTTCCATTAAGCGCAAACGCTTGAGCGACCGGTCGACGCGTAAAATCGCGAACAAAAAACCGCGCCGTCCAACCGAAC
>JAZNJF010000082.1:0-5469 GCA_045577885.1 Thermoguttaceae bacterium | reverse complement strand
GGAAGTTTCCGCGTTCAAGGCGGGCGGCTTCCGCTCCGTCCCGGCGACCGGGTTTCGCGTCGCGGCGTCGAGGAAGGAAAAATACAAGTCGGATCGTAGCCATGTCGTTCTGTGAGCCAAGGAGTTGGCACAATAATTTGTCTTCCTAAGACCGCTTGGCCTCCGACTTGGAAGTTTCCGCGTTCAAGGCGGGCGGCTTCCGCTCCGTCCCGGCGACCGGGTTTCGCGTCGCGGCGTCGAGGAAGGAAAAATACAAACGTAATTAATATCGACGACGAGTCGGAAAGGAACGGCGAAATGACGACGACTTCGACGCCTCTAACCGGGGCCGAATTTTGGAAAGACGAAACGAAAGGGCTCGCCGAGCCGAACGCGTCCGAGTCGTTGGCGCTGACGGCGGAACGGAGCGCCGACGCGAGTTTGGCGCATTGCTGGAGTATCGAACGTTGGCCCGAGTGGCGCGAGGCGGCGAAGCAAATCAAAAATTACGCGCTGACCCACCTCGACGAACTGTTGACGACGTTCGTCGAAAAACTCGAAGCGAAGGGCGTCAAGGTTTATTGGGCGAAGGACGCCGAAGAAGCGAACCGAATCGTTCTGCAGATCGCGCGAGAAAACAACGTCAAGACGGTCGTCAAGGCGAAGTCGATGGTTTCGGAGGAAATCGCGCTGAACAAAGCGTTCGCGTCCGCCGGAATCCGCGCGCTCGAAACCGACTTGGGCGAATATATCGTTCAGCTGTTGGGGCAGCGCCCGACGCACATCGTTACCCCGGCGACGCACTTGAGCGCGGAGGAAATCGGGCGCAAGTTCGCGGAAAAACTCGGCGTTCCGTTCACCGCCGAACACGAGAAACTGACGATGATCGCTCGCGAAAAGCTCCGCGAAGAGTTCGTCAACGCCGATATGGGAACGTCCGGCGCGAACTTCGCGATCGCCGATACCGGCTCGCTCTGCTTAGTCGAAAACGAGGGGAATATCGGCCTTTCGACGACGGCGCCGAAGTTGCACGTCGCGCTGGTCGGGATCGAAAAAATTATCCCGAGCGCGAAATATTTGCCGCTCTTCCTGAACATGCTGCCGCGAATGGGGACCGGGCAAAAGTTGACGTCGTACGGACATATCTTCAACGGCCCGACCGAAGGGCGCGACATGCGGGTCGTGTTGGTCGACAACGGGCGAACGCGGGCGCTGGCGTCGAAAAACTCGCGGGCGGTTCTGCGCTGCATCCGTTGCGGCGTCTGCATGACGCGGTGCCCGGTGTACCGTCAAGTCGGCGGCTGGGCGTACGGCTGGGTTTACCCGGGTCCGCTCGGCGCCGCGCTGACGCCGAAATTACTCTCGATTCAAGAAGCCGGGAAACTCCCGTTCGCGTCGACCCTTTGCGGAGCGTGTTCGCAAATTTGTCCGGTGAAAATCGACTTGGCGCATCAGCTCGTCCGATTGCGAGCCGAGGCGATCGAAGCGCGCCCGAAATCGACCGCCGCGTCGCCGCTCGACGCGCTGACTTGGAAGGCGTACGCGTTCTTTATGAAGACGCCGCTTCGGTATAAGACGATGATGTTTTGGATCCGCTTCGGCGCTCGTTTGACGCCGTATTTGCCGGTTCGACCTTGGCTCCTTGGACGTTGGACGCGGGGCCGCGAGGTTCCGAAGTCGCCCGGGACGTTCCGCGATTGGTGGAAGAAGAACCGCGGCGCGTCGAAGCGTTGACCCTTTTCGAGCGGAACGGTTAAAACGAGCGCGGCGGTTAAACGGCGGCGACGCGGGGGCGCGTCGTCGTCGAAACGCGTTGCGCGACGAACGAACGTTAAAATAGCGAAGCGAGCGAGAATAATCGGGCGACGCGTTTTGAAACGTCGCGGATAAAATAGCGCGACTAACGAAATTGGCGAGAAGAGAATGGATAATCGCGGCATTTTGTTGATTAGCGGCGTCTTGGCGCTCCTTTTGGCGGCGACGGCGGCGACGGAGTATTTGCGGCGGCGCCCGAGCGGCGTCGACGCGTCGACGTTGGCGACGTGCCGTTCGCGCTTGAACGCTTGGTGGCTCCTGTTCGGCTCGTTGATTTGCGCGCTTTTATTGGGAACGATCGCGACGGTCTTCCTCTTCGGCGCGATTTCCTTTTGGGCGATGCGCGAATATTTGACGCTGACGCCGACGCGTCCGGCCGACCATCGGACGCTCGTCGGCGTTTTTTTCGTCCTAACGCCGTTGCAATTTTTACTAGTCGGATTGAATCCGGGTTGGTTTGAGCGCGTCTTCGGCGTCGGAACGTATCCGGTTTACTCGGCGCTGATTCCGACGTTGGCGTTCCTTATCTTGCCGGCCGGCGTCGCGGCGTCCGGCGACCCGAAATTCTTTCTCGAACGGATCGCGAAGTTGCAAGTCGGCCTTTTAATTTGCGTATATTGCCTAAGTTACGCGCCGGCGTTGTTGACGACGAATCTTCCGAACCCGAAACCGGCGCCGAGCGTTACGACGGTCGAAGCGGTCGATTTGGAGGAAAAGGTCGTGGGAACGATCGAGCGTTCGTTGGGCGCGATGCGGACGACCGAAAGCGCGGCGACCCCGGAGGCGGCCGTCGAAACGTTGAAGCAGGGCGACGCGGTTTCGACGCCGCGGCGTTCGTTGGAATCGGCGAATTTAACGCTTCTTTTCGCGTTTGTGTTTTTGACGCAACTTAGCGACGTGGCGCAATATCTGTGGTCTTTGGCGTTCCCGAAACACAAGATAGCGCCGGCGATCAACTCGAACAAGACGACCGAAGGCGTGATTCTCGGCGCGCTGACGACGTCGTTGGCGGCGGTCGGTTTGTGGTATTTTACGCCGTTTCCGCTCTGGTGGCAGGCGGCGTTGGCCGGGCTGATTATCGCCGGCATGGGGTTCGCCGGAACGATGACGACGAGCGCGATCAAGCGCGACCGCGGCGTCGGCGATTACGGCGCTTTAGTCGAAGGGCACAACGGCGTCCTCGACCGAATCGACTCCCTCTGCTTCGCCGCGCCGGTCTTCTTCCATTACGTCTGGATTTGCCTGCGGTAACGGTCGCGTCGCCGGCGTCGAAAAGTTTGACGGCGTAAAATAGGGAAAATCGGTAAGACGGCCAACCGACGATAGAATCGTTCGACCGAAAAACAGTCGCGTCGGCGAACGCGAGAGGAAACGAGGCGCCGCCGCGCGAACGGCGACGCTTTTTTCAACGCTAACGGGACGTTTCGGCGTCGTCCGTCGCGACGGCGGTCAGCGCGAGCGTCCGGACGGCGGCGGCGAGCGAGAGTCCGCGAGCGTTCGCAAACGCTTGGAGCGGTTCGAGTTCCGCGTCGTTTAACCGAACGAAAACCTTGTGGTCGCGGCGTTCGGCGTCGGCGACCGGAGCGCGTCCCGTCGCTTTCAAGCCGAGGTCGCGCCGAATCGCTCGTTTCGTTTCCGCTTGCGAGCGGGGGAGACAGACGGCGAGCGCTTTCAAACCGAGCGCGCGTTTTTCCTCGTGCGAAAGTTTCGAATAGTCGCGCATCATAACGCGGGCTCCGTTAACGATTTAGGGGTTAAGTCGTAACGGCGGGCGATTTCGTTGCCGAGCGCGTCGCGGAGGCGTTGCAGGTCGGCGCAAACCGCTTCAATAAGCGCGAGTTCTTCGGCGGTGAAAGCGCCGTTCGCGCGATACCGCAAGCGTTCGTATTTCGACGCCAAATCAAGAACTTCGGCGCCGCAGGGGAGTTCGGCGCGAATCGCCGCGTTGACCGCTTGTCGCGCTTTTTGACGTTTGTATTTTTGCGTAAGGTCGCGTATGCTCACGAGTTAATCTCCTTTCGTTAAAAAGCGGTCGCCCGCCTCCCGCTCGCGCGAGAGACGGGGTTCCGGTCGGTTGCGACGTTACCAAGGAGTCGTCGTCTTCGTGTAGACGGCGGTCGGGCCGGTGTTATACCAAACCTCGACTTGCTCGTAAACCTCGAAGCCGTTTTTCAACGCGCGATCCGCCTCGCACTGCAAGTCGGTTTCGCGTTTTTCCCCGGTTTTGTCGACGATCACGAAAACTTGTTTCGTTTGCATTTTTGGTCTCCTGTATCCTGGAGGGTGGAAAAATGTCGTTGGGGAAGACGTTCCCCCAACCGACAAACGTATTATAACATATTTTTGATGGCTGCAAAGAAGCAAGCGCAATTTTTCCCCGACTTTTTAAGTTTTTTTACGAGCGTGGGAGCGTTTCGCGCGGGGCGGGGCGGCGTCGAGTTAAGCGCCGATAATTAAGAACTTGCCGCGGTGATTCGCGTTGGAAACGTCGACGGCGTCGAGCGACTCAATTTGCCGCGACTTCTAAAATCGGCGAACGCGTTAAAAGGCCGGTCGTTTCCGGTTTCGCGTTCGAACGATTGTTGAGGAAAAGCGGAAACGCTCGAAAACGTCGGGAAGAACGACGTTAATTTGGGGGCCGGCGTTGAGATAAAAAATCAAAGAGAGCGGAGGAACCGGAACCGTTCGATTATCCTTGCGAGCCGCTCAAGAACACGATCAAGAATGAAACGTTAACAAAGCGCGGCAAAAAGTTTGCAAAGCGCGATAAGAAACGAAATCGCAAGAAACAAAAAAGGCTTCCGATTTCTCGAAAGCCTTCCTTTTCAGTACCTCCAGAGGGATTCGAACCCACGACCCACGGATTAAGAGTCCGTTGCTCTACCAGCTGAGCTATAGAGGCGTTTTATCGATTTGGAAACTTCGAACGCCGTTAAGTAAGGGCTTAGCGGTCGGTTGTCGTTTCCTTCAAGCGACACGTATATTCTAACCGAGATCGCGAATCGCGCAAGGGGCTTTTTTCAATTTTTTCTCGATTTTTTTCGCGACGCTTCGAAACGCGTCGGCGCCGAGGGAAAAAGACGGCGCAAAAATCGCCGCTTCAACGCGAACGCGGCGCCGGAAACTAAGTAAAATAACGCTATCGGCGCTCGATTCGACAGAAAACGAACGCCGATAGGGTCGCAGTCGACGGTTTCCGGCGGTTTTAACTTCGGCGGTTCGGTTTTAAGGCGCGAACCGCCGTTTTAGGCCGTCAAGGAGCGATTACCAATATTTGGGGTAATCGCCGACCGTCGGGACGCTCGGGCGAGCGTTCGGGCCGAAGCAACCAAGGCGACCAACGGTTCCGGGCCGGCGTCGTTCGGTCGTCGCGCGCTTTTTCCGGATTGAGGCGGCGGTTCTCCGCTTGGGGAACGAACTTCAAACCGCCGTCGCTTCGCTTTTAACGATTACCAATATTTTTTGTAATCGCCGACCGTCGGACGCTCGGGCGAGCGTTCGGGCCGAAGCAACCAAGCCGACCAACGGTTCCGGTCCGGCGTCGCGATCTCGGCGTCGTTCGGTCGTCGCGCGCTTTTTCCGGATTGAGGCGGCGGTTCTCCGCTTGGGGAACGAACTTCAAACCGCCGTCGCTTCGCTTTTAACGATTACCAATATTTTTTGTAATCGCCGACC
>JAZNJF010000081.1:0-10761 GCA_045577885.1 Thermoguttaceae bacterium | reverse complement strand
ATTAAGAGCGACGTCGGCGAACTGTCGGAAAACGAACGTTGGGGCGACGAGGGGAAGTCGGCAAATCGTTAGGTGAAAATTGTCGTTGCAAGCGACTTTTAGGGACGCGTTATTAGAGGGTAACGTCGCGGAGGCTTTGAGTTGCGGCGAATTTTGAAACGCGACGCGAACAGGGCGCCGCGAAGGATGGTCCCGGCTTATCGCCGATTCAAGCGCGTTGAAAATTTACTCGCGTCGGAATATCAAATTTTGCGAGCGAATTAACGTATCGCGGTCGTTGGGGAAGTACTGCGCGACTTGCGAAAAAGGCAAGGGGAGCGTCGAGAAGGGCGGCGTCGGAGGCGCGATGGGCGGCGCGACGTTTTTTTCTCGACCGCTTTTGCGATTTTTTATCGTTTTTTTGGGGGGCGAGCCGCTTAGGAAAGCGGTTAGTAGACATTGGTTAAGTCGTTTGGTTGCAAGAGATCGTTAGGCGGGCGAAGCGGCGGGGGGAGGAGGTTTGCCGAGCGACCGAGCGGGGAACGCGAAAAAAATAAAAAATTTAAAAAAAGCCTGTTGACAATTTCGCGGAATCGGTTAAAATCTCTTTTGTCAGTTGGGGACAACGAGACGCAAACCGAACCAAGTTTCTTCGAGAGGCGAGGTTAAGCGAGCGGTTGAAACCGGTTGACGGTCGTTTAGTCGACTTAAAGATTGGGGAGTTAGCTCAGTTGGGAGAGCGCAACGTTCGCAATGTTGAGGTCGTGGGTTCGACTCCCATACTCTCCACTCCAATTAACTTCTTTTTTGAAGTTTTCCTAAAACCCGTAGAACGCCGTTCGCAAGACGGCGTTTCTCTTTATACGGGCGGGGGCGACTAGCTCAGTTGGTTAGAGCGCCGCTTTCACACGGCGGAGGTCGCTGGTTCGAATCCTGCGTCGCCCATATTTTAAGTCTTCGTCCTAAAAGACTTAGGTAAACGTTTTCTTTTTAGGGAACCGCGCGAATTTCCGTTTGTAGCTACATTGTATCTACATTGGAGATTACGACATGTCGAATATTCCCAAGTACTGTCGCTTCAAATCGCGCGATGTCGGCTATTCTTACTACAATCGAAAAAAAATTTATTTTCCCGGGAAATACAATTCGCCGGAGTCTCGCGCCGCTTACCTGCAGTTTGTCTCGACGCTGGAAACCGGCGACGCGACCCTTTTCGAACGCCGTCAAACGACCGTCGCCGAACTTTGCGCGCAATTTCTCCGTTGGGCGCAGGTCTACTATCGTAAGCTCGGACGCTCGACCGGAACTTACGAACGGTTCGCGAAAATCGTCGTCCCGCCGTTGCTCGAACTTTACTTCGACCTTCCCGTCGGCAAGATGAACGTCGCCCGCCTCCGCCGCCTCCGCGACGCGCTTCTGACTCGCGACCTTTGCCGCAACACGATCAACGACCGAATCGGTTGGACGAAGCAAATTTTCAACTGGGGCGAAGAAAACCTCGTCGTTCCGTCCGACGTCGCCGCGTCGGTTCGTTCGCTCAAGCCGCTCGAAATCGACCGCTCGCCCGCTCGCGAAACGGAGCCGGTGCGCCCCGTCGCCGACCGCGACGCTCGCTTGACCGCTCTGAACGCGTCGCAAACGATCGCCGACCTGATCGAAACGATACGCTACACCGGCATGCGGCCCGGCGAGGCGCGCAATCTGACTTGGCGGCAAATCGACCGTTCCGGCGACGTTTGGTTCTATAAGCCGGTCGACCATAAGACGCGCCATCGCGGCAAGGTTCGAGTCGTTCCGATCGCGAAGCGGGCGCAGGAGACGCTCCTTAAATACGACGGGAAGGGGGCGGACGAGCCGATTTTCTCGCCGCGCGACGCGGTTCGAGAGCGTTACGCCGACGCGAACGGCGACGTTTCGGAGGCGGTCGCGGCGCGGATCGAGCGGACGGCGGTGCGTTATACGAAAGACGCGCTTTGTCGAGCGATAGCGCGAGCGGCGAAACGAGCGGGGGTCGCCCCTTGGTCGCCGAACCAACTGCGACACGCGGCCGCGACGGAGATTCGGGAAAAGCTCGGCCTCGAAGTCGCGCGGATCGTGCTGGGGCATTCGTCGACGTCGACGACGGAGATTTACGCGGAGATCGCCGCCCGTCGAGTCGCGGACGACGTCGGCAAGATTTGGGAGTAACCGCCCCAAACGGCCAAAAACTGCGCCGTTCTCCGACGCGGATTTCGTTTCGCTAAATTCGCTCGTCGCGCTTTATTCGCTCCCGCGCCGTTCGTCTACCGCAAACAAAACGGCCCGTGACGCCGGAACGTCGCGGGCAATATAATATTTCGGCGCGTCGGCTTCGACGCTTTGCGTTTAAGATTGAACGTCGACGCTCCGCGCTTCCACAAGCTCTTGAACTAAGCGGTGAACGGCGGTACAAAACGATTCCGACGCGCAAGGTTTGACGCGCCGTTCGTTTTCGTATTTAACGCGAGCGGCGACCAACGCCTTCGTTTCGTCGCCGTATTTGGTCAAGACGGCGTATAAATTCTTTTCGTTTTTGGAGTACTCGCGTTCCGTCGCTCTTTTATAAAGAACCTTGAACGCTTCGACGCATTCCTTGGAGTCGGAATAGTTGGGAACCTTGCCCGAAAAATAGGCGGCGAGCCAAAGTTCGAAGCAGGGATTCGACCAACCGACTTCGATTTTCTCGGCTTGCGCTTTGTCGAGGATTTCGTCGAAATTGGGAATTTGGTCGCGGTCGAACACAAGCCAAAGTTGGCGAAATTGGGCGTCTTGGCGTCCTTTGAGCGCTTCGGGAATCAAACCTTTGTAACTTGAAACGTCGCAAACCTTGATTTCGATTTTGTCTTGCAGGCTTGCCGGGAACGACGCCCGCAACCCCTCGAAGTAGTTTTTTTCGGTTTCCCGCGCGTCGGTAACGATATAATAATTCCCCAGCTCTTTAGGACGACCGCCGCGCGTTCGCTTTTGCCTGTTTCCGCCGTCGCGTCCTTTAGCGCTCATCGTTCGACTCCTTCGCGTCGCCGGAACGGAGCGCCGTTAAACGAGGAATCGCGCCGTACTTGCCGAGCAGGTAGTCTTCCAAGTAGTTGGGCCGGTCGCCGTTTTCGTCGAACTCCGCCAACGAATAAAGGGTCGACGCGCCGAAGTCGCCCTTTTGAACGAACCAAATTTCGTCGCGACGCAACAAGCCGCAATCGAGGAGCCAAGGTTCGTGCGTCGTGAAAACCAACTGCGCGCCTTTCGGGTTTTGCTCCGGATCCAAAAACGACGCCAAAACGCTTCGCTGTAGCAACGGGTGAAGACGCGCGTTTAACTCGTCGATAAAAATTAAGGAACCATCATCGAAAACTTTGCGCAAATACGGATAGAGCGCGAGCATCTTCTGGGTTCCGTCCGACTCTTCGTCTAACGGTATATAGGTTAATTCGTCGGCGCCGGATGTTTTATGACCAGCGTAGAGTTGTATGAGTTTTTGCCCTTTGAAGTCGTCTTTGATTTCGTGTTTTATCTGAATGATCGAGGGGTCGAACTTTTGGACAAACGAGGCCATTCCACTAAAGAAATTTTCGGGATCAACATTCTTGTCAAGAACAGCGAACGATTTCGAAAGAATATAATTCATAAATGGCGAACCGAAACAAAGAACGTCAATGGCGGCGAAGAAGTCCCAAATGACCTTCAACGGTTTGACGTTCAGCTTAACGCCGAGTGAAACGATAAGCGTTTCTTTACGAAGCGCCGACTGAATATTTGCTTTTGCCGCTCCGGTAAATCTCGAAAATTTGAGTTCGCCAGTCTCTGTGTTGCGATAAAAAACACGTTGATAAGAATCGCTTTTTTTAACGCTTTTAAGGTTTTTAACGTTGAACCATTCTTCGCCGACGCCGTCGCGTCCGATAGTAAAGCCGTAATTATAGACTTTGTCCGGAACATTCGGCGCAAGGAAATAAATCTCAAACTCGGTTTTGCGGCTTTGGTTTTCCGTGTCGAAAAGGAACGGACGCGGAAAATCGGGGGCCAGCGTAAAGTCGTCCGTGTTATCGTCGTTGAAACCAAAGGAATATCGAACGCACCAACGCATCGCTTGAAACGCGTTGACGACGTTCGACTTTCCGCCGCCGTTCGCGCCGTAAATCGCGGCGGCGCGGAGAACCTTTTCGCCGTTGCGCGCGACGTAGCGTCCTTGCTCGGCGTCGACGTCGAGTTCATTTTCGAGCGTTTCGTTCGGTTCGGCGACGGTCAGGTCGAGCGTCGCTTCGTCGCGAAACGATTTGTAGTTCTTGAAGGCGAATTGGAGTAGCATTGGTTGGGCCCTAGGATTCCGATTTTGACAGTCTTTCCCCTATTTTAATCAAATTTGAAAAGCGGCGCAAGGTTTTTTTAACAAATTAACGTCGCGACGGGAAAATTTTCGTCGTCGCGGGAACATTTACAAAACGGCGAGAGCGGGGAACGTTCTCGCCGTCTTTTTGCGGAGCGTCGACCGAACCGACGCGTCGACGTCAAACGTTCGGTTCGTTTTCGATAATGTAAGCGAGAACGCGACCGATCGGAAGGAGCGACCATTTCTCGACGCCGACGTTAGCGAACAGTTGCGCGTCGAGAAGCGACAGAAGAACGCGTTCGCGTTCGCGGCTTTCTTCGTCCGTATATCCGCGAACGGGAGGCGGAACGACAACTTCGCGACCGCCGTCGTATGGGACAAACGAAACGGAATACCCTAAAGCCGGCGATACTTTGGAAATCTCTACCAGTAATTTACGCGCTTCCGGCGATAGGCTGTCGGCAAAGCGAGCGAGTCGCGCGAATCTTTGACCGTCGTCCGTTGGAACGAATAGTTTGTCGTTGCTTTTGACGAAAGTGGCGTCTTCCTGCATAAATTGCGATTCGCGCCAAGCGTTGACAATTCCTTCGCCTTCGCCGCCGGAGGATTGCAGTAGAACGGGCGCTTCGACAACGTCGTTGGGGCGTTCCGCGTCGTGCAGATAAAAATTTCTAATCGGTTTTAAGTCGGAATCGAAGGTAAATTGAAAAAGCGCGCCGGTTTTAGGAGCGGCGCAGATTTGCAAGAGCAATTTAAAGGCTTGCGGGCGGCGAAAGAGCGCGTCGACGCGTTCGCAATATTCTCGACTCGCGACGGGGGAAAAATCGTTAAAACAACGCCGGTCGTCGAGATCGAGCGAGGAGGCGACGTTGCAAGCGAGCGCGGAAGAAACTTGCGCGGGGGCGTCGGCGCATGACGGTTTCTTTTTGAGGCATAACAGAATTTTTTGAAACAACATTATGATACGAGGTAAATTAATAATAATCAGAACGACGACGATGAAAATGCACAACATCGGATGCTCGACAAAAAAATTGCGCCATCTTACGATTTCCTGAACGATTTCCGGATATTCGTCTTGCGCGTAACAGATCGGCGAAAAGAGGGAAAGCGTAATAGCGACCAGCAGGAGCGCGACGCTCCCGACGTTCTTCAAGTTCATTTTGAACGCTCCGAGAGAACAATAAAAGGTTGTTGGACGCTTTTATTTTATCGGAGCGGTTTTAGAATGTCAAGCGCTGCAAAACGGCGAGAGCGGGGAACGTTCTCGCCGTCGTTTTTTTACGGAGCGTCGACCGAACCGCGTCCCGACGTCAAATGTGCGGCGAGAAGGAACAGATCTTAAAACACTCCGTCTAGGGCATTACAAATTTGGCTAACAGTTATTGGGGTTCTCGTAGAGGAACGGAAGAGTGGGCGATGGAAATATGCGTGCAAATGACGCATGATTTTTACTCGAAAATCATCGTCGAACTCGTTAGTCAAATCGGAGAAAAAAGAAGGAAAAACACGTTTATTCCAGTAATCTTCACACTCTTGGTGAAAATTTGACTCGTCAAATTCTGACGACGAAACGCTGCCAAGTATATAGAAATTCGTAACGATTGTTTCGAGTTCGCTTGCGTAGCTAATGTCAAGGGGTAGGTTTTTATCGTTGCTCTTTTGATAATTATTGTACAGGTTGATGAGGTAATCGATCGTTTTTTTTAATGCCGACCATAAAAGCGATTGATGTTTTAATTCGTCGTATAATTGCGGCTCAAACGTTCGTAGGGTGGCAAAAATTAGCAAAAAGTCTTGAAAGTTCCGCGAACATTCGCATTCTATCCCCGAGCTTTTGAGCCCAAAGACAAGGGAGCGCATAAAAAACTCTATTTGACGTAACGACGCCTTCTCGGCGTCGAACTTTCGTTTTATCATTTCGAAAACAAAGTTGTTGCGATACGAGTTAGGCGTCTTGATAAGTTCGTAAACGCCGTATTTTTCCGCTAAGATTTTAAAGTATTCCTCCGACGTTGCTTCTTTAAGCCAAAATTCAAAATCGAAGAAGCGGCGCAAATACGCGTCGACGTCGATTTCTCCATATACGGCGGCGATAGATTTTTTTAGGTTAACCAAATCGACGCCCAAAACAAACGCGACGTTAGGAACCGCAAAAAAGTGTTTGATTCGTTCCAGAAATTGAATCGTGTGCAACGGTCGGCAACGATCCAGTTCGTCGACAATAAAGACGAGCGGACTCCTCTTTTTGTCTCGTTGAGTTTGCGCAAATTGAGTCAGATTCTTTTGAAAAGAACGTTTTTGCTTTAAAATACTTTGGTATTCTTCGCAAGCATTTTCGGCGACAGATTGAAAGTGTTGCGTTTCTTCTGGAACAAGCCCTTCCGAAGCGCGAGAAACAACTTTTAATACGGCGCCTTTGACCAATTTAGGCGCGATTTCGCACGCTGTTTTCCAACATTCCTTCCAAGAATCGTCTTTAATCTGCGCGTAGGCTTGTCCGAAAAGCGAAGTCATTGGGTCGTCGAGAAAATCGTCTTCCCAAGCGTTTAAGTAAACAACCGGAACGCCTTCTTTTTCTAAATCCGTGCGCCAACGTTCCAAAAAGAAGGTTTTGCCCGCGCCCCATTGCCCGTGAAGCGCGACGGTTAAAGGCTGGGTTTCACGTTGTAAAAAGTTCAATAACGATTGGCCAAAGCGTTGGCGATCCATAATATCGTCTTTCCACGCGTTTTCGGCGTCGACGCGCGGAGCTGGGAGTTTGCAAAACCAATCGCTCGAAAGCGCGACGTCTTCTTTGTTTTCTTCCGTCATTTTAGCTACCTTATTATTTCGCTCGCCGAAGGTGGTGCGCGGCGAGCGAAGTCTAAATATTAAATTAAATTTTGTGTAAAGATTGTTTCGTCGGTGAAATTTCGTGGATTAGTCGAGACGGAAAGTTGGCCAAGGTTGGGGAATTGCGCCTTCGACCGGTTCGCCTCCGTTGGGACGAACTAACATTGGCGTTTTGGATAAACGACTCATCTCGCGATCCTCGCCTTCAATAGAACGATAAACTTCTTTTTGAATGACGTCGCGCAAAAAGGAACTCTCGCCCCACGTGAATTTTTGGTGAAAATCAATTCCTTTGGAGGTGATTCGGTACGTTTGGATCTTGAGCGACTGACCTTTTTTAAATTCGCAAGTTTCCGGTTCTCCGTGCGCTTCAATAAACCCGTTGCCAAGTAAATTATTAATCGCAAAGAGCGTCCGTTGATTATCCTTGGGGGTCGCGCCGTAAATCCATAGTTCGTAACCGTGAGTTTGCGAGATGTGAAACAAAATGTGGTTTCGGGTAACCGAACTCGACGCGTTCGTGGTATGAAAGGATTGGAGGGTAAATAAGTATCCGTCGTGCACCGGCTGGTCTTGGAGGACGCGACGCAAAATTTGGCGGCTGTCGTAACCGACGTTCGAACACAAATAAGCGCGAGCTCCAAACAGGGTAAGAACAAGCGCGATAAAGACGCTAAAAACAAAGGCCAAAACTCGACGTAACTTTGTTTTCGAAGGTGAAAGGTATTGCGCGGCGCCTAGCGCAATTGTCGCAATAATAATGAACGCCCATCCTCCTTTGTTGGGCCAACAACCCGCAAGGGAGACATAAAAAAATTTTGTCGAACAAAGAGCGATAAGCCCGGCCAAGGCAAGTTCCTTAAAGATATAAGAGCTTCCGGACTTCCACCACGAAAAGACGTCGAAAGACGTCGTGGTTTCGCGAGAGGTTTCCGGTTGCGCGTTTGTTTCCGCTTGTGTGTTTCTACGAACACGCGACTTTTGTTTTTGGGACATAGTTGTAACCTTTATTAAAGAAGGCTTCGTTGCGAATTGGTAGTTGCAACTTGGCGAAATTGGACGGAAAGGTCAGTTAATCATTGTGTTGTTGTCTCCGTAGACGTTGTTGATCGCGATTCCGCCGCCGTCGGGTTGGGGACGCTTGACTTTTTCCTCGACGAGTGAATCGACGATACGTTCGAAGATCGCTTTTTCTTCGTCGGGAAGGGCGCAATAGCGAGCGTAGATTTTCGCGATCGCCTCGCTGCAACCGTGCGCCCGCGCGGATTCATACGGCGACGGTAAGTTCGTCGTCGACGTCGAGCCCGCCGCCGCGAGCATCTCGCCTTCGCCGGTGCGGAGCCAAGTTTCATTGATCCCGAAAGTCAAGCAAATAAGGGGGATTTTGGCCTGCGGTATCGGCGAACACCCGCTTTCCCAGTTCGCATACGACGATAGTTTCAAAAAAAGTTTCTCGGCAAAGTCTTTTTGACGTAAATTTAAAGCGTTTCGCGCTTCTCGAAGTCTTTTGTTCATATATGTCGCTCCTTTGCCTTTATTATACCGGAGTCTGAAAAATAAGATACCCCCGGATACATAATTTTAAGAAAAATCTGAAAAAAGTATAAAACGGGGCTTGTAAATTCTGGATATTAAGATAAACTGACAGTCAAAGAGAGACAAAGAGCCCGACAAAACGCGGTTTTGATTTTCTGTAACCTTTATTCGAAATTTGCGTCGCCGGAGGCGTTTGGTAGGCGCGAACGGCTTGGGGCTCCCTTGTTTAAGGAGAAATAAATGAACGCTGAATTGCTGGCGAAGTTGGCGACGCTTAACGAGAAAGAGATCGCGTATCTCCTTGGCATTGTCGACGGCTTAAACGCTGTTGCGATGAAAGCCTTAAAAACGGAGCAACAAAAATGAAAAAAGGTTTTACGCTAGTAGAAGTCGTTATGATTGCCGCTCTACTTATCGCGTTGGCGACGCTCGTTCTCGGTTGCGCTCGCGTCGAACAGGCCTCGAAAAGTTGGCAAAGTGTAACAACGGGGATTCCGCGCCGCGTCGAATTATATTCGTTTGACGGCAAGAAGCTGAAGGAGTACGACGGCGCGCAGGTGTTGCTCGATTTCAACAGTAATCACGTTGTAATCTTGGTTGACAATAAACGCGTTACCGCTTCCAACGTCGTCGTTGTTTCGGAAGAGCGATAACAGAAAACGTCGCGGGCGACGTCCGCTTTCAAGGCGAACAGCTACCCGCCCCGAAAGTCGCTTGGCGCGCGAGTGGTGTCAAACGCCAAGCTAGGCCCGCGATGCCTTAAAACGGCGGCGGATTGACAAACTTTCGCCGAAGCGCGCCGTTTGTCCCGCGCAACGACGAAACGCCGGAAGAGATTAGGGCCTCAACCGGCTCGAATCCGCCGCCAAAGACGGGCGCGGTTGTTGGACGCTTCCGAGAGAGCCCGTCGCCTCCGGCGGTTCGCGCCGCCGGAGGTTTTCCTCCTTTTTATCGAAGAAACGACGGAATGACAAACTTTCCAATCGAGAACTTTGCCGCGAAAGTGGCGGCGCGCGTTGTTGAGTCGCTTGGGTGGCGCGACGTCGTCGGCGTCCGACTCGCCGTTGAAAAGATTGTCGCGTCGGCGGTCGAGCGGTTTTACGCGACGGATCGCGCCGACTTGCTGTTCTCGGCGTTGGGGCTGAAACCGCTCGCGTTTTCCGAACGACGGCTCCGATTGGCGATAACGCGAGCCTTGCCGGGTTTGCAACAACGCGAACGTTTAGCGGCGATGATCAAGGCGCAAGCGGCCTTGTTGCGATCGAATACGTCGTTAAAACAGGCCGCAAAATCAAATAGAACCGACTCCCGACGTCGGAAACGCCGTCAGGCGTTTTGAGCGTTCGTCGAGCGCTCCGTTCCGAAAGGAACGTCGTGTCCGCGCCGGAGCGATCCGGCTTCGCGACCGACAAAAAGCGAAAACGAAACGAGAACCCGGGGCGGTCGCGTCGCAACGACCGCCCCCCAACCCCAAAAAAGAAACGCGATGGAAGACGTCGACAAACTGACCCCGCTTAACGTCGCGCGGCGCGAGTTCTTCGGGCCCGGCGCGCCCTCCAAACAAACGCTCGAAAAATGGATCGCGCGAGGTACGACCGAAGGCGTCTACCTCGAAGGCGTCGTTCTCGACGGCAAAATGTACGTCCGACGCCGCGACGTCGAACGCTTTTTGACCCTTTCTCGGGTCGCCCGCGCCGACGCCGAACGTCCGCCGCGCCGCGATAAAGCGTCCGAACGCGTCGCCGCGAGCCTCGAATTTTGCCGCAAAATGGGAATCAAGAACATTTAATTTAATCGCCCAACGACGCGGCGAAATACGTTTGTCGCCGCCGGAAAAGATAATCGGTTCGTTGCGGTCTTATCGGCTTGAGTCGACTGACAAGACAAGCGCCGACGAGGCGAACCAATAACGACGAAACAAACGAGCGGCGGCAAGCGGAAAAGTCGCGGCGACCCTATTATTTTTTGCAAAGGATAGTACAATGACGGTTGGATTCAACTTTAACAACGGAAAGGAGATTCTTCGCCGTCATGACGCCCGCTCGCAAGGAACCCAATATGGAAACGTA
>JAZNJF010000080.1:0-6664 GCA_045577885.1 Thermoguttaceae bacterium | reverse complement strand
GTTAAAAACGCCGCCGAAAACGCTTCGCTATTTTGCGCGCTCCGCCCAATTTAACGCCGGGCGGGCGTTTCGAGCGTCATTTCGTCGGGTTGCAGGCGACGATCCCTTCAATCTCGACGAGCAAATCGTCGCGGCAAACGTCGGCGAAGGTGTAAATCGTCGGAACCGACGCGAGCCGCTTTTCGCAAACGGCGCGAATCGCGTCGAAATACTCCGGTCGCTTGACGTAAACCCGCGCGACGGCCAAGTCGCTCAAATCGGCGTCGAAACCGGCGATCCCGTGTTTCTCGAGGTTCGCCCCGGCGATCAACGCGGCGATATTGTCGAGCGTTTGCTCCGCTTGCGCGCCCGGGTCGCCGAGGTGAACGGTGCGTTGGTCGACGATGCTCGCCGTTCCGGAGACGTAAACGGCGCAACGTCCGTTGAAGCAAACCGCCGCCGCGCGCGAGAATTTCGGACTCTTCGGCGAGTAAAATTCGGCGTAATCGAAGGCCGGCGTTTGATTCGGGTTCTCAAGCGGAACGACGACGGCGTCCGGGCGCTCCGTTTTGATCGCTTGGCAACTGATCGCGACGTCGACGTCGTCCCCGCCGATGCCGGTGCTGGCCGGGTAAATCGCCCCGAGCGGAACGTTTTTCGGCAAATAACGTTCCAAAAACCGGATTCCGTAAAAGAAATCAGAACGGGCGCGGTTCAGCTCTTTGTACCGCTGCGTTTCGCCCTCTTCGAGAACGATGTCGCCCTGATAAATCCAAGTGCGGAAGATTTGCGGCGTCAAAAATCCGTTCGACTCGACGGCGCGGCGCATTCGGCAAAACGCGTCGAACGAACGTTCGTAAGCGCCGACCGGCTCCGAACCGGGCCCGAAACCGCCGAAAAACCCGAGTTCGACGTCGGCGTATTCGACGAGCGTCGCGTGTTCGCCGCGCCGCGTTAGTTTGACGGCGCCGTCGGAACCGCTCGCGTCCGCCGAACGGATCGCGGTCGCTTCAAGAATCAACGCGAGCCGACCGTCGCAAGCCTTTTGCGGAATGAAGGTCGTCGCCGGGACGTTTTCCGCGCCCCAAACCTTCCGCATAACGGCGCGAACCAGCTCTTTGTCGCCGATTTCGCGCAAAAAAACGTTCAACTTAACGACGCGCCCGGCAAAATTCGCTTCGGAAAGCGCCGCGTCGAGCCGACGAAACGCGTCGAACGTTTGCTCGCGAGCGTTCCCGGCGCCGTTCGAAGTCGCGACGCCGTAAAAGTACTCGACGCCGTTTTTGTCGACCGTCGAATAAGCGCAACCGTCGACGGCGCCGCGTCGAAGCGTTTCGTTTTCTTTTCGTTCTTGAAGCATCGCAAAACTCCCGTCGCGGTCAAGGTTTCGTTGCCGCGCTCGAAAAAATCGGTTAATCGGCCCGTTCGGCGAAAACGCCGTCGCTCGGACGTCCAAGCGCCGACAAAAACAAAAAACGCATCCGTTTCGCCGCCGTTCGCTCTCGCTCGAACGTTTTCGACGTCGGCCCCGCAACGGGAAAACGCCGAAGACGAGCGCCGTTTTTTCAACGACGAAACAACAGTTTCTATTGTAACGCGTCTTCCGTTAAATTTCAAACCCTAAAACGCGTTCGAGTCGAAAATTTGCGAGATTTTTTCCTAAAAAAATCGACGTCGCCGGTATTTTGCGCCCTAAATTGCGTCGCCGCGCCCTTTTTTCGATCGCTCGGCTTCCGTTCGTTTGCGTCCTCGTCGTCGCCGCCGTTAAATTCCGCGCAAACCGTCGTCTTTTTGACGCGCGACAATTAAAATTGCGGCAACTTTCATTTCCGCCGCGCCGCCGAGAACTCGCGCCGCCGCCATTTATTTTTGCGCCAAGGCCCGGGCGCCCTCAACGCAAAAAGCCCCTTCGCTCCCAAGGAACCGAAGAGGCTTTCAAGACGCCGAAGCGCCGTTGTTTCAAAACGCGTCCGCCGACGCTCGAACAATCGTTCAAGCGCCGAATTGGAACGCCGTTCGTCGAACGTCAAACGCTCGACGCAAATGCGGAAACGCGCCGTTCGAACGTCGGGCGACACTCCGCCGACGTTCGAAACAAACGACCAATCCGAAAACGCGATTAACGTTTCGAGAATTGGGTGCCGCGGCGAGCTTTGCGGAGACCGTACTTTTTGCGTTCGACTTCGCGAGCGTCGCGGGTGAGGAGGCTCTTTTCGCGGAGGACGGCTTCGCATTCCGGATCGAATTCTTTCAACGCGCGGGCGATGCCGAGTTTGCAAGCGTCGGCTTGACCGGTAACGCCGCCGCCGCAGACGGTGATGACGACGTCGACCGTTTCTTTTTTCTCGGTCGCGAGGAGCGGCGCGAGGACGGCGTTGCGGAGTTGTTGGGTGCGGAAGAATTCTTCGAATTCGCGGTTGTTGACGCTGATGCGACCTTGGCCCGGGCGGACGCGGACGCGAGCGATCGCCGTCTTGCGGCGGCCGGTGCCGAGTTTGTCGTTTTTGCCGTTGCCTTCAATAACGTAGTTGCCGCGTTTGATCATTTTATTTGTTCCTTTATCGTCGGATAAGGCTTTTATTCGCTTTAAAACGCTAATATCGCCCGCTTAATTACTTTTTGATAGCCAATTCAAGAGCTTCCGGTTGTTGCGCTTGGTGCGGGTGCGCGTCGCCGGTATACAGCTTAAGTTTGGTCAGCATTTGGCCGGCGAGCTTGTTTTTCGGAAGCATGCGGCGAACGGCTTCGCGGAGGATCATTTCCGGTTTCTTTTCGAAACGTTCGGCGGCGGATTCGCTGCGGAGACGCGGATAACCGGTGTTCCAGGTGTAGCGTTTGTTTTGCCATTTGCGGCCGGTGAAGACGACTTTATCGACATTCGTAACGATGACGAAATCGCCGCAGTCGCAGTGGGGGGTGTACGTCGGGCGGTGTTTGCCCATCAGGATCATCGCGATATCGCTCGCAAGACGACCGACGACTTTGTCCGTCGCGTCGACGACGAACCATTTTTTCTCAACTTGACCGGGTTTGGCCATGAAAGTCTTGTGTTTCATGGATTTGCCCGCATTATCCGTTTTCGTTTGTTCCAAAGTTTTGTCCATCGCGGCAACCTTTAGTTACAATAGGAAGGATTCTTATCTTCTTCTCGTCAAAAACGACGAATTTTGCTCTTGTCCAAACCGAGAGAAACGACGCAAACAGAGCCTGACAACTTATGCGCGACGCCGGAAAAAGCGCGCGGCAATCAAAACTAAATCAAAAAACGACCGCGATATCAAACTTGGAGATCCAGTTCTTTAATCGACGCGTTAATAGAAACATTTTGAAAACGTTTCGGCGAACTGTCGTCTTGACAAACCGTCTTCTCGGACGATCGCGCCCTCTTGCGAGGTCGCGCCGGAAAGGAAGCGGCGAAAAGGGTCGGCGTTTCCTTTCGGTTCAAGGTTTGGACCTATTTTACACCGCGAAAAGAATTGCGCAAGGGGGAAACGCGCAAATTTTTTGCAAAAATATTTTTATCGTCGTTCCGTCGACCGTTTGCGCTTGCCGCCCGGGAATCGAGCGTTGTTCTTTCCGTTATTTTTCGCCTCGACGCCGCTTTTTTTAGGAAGTTTTTTTCGCGTTAACGCATCGTTTTTGTCATTAATTACTATAGAGCCGTTTCCAACGTTCCGTTTTCGTTAAAAAGCCGGCGATTCGACGCTCTCCGTTCCAGCGTTAAAATCGTTCGAATCCGCGGCGCCGACATAATAGTTCAAACTCGAATTACTGTGCGCCTCCTCGCGCAACCGCGTCGCCGCCTCCAAGAGTTCGTTTTCCGGAATTTCTCGTTTCTGCTGCAGTTCGACATGGCAACTTTGCTCGTCGCGAATCTCGCCGGGAACGAAATTTTCGGAAAAAAAGTCAAAACCGGGCCAAAGATACCAAGGCGTTCCGGTCTTATACGCCGTTTCCGTCGTTTCGTACCCTTCTTTATAACAACGAATATTGTACGTTCCCGAATAAAGAAATCCGGTCGAGATAGGCGTTTTACCAATCTCTTTATTGTTCACATAAACGATCGCGCCGGGGGGTTCCGAGGTAACGGTTAAACGCCGCCGAACGCCGTTGCATCCGCTCGCGACGGCGACAACCGTCGCTAAAACCGCCGCAAACGCCGCCGTCTTCTCAAACTTCCCTAATTCGTTCATTTTACTATTTTCGCAATCGTTTTATTGACTCGTTTAACGTCGCCGTTTTGGATAGCGTCGTTCCCTCTCGACGCTCTTCGTCGGTCAAGTTTAACAAATTTTTTCCCGCGACGCCAGATGAAAAATTCGCCCGGCTTTAACAACGCGACGCGACGGGAGACTTGTTCTTCTTTACTACTTATCCTCGTCTTTCTTACTTCTCTATTTTCTTCATCTTGCTCATTCTTTGCAAGCAACGTAAAACGCGTACCTTACGACAAAACGCCGCAAAATATTCTTCCCATTTTACCGAAGTTAACGCTTTCCAAAGTTATTCAAATAAAACCTTAAAACTTTAGCGAAAAATGGCAAAAATTTTAAAAAAAAGGTCGTCGATCGACGCCGCGGCGCGTACAATAGAACGTCGGCGGCGAGCAAAACGCTCGTCGACCGGCGCCTCCCCTCCCCCCCCCGACGATTTCGTCCGTCGACGTTCGGCGTCGAAATCGTCTCCCCCCCTGCGGAACGCGCCTTATTCGCGGCAAAGCTCGCTCGTCGAACGACCTTTGAACGTTGTCGCGAACATGCCGGACATTCGTCGAACGCCGAAAAAATAACGCGGTTAAGTTTATTTTTCCCACTTGTCGGTTACAATAAACGCTATCCGCAACATTTTCAGGTTTCTCAACCTGTTATTTTCGACGTCGACGGCGACGCGCCCCCCCATTCGGGGCGTTTTTGGAAAAAAGTTCGTCAAAATCGCTAAAATTCGACAAATTGACCTTTTTCCGCAAGTCGTTTCCATTGTATACTCACTTGGCGCGATTCGCCGGGCGTCTTGCTTGTCTCGAGCGCGACGTCGGCCTTTGCGCCGCAGCCCTACGCAGGTTACTATGAACGCCGCCCTCGCCTCCGTTCCGCGCGTTAACGATTTTGCCGATTTTACCGACGAAGAGCTTTTGGTCGAATATCGAATTTTCGCCAATCGCCGTTGTTTCGACGAACTTTATCGCCGTCATCAAGCGGATTTGACGCGTTACCTTTTCCGTCGCGTCGGCAACCGCGACGTCGCCGAAGACGCCGTTCAAGCGACCTTTATGCGCGTTTTGCAAAAAAATTGCCAATTCGACGCGGAAAAAAAATTCCGTCCTTGGCTTTATCGCATCGCGCACAACCAAGCGATCGACCTGAAACGTCGCTCGAAGCGGCACGACGAAACGGTCAGTCTCGACGCGTCGTCGGTCGAAGGGGATTTTTCGTCGTCCTCTTGGTCCGAAACGTTGCCGAGTCGCGAACCCGACCCGACCGCGACGACCGAGAGCGCGGAAGAAGCTCAAAACGTTCGCAACGCGATCGCGCAACTGCCGGAAAGCCTTCGCCAAATTTTGGAGCTTATCTATTTTCAAGGAATGAGGTATTACGAAGCGGCCGAAAATTTGCAACTTCCCTCCGCGACGTTGAAGAGTCGACTCAACAGCGCGTTGCGTCAGCTCAACTCCTTTTTCGCCCGTCAACGAACGGAGTTGGCTTTCGCTCATTTGAATATTGAACTGGAAAAATGTCCGCAGGCTTGACGTTCGCTCGGGAGCCGACGCGGCAAAATAGCTTGTCAAGAGAAACTAAGTGAATTCTATCGATCGCGCGACATTGATCGATTTTGCGTTGGGGCGTTTGGACGACGCCGAAGCCGCCGCGCTCGCTAATCGAGCGGAACGGGATTCGGAGTTTGCGCAAACGCTCGCCGCGTTGCGTCGAGAACTCGCCGCGCTCGACGTCGTTCGTCCCGCCGCTCTTTGCTCGCTTCCTCTTCGTTCTCCTTCTTTCGCCGTCGAAACGCCCGACGCGTCGGAAACGCCGCGCTCTCCCGACGCGGACGCTCAGGAACGCGTTCTTTACCTTGACTCGCTTAATTCGAACGCCGTCAAAGTCCGCCGAGTCGGCCCCGTTTACCCTTATTACGCGGACGAAACCGACGAAGAAAGCGAAAACGCGCAAATCGCGAAAAACGGCGAAGAAACGACGTTTAACGAAAACGCGCAAATCGCAAAAAACGGCGAAGAAGCGGCGTTTGAAGAAAACGCGCAACTTGACCAAAACGGCGAAGAAGCGACGTTTAACGAAAACGCGCAAATCGCAAAAAACGGCGAAGACGCAACGTTTGACGAAAACGCGCCTCTTGCGCAAAATAGCGAAGACGCGACGTTTGACGAAAACGAACAACTCGCGAAAAACGGCGAAGACGCGGCGTTTAACGAAAACGCGCCTCTTGCGCAAAATAGCGAAGACGCGACGTTTGACAAAAACGAACAATTCGCGAAAAACAGCGAAGAAACGCCGTTCGACGAAAACGCGCAACTTGCGAAAAACGGCGAAGAGACGCCGTTCGACGAAAACGCGCAACTTCCCCAAAACAGCGAAGAAACGCCGTTCGACGAAAACGCGCAACTCGCGAAAAACAGCGAAGAAACGCCGTTCGACGAAAACGCGCAACTTGCGAAAAACGGCGAAGAGAC
>JAZNJF010000079.1:0-2575 GCA_045577885.1 Thermoguttaceae bacterium | reverse complement strand
GGCGAATGTTGGGGGGCGTTTAAGACGTTTCGGATCTTTCGAGCGTTTCGAAAAATCCGCTCCAATTTAACGGAAGTGTTAAAATAAAAAAAATAGCGAAAGCGGGAAAATGACGAATATGGCGAACGCGGACGCGGCGCTTTACGACTTCGACGTGATCGTCGTCGGCGCCGGGCACGCCGGGACGGAAGCGGCCCTCGCGGCGGCGCGAATGGGCGCGAAGACGGCTCTTTTGACGGGGAATCTCGACACGGTCGCGCAGATGAGTTGCAATCCGGCGATCGGCGGAGTCGGCAAGGGGCACATCGTTCGGGAAATCGACGCGCTCGGCGGAGCGATGGGGCGGGCGATCGACGCGACCGGCTTGCAGTTCCGGATGTTGAACGTTCGCAAGGGCCCGGCGATGCGCGGCCCGCGAGCGCAGGCGGACAAGCGGCTTTATCAAGACGAGGTCAAGCGAATCGTCGAGGAAACGCCGAATCTCGCGCTCCGTCAAGAACGGGTCGTCGCGTTGGAAGTCGAGCCGACGGCGACCGGCCCGGACGAAAACGGCGCCGACGCGTTTCAAATCGTCGGCGTCCGCGTCGACGGCGACTCGATTTACCGCGCCAAGGCGGTCGTGTTGGCTTGCGGAACCTTTATGCGCGGCGTCCTGCACTTCGGAACGCAATTGACGCCCGGCGGTCGAATGGGCGAGGCGCCCGCGAACGCGATCAGCGACTCGATCGAAAAGGTCGGGATTCAGCTCTTGCGCTTCAAAACCGGCACTCCGGCGCGTCTGAACGGGCGAACGATCGATTATTCGCGTCTCGAAATTCAACCCGGCGACGAAAATCCGCGTCCGTTTTCCTTTATGACGGGCAAACTGAACGTCGACCAGCTCCCGTGTTGGACGACCTGGACGAACCCGAAGCTGCACCAATTTTTGCGCGATAATATGTCGCTCGCGCCGATGTACAGCGGTCAAATCAGCTCGACCGGCCCGCGTTACTGCCCGTCGATCGAAACGAAAATCGACCGTTTCGGCGACAAAGAGCGACATCAACTCTTTCTCGAACCGGAAAGTCGAACGACGAACGAAATTTATATTAACGGTTTGTCGACGAGTTTTCCGCGCGCGATTCAGGACGAGATGATTCGAATGATCGAAGGTCTTGAAAACGCGCAGATTATGCGTTACGCTTACGCCATCGAGTACGATTACGCGCCGCCGAGTCAGTTGCGTCAAACGCTCGAAACGAAGCGGGTGCGCGGGCTCTTTTTCGCCGGGCAAATCAACGGGACGACCGGGTACGAGGAGGCGGGCGCGCAGGGCTTGATCGCCGGAGCGAACGCGGCGGCGTCCCTTTCGTCCGACTTGGAGCCGCTTGTTCCGACTCGCGAAGAGGCGTATACCGGCGTTATGTTGGACGACTTGACGACGCGCGGCGTCGACGAGCCTTATCGGATGTTTACGTCGCGGGCGGAGTACCGTCTTTTGCTCCGCGCCGACAACGCCGACCGCCGCTTGACCCCGCTCGGGCGCAAGTTGGGTTTGGTCGACGACGAGCGTTGGGCGCGGTTCGAGGCGAAGGAGCGGTCGATTCGCGAGACGTTCGAGAAGTTGGAAACGACGTTCGACGCGAACGGGTCGATTTTGAAGTTTTTGCGCCGTCCGGAAACGGAGTGGAGCGAGGTGGTCGCGCGGATTCCGGAGTTGGCGGCGGTTTCGGAGGAGGTCGCGGAAGAGGTTTGCGTCGACGCGAAGTACGCCGGTTACGTCGAGCGTCAAGAGCGGGAAATCGCCGCGCGCCGACGTTGGGACGCTCGCAAAATCCCGGCGACGTTCCGTTTCCGGGGCCTTTCGAACCTCCGCGCCGAAGCGCAAGAGAAGCTCGAAAAGATCCGCCCGACCGACCTCGGTCAAGCGAGCCGCGTTCCGGGGATTACGCCCGCAGACATTGCCGTCCTGACCGTTTATCTCGAACGGGACGCCGCCGCGCAAGAGTCGGAAACCGGCGAAAAATCGGTCGAATAACCGGCGAAAAATCCGCCGAACGCCCGGCGAAAAGACGGTCGAATAACGCCGAAAAATTTGCCGAGCGCCCGGCGAAAAGTCGGCGGAATAACGGCCGAAAAATCCGCCGAACAACCGGCGCCGCCGAGCGTTCTCGCGTCGGCTCGGCGCGCAAACGAACGCCGAAACGGTTAAAGCGCGACCGTTTCGGCGTTTTTTGTCTTTTTGGGGAAAATCGCGCGAAATTTCTCGAACCGTCGTTTTTTTCTTGACAAGCCCTTCGGTTGGGCGATAATAACGGGTAAGCGATTTTGCAACCGCCGCGCGAGCCCCGAACGCCCGACGCTCCTCGACGAAAAATAATTTCCGCGATACACAATAACGCCTAGTTTGCCTATCTTAACGGAGGTTTTATGGCGTCCGACAAGAGTCTTTTAGGAAAATTGGCCGCGACCGCGCGCCGAGTCGCCGACGTCGCCGAAGCGGCGGATAAAGCGAACCCGTTCGCGAAAAAGGAAACGGCGGAGGCGTCGGAAACGCTTCAAACGCCCGAAACTCCGGAAACGCCGTCGCCGTCGG
>JAZNJF010000078.1:0-7058 GCA_045577885.1 Thermoguttaceae bacterium | reverse complement strand
AGCCGGAAAGAGCAAAAGTCGACGCGAGCCGCGTTTTCTCGTCTTTTCTCGTCGAAACGCCGTTTTTTACGCGACGTCGTTCGACGCTTGAGCGGCGGCTTCCCGTTTTTGCCGCAAACGTTCGCGACGCTCCGCCTCGGCGCGGCGGGTTTGACGCGAGAACTTCTGCATGACGTAATAGAAGACCGGCGTCAGGAAGATCCCGAAGAGCGTAACGCCGAGCATCCCGGAGAAGACCGCGACGCCGAGCGTGAAGCGCATTTCGCGACCCGCGCCGGTTCCGGTCATCAACGGAACGACGCCCAAAATGAACGCCAACGACGTCATAATGATCGGACGCAAACGCAAACGGCAGGCTTCCAGCGTCGCGGCGAAACCGCTTTTTCCCTCTTTGACCTGCGCGTCTTTGGCGAACTCGACGATCAAAATCGCGTTTTTGCTCGCCAAGCCGATCAAGACGAAGAAACCGATCTGCGTGAAAACGTTCATATCGAGTTTCGCGATGTTGACGCCGACGAGCGAGCAGAGCAAGCACATCGGAACGACCAACACGATCGCAAACGGAAGCGACCAACTCTCGTAAAGCGCGGCCAACAAAAGGAATACGAGCAAAACGGAAAGACCGAAAACGTAAATCGCGGTGTTCCCGGCGCGCTTTTCGAGGAGCGCGAGTTCCGTCCATTCGTACCCGACGGTGTCGGGAAGCGTTTCGTCGAGGAGGTTTTCCATCGCTTTGATCGCTTCGCCGGAGCTGGTTCCTTCTTGCACTTGGAAGTTCAACGCCGACGACGGGAACATATTGAAACGCTTGATCGCCAGCGGCCCGGTCGAGTCTTTCGCGGTAACGAAGGAGCCGAGCGGCGTCATTTCGCCGAAGTCGTTGCGAACGAAGACGCGGTAAACGTCCTCCGGTTCGTCGCGGTACTGCGAATCGCCTTGAACCTTCACTTGGAACGTGCGGTTCAGGAACGTAATGTCGTTAACGTAACGCGAGCCGAAGTAAATGTTGATCGTTTCGAACGCGTCGTCGAGCGAAACGTTCATCGCCTTCGCTTTGTTGCGGTCGACGTCGAGGAAAACCTGCGGAACGGAACCGCGGAAAGCGTTCTTCAACGTGTTGAATTCTTGCATTTGCGACGCGATATAAACAATGTTGTCGCCGACTTCTTGCAGCGTCGAGTAATCGGACGAGCCGCCCTTGTACTGGAGCTGAACCTTCAAGCCGCCGAGGCCGACGCCGTCGACCGGCGCCGCGCGGAAGACGTAACACTTGCCTTCGGTCAGCGTCGCGAATTTCTTTTCAAGTTCGTTTTTGATAACGACGTCGGTGAGGCCCTTTTTCGCGCGCTCGTCGAACGGCTCGAGAACGAAGTTGAACGAACCGACGTTCGACGCGGCGGAGTCGACGAGCGAACTGCGCCCCTCAGTGCCGATGACGTGCGCGACGCCGGGCGTGTCGAGCGCCATCTTGTACGCCTTGCGCATCATCTCGCGAGTGCGGAACAAGGAGGCGGAGTCCGGAAGTTCGCAAGCGCCGCGCATAACGCCCTTGTCTTGAACCGGGATGAAGCCGGTCGGCGTCGATTGGAACGTCTCCGCCGTCAAGTAAAGGAGCCCGCCGTAAACGATTAAGACGATAAGGCTCAACCGCAGCATATAGCGGACGACGCCGACGTAAATCGTCGTCGACGCGTCGAAAACGACGTTAAAGAGTTTGAAGAACCAACCGAAGCAAACGTCGATCAGCCAAGTCAACGGGTCGCGGCGCGCGCCCTTGGTTTGCAACATCGACGCGCAAAGGGCCGGGCTTAACGTCAGCGAAATGAAACAGGAGATCAACGTCGAAACGGCGATCGTCAACGCGAACTCGCGGTAGAACATCCCGACCGCGCCCGGAACGCAGGCCGCCGGAATAAAGACCGACGCCAAGACCAACGCGATGGCGACCAACGCGCCGGAAACTTCGTTCATCGCTTTGTAAGTCGCTTCGCGAGGCGAAAGACCGTCGTGAATGTGCCGCTCGACGTTCTCGACGACGACGATCGCGTCGTCGACGACGATCCCGATCGCCAAAACGAGCCCGAAAAGCGAAAGGTTGTTCAAGCTGAAGCCGAGCGCGCTCATCGCGATGAATGTCCCGATCAACGAAATCGGCGCCGCCAAGAGCGGAATGAGCGCCGCGCGCCAACTTTGAAGGAACAACACGACGACCAAACCGACCAAAACGATCGCTTCGAGCAACGTGTGTTGAACCGCTTCAATGGAGGATTTAACGAACGGCGTCGTGTCGTAAGCGACGACGTAGTCGATACCGTCCGGGAACTCCTTGGCGAGTTCGGCCAAACGAGCGCGCACCCGTTCGGACGTTTCGACCGCGTTCGCGTCCGGAAGTTGGTTGATCGAGAGAGTAACGGTCGGGAGCCCGTCGAAAGAGCTGGTAACGTTGGTGCTAAGCGCGCTTAACTCGACGCGGGCGACGTCTTTTAGCAAGGTAACGCGACCGGTTTCGTCGGTTTGAACGACGATATCCTCGAACGCTTTGCCGTTTTCGTCGGGGGAAAGGCGACCTTCGAGGTCGAACGGGCGTTGGAAGACGATCGGTTCGTTCATCGGCGGTTCGCCGAGGGAGCCGGTCGCGACGAGTTGGTTTTGCTCTTGAATCGCGGCGACGACGTCGGCGGCGTTCAGGTTGCGAGCGCGCATCTTCGCCGGATCGAGCCAAACGCGGAGGCTGTACGCCTTTTCGCCCCAAATCGAGATATCGCCGACGCCGTAAACGCGGGAAATCGCGTCGCGAACGCGGAGCGAAACATAGTTGCTAAGGTAAACTTGGTCGTATTTGTTGCCGGGCGAAACGAAGTTGATCATCATCAACAACGACGGCGACCGCTTGCGGACGGTAACGCCGACGCGCTTCACTTGCTCGGGAAGTTTCGAAGTCGCCAACTGAACGCGGTTTTGAACGAGAACGAGCGCGTCGTCGAGGTCGGTTCCCGGTTCGAACGCGACGGCGAGACCCATTCGGCCGTCGTTGGAACTGGTCGACTCCATGTAGAGCATCCCTTCGACGCCGTTGACTTGGTCTTCGATTTGCGTCGCGACGGACTCGGCGACCGCTTTGGCGTTCGCGCCGGAGTAGTTCGCGCTAACGTAAATCATCGGCGGCGCGACGTTCGGGTACTGCGCCACCGGGAGGGAAAAGTAAGCGATGGAGCCGATCAAGACGATCAAGATCGACAGAACGCTCGCGAAAATTGGTCGGTCGGTAAAAAAGCGCGCCAACGTATTGTTCCTTTATGTTGCGACGAAGCGCCGTTGTTGAAAAGGGCGCTCGTCTTGGAGGAATAAGGAAGGAAAACCGAAACGGAGCCCGCGTTAGTTTTGCGGTTTCGGCGTTTCGGACGCGCTTTGTTCGGTCGCGACTTCGGACGGCGCGGCTTCCGGCGCTTGGACGTCGGCGATTTCGGCGGGCGCTTCTTTGCCTTCGCCGATAAATTCGGAGGTCGCGAGTTCGTCTTGGTAGGGCTCGCCGCCGTCGTTCGGGTAGAACGTTCCGTCTTCGCGGATAACCATTGTCGTCGAGCGGTTTTCGACGACGGTCGCTTCGACCGGTTCGCCGTCGCGGACTTTCAGGAGTTGGTCGGTAATAACGCGGGCGCCCGGTTCGAGGCCGGCGAGGACGACGCGCATATTGTCGTCTTGGAGCGCGCCGAGTTTGATCGGAGTGTATTTCGCGTTGTTTTCCGCGTCGACGGTAAAGACGTACTTGACGTTTTGGTCGGTCATGATCGCTTCTTCCGGAATGAGCGTCGCTTGATAAGGCAAGCTCGTCGGGAAGAGGACGCGAAGACGGACGCCCGGCAGGAGGTTGCGCGTTCCGTTGGCGTTCGGCTTGTTGTCGGCGACGGCGCGGAATTCGAGCGTTCCGGTCGTTTCGTTGAGGCGCGGTTCGTTAAATTGAACTTTGGCTTCGCGTTCGAACGGTTCGTCGCCGAGCGCGAATTTAACGGTGAAGCCGTCTTCTTTGTCGATGAGCGGCAAGACGTTAAGGCGGAACGGTTGGAGCGTTCGTTCGTCGACGTCGAAGAAGACGTAAAGCGGGTCGACTTTAACGACGCTCGTCAGGAGGGTCGAGCCGCTTTCGACGAGGTTCCCGACGGTGATTTGTTCGCGGCTGACGACGCCGGCGATCGGGGAGGTAATCGTCGCGTAGTCGAGGTCGATTTGCGCGCGGGCGAGGTTCGCTTGCGCCGCTTGGAGTTCCGCTTGCGCGGCGGAAAATTCCGCTTGCGCGGCGGCGAGACCGGCTTGCGAACGGTTGTAGGCGGTTTGGGCGAGTTCGAGCGCTTGTTTCGACGTCGCGTTGTTGGCGTTCAGTTCTTTTTGTCGATTCCAGTCGAGGAGGGCTTGGTCGCGTTCGGCGGTTTGCGAGGCGACCTCGGCTTCGCGACTTTTCACGTCCGCCGCGCATCGTTCGACGTCCGCTTGGCGTTGTTTGACGACGGCGGCGTAAACGCGGGGGTCGAGCTCGAAGAGCGGTTGGCCCGCTTCAACGGTATTCCCCGGCGTGAAGCGAATTTTTTCGAGATAGCCGGAAACTTGCGCGCGGACGTCGACCGATTCGACCGCCGCCGTTCGTCCGTTAACTTCTTCAAAATCTTGAATTTCGCGCGTCGTCGGCTCGACGACGGAGACTTTTAACGTTTCTTGCGGTTTTTTCCCGGATTCGGCTTTATCGGGGTTCAATCGGTTGCAACCGCTCGCGACGAGGGCGAGAAGCGCGCAAAGGGCGAGCGTCGAAAAACAACGCGACATAGGGCGACTCCTTAACGGACGGTAAAAAGGACGGGAAACGAAAACCGGGCGGGCGACGCGGAACGGGAACGCGTCGCAAGTCGGAGCGGTCAAACGGCGGAAGCGGAAGTCGCCGACGGTTTCCGAGGGGGGAACAAGCGGCGTTCGAACGCGGTTTTTCGTTGAAAAACGTTTAAGCGTCGAGCGCGGCGGAACGCCAAGTTTGTCTAGTTTAACAAAAATTTTGCGTCGCGTCAAACGTTTTTTCGCGAAAAAATCGGTTTTTCCGTTAATTTCTATTTCGAGCGAAGGCGCGGTTGATTTTCGGATTCGCGTCGTTTATAATAAAATAAGGAGACGCCGTCGACGCGGCGGCCGGAAACGCAAGAGCGACAAATACGGAGGCGAACATGCGAAATAATCGAAAAACGAGAGGCGCGGTCGGCGCGTTTTGCGGAGCGTTAGCGTTGGTCGCGGCGCTAACGGCGGCGCCGGGGACGACGTTTGCGGGCGAGTCGGCGTCGGCGGCGTTGGGGGCGCGGATCGAAGCGCTTCCGTTTGTTCCGACGGGTCCGGCTCGACCGGTCGACGGTTTCGACGCGTTCGGCGGCGATTGGAAAGTCGTCGACGGCGAAAAAGACGCAAACGGCGCGGGCGGAGCGTTCGTTTTCGGTCGCGGCGATTCCGGTTCGCGGCTGACGTTCGCCGAGAGCGCTTGGGCGACGGCGAAACGCGGCGAAATCGAGCTTTCGGTTCGTTTCCCGGAGGCGAAAGCGGGGTTTTCCGGGCTCTGCTTCAAGATTTCCGATTCCGGCGTCGGCGCCGACGCGTTCAACGGATACGAGATCGGGTTCGACCCGAGCGCCGGGCTCGTCAATTTGGGCGAACACCGCAAAAATTACAACCGGCTTCAACTGATCGAAACGCCGCTTCCGGTCGGGAAAGCGTTTCGACTCCGCGTCGCGTTCGACGAAACCGGGTTCGACGTTTATCTCGACGGCGAGAAAAAGGGCTCTTTCCGCGCCGAAAAGTTGCCGGAAAAGGACGCGCTTCGGGCCGGAACGTTCGCGCTGCGCCTTTGGCAAAACGACGTCGAATACGGCGATTTGCGGGTCAAACTTTTCGAAAACGCCGACGGAACGTTCGACGCCGACGGCAAAACGGTCGATTGGACGCCGATTCCGTTGACCGCGACTCCGCAACCGACCGGCGAATATCCGGAAACTCTTGCGCTCGAAGACGTTCCGCCCTTTATTTACGTCGCTCGCGGAATGTTGAATCGCGGGAACTCCGTCGGAAACGACCTTTGGCAAGCGACTCCGAAGCGCCGCGGCTGCGCGATTCGCCGCGTCGACCCCGCCGACTTAAGCGCCGGAGCGAAAACGATTTTCGAAGACCCGAACGGTTCGATTTACGATATGAACCTCTCGTTCGACGCGTCGACGATTTACTTCTCCTACCGCCCGGAAGGCTCCGAATTTTGGAATATTTGGAAAATCGGCGTCGACGGAACCGGCCTAACCCAACTGACCGACGGCCCGTTTTTCGACGTTTCCCCGACGGAAGCGGCGGACGGGCGAATCGTCTTCGTCTCGACGCGGCGCTTCGGACGCACCGTTTGCCAACCGGGCCCGGCGTCGAACCTCTTTACGATGAACGCCGACGGAACCGATATCCGTTGCGTCAGTATGAACACCCTTTCCGACTTCAACCCGCAGTCGCTCCCGGACGGGCGAATCCTCTTCACGCGTTGGGAATATATCGACCGCGACCTGACGTACCGGCAGTCCCTTTGGACGCAAAACCCGGAAGGAACGCTCTACCAACTTTATTACGGCAACACGATTCGCGATTTCGGCTCGATTCTGCACGCGCGCCCGTTCCCGAACGGTTCGTCGTCGCAAGTAATCGCGACGTTCGCGCCGCACCACGGCTACCCGCACGGAGCGATCGGCGTCGTCGACCGAAGCGCCGGAATCGAAGCGCCCGCCGGAGAAGGCTTCGTTTATTGGACGAAAGAATTTCCGGTCGTTCAAGATATTTCCCGAGATTACGCTTACCGCGACCCGTTCCCGCTCGACGAGACCCGGGCGCTTTGCTCGTTCGGCGACGCGACGTCCGTCTTGGGCGCCGACGCCGACGGCAAGCTCGAGCGGTACCGAATTTGGCTCCTCGACTGCGACGGCGAAAAGCGGCTCCTTTGGGAAGAGCCGGAACTCGGCTGTTTTTGCCCGATAGCGCTCGTCGAAACAAGTCGGATCGTA
>JAZNJF010000077.1:0-10123 GCA_045577885.1 Thermoguttaceae bacterium | reverse complement strand
CCCAAGAAACGCCGACGCCCCAAACGCAAACGAACGAAACGCCCCAAGAAACGCCGACGTCCCAAACGCAAACCGACGAAACGACCCAAGAAACGCCGCCGCCCCAAACGCAAACCGACGAAACGACGCAAAATACGCCGCCCCAACGCGAACGTTCGCGACGGTTAATCGCGCTCCAACGCGCCGTCGCCGCTTGGCGCGCCGCGTTCTCCCCGGAAACGGCGAGCGTTACCCTTCCTCGCGGTCGCGTCGCGCGTTACGCGCTCGGCGCCGTCTTGGAGCTTTTTATTTGCCCCCCTTGCGCGATTCTCGCCGCTTATTTTTTCACCCGCGCGCTTTTCGCCGACCGTCGAGCGAACTATCACGAAGCGATGTTAGAAACGGAAAAAGCGCGCCGAACGCTCGCCGTCGGACTCGGCGTTTTCGCGGCGTTCCTTTGCGCGTTCGTCTTTTACGTTCAATCGCGAGAAATCGCCGCGCCGCCGAACGCGGGCCCGGCTTCCCTTCTGTTCAAGAAATAATCGCCGACGCGGACGCGCCTCGTTCGGTCGCGTCCGCGTTCGTTCGCTCGCGGAAACTTCGTTTCGCGACGCTTACTCTCCTTCGACTTCTTTCGGCGCGCAAGCCCAAGCGATCCCGGCGGCGATCCCCCCGACGACGACGCCGACCGCCAACGCTTGCCAAGTCGGCGCGCCCATTCCCAACTTCATTCCGAACATCCCGGCCATAAACCCGAAGTTAAAGCAAACGAGCGCGAGCTTCGTTCGGTTTTTCTTCGCGGCTTCCGACAGTTCGACCGTTTCGCGCGGCTCTTTCGCCTTCTTCGCGCCCTTTTCCTTCGGCGCTTTCGCTTCTTGCGGAGCGGAGCCGGCGCTCGCGTCTCGCTTCACGACCTGCCGCACGGCGCCGCGCGGATAATATTTTTCGATCGCCGCGTTCACCTGTTGCGGAGTGCAGATCGCGCAACGCGTCGGCATGTCGAAAATCATTCGCAACTCGTCCTCGACGTCGAGACTCAGCGGCTCCGGCGACGCGAGAATCAGTTTCCCCATGTCGGCCATCACCGGCACGAACGAGTGTTGACGCGCTGTCGCCGGTTCGATTTGCGGCGCGTAATATTCGTCGACCGGCACGTCTTCCAAGTTGACGAACGGCAAGCCTTCCGACTCGGCGTACGCCATCATAATCCGCTCCGGTTCCGCCGTCTTTTGTTGCAGCAACGCTTGATGAAGCGGAAGCCCGACCGCGTCCGACAAGTTTTTCGCCTTCTTCAACTGCTCCGGCGTCGCCAATTTTTCTTCGACGACGATCCCCTCGAAGGTCCGCCGTCCGCTCGTCGACGTTTCCGCCGCCGCTTGTTTGCGTCCGAGCGAAAAGTCGTATTCGGCCTTGCGTTCCGCGTCGGTCAAACAGAGCATCGCCTTGGCCAACTCGTTCAGAAGCGCTTGCGATTCTTCGATAAAATCGCCGGTCGCGAACTTGCGGACGTAAGCGTTCAACTCGCGGTAACGCTTGCGAATGACCGCCGGATCGTCTTCGAAGCGATTGAATTTCAACAGCTGATAATAGTTCAGCGGACGATTCGGCGCCTCGATTTTCAACCATTCCTTATAAACGTCGATAGCCATTTTGTTTATTTTCTCCGTTTTACCCGATTTATCGTTTTCTAGGGAAAAGCCGCCCAAAGCGCCGTTCGTTTCCGCGTCGACGTTTCCGGCCGTCGCGTCTATTTTAGCCGCGAACGCGACAAAAAACAAGCGGGCCGGGTCGCGGAACGCCAAATTTCTCGAAAAACTCTCCGGAAACGTCGGAAAATCGCCGCGCTTTCCCGTCGACGGCGAAAGAAAAGCGACGTTTTTTCGATTCCGGCGCCGTTCTTCCTCTTTTGCAATCGCCGCGATGCGTTATAATAAAGAAAAAACGGTTCGCGCGTTCCCGCCGTCGGGCCCGTTCTCCGCGCGCGCCGTCCTCGACGTCGCCCTCGAACCCTCAATATTCCCCCAAAATTCCCAAATTCCGAAAAGAGGCCGCCCCATGCGCCGCACCATGTTGAAATCGAAAATCCATCGCGCCACCTTGACCGAATGCAACCTCGAATACGAAGGCAGCATCGCGATCGATTCGAACCTGTTGAAGGCCGCCGACATTCTCCCCGGCGAATTGGTTCACGTCCTGAACGTCAACAACGGTTCGCGCCTCGTTACTTACGCGATCGAAGCGCCCGCCGGTTCCGGGACGGTCATGCTCAACGGCCCGGCCGCTCGCGAAGGCTACAAAGGCGACGTCCTCGTTATCATCACCTACGCCGAATACGACGAAGCGGAACTCGCCGCGCACGTCCCGAACGTCGTCAAAGTCGACGCGCAAAACCGAGTGAAATAAGGCGCTTCCCGGCGTTTTCGCATTCCGACCGAACACATCCGTCGAGCCGAGCGTCGTTTCGCGGCGTTCGACGCGGCGTTTTCGTTATTTTTTGCCCGTTTTATCCTTTCCTTTTGAATAAAGGCGATATTATGAAGAACGCGGAATATTTGAACGATCTTTTCGGAATGAACGGCCAAGTCGCGGTCGTGATCGGCGGCGCCGGCGCGCTCGGTCTTTGCCTCTCGACCGGTCTCGGCAAAAACGGCGCGAAGATCGTCGTCGCGGACGTGAACCCGGACGCTTGCCAAGCCGCGGTCGACAAACTGACCGCCGAGGGAATCGAAGCCGTTTGGAAGACGGTCAACGTTACCGACAAAGCGTCGCTTATCGAACTTCGCGAAGAAGCCCTCAAACTGACCGGCAAGGTCGACATGCTCGTCAACTGCGCGGGCATTAACGTCGGCAACCCGTTCTTGGAAGTCGACCCGGATCATTGGGACAAAATCCTCGCCGTCAACTTGAAGGGCACGATGCTTTCTTGCCAAGTCTTTATCGAGTCGATGCTTAAGAACGACGACGGCGGTTCGATTTTGAACATCGGAAGCGTCAACTCGGACAAGCCGCTTTCCCGCGTTTTCGCTTACGCGGCGTCGAAGGCGGGCGTCGTCAACCTGACGCAAAACATCGCGCAAGAGTTCGCGTCGCAGGGCGTTCGTTGCAACGCGATCTGCCCCGGTTTCTTCCCGGCGGAACAAAACCGCAAACTCCTCGACGAACAACGCGTCGCGAACATTATGAACGGCACCCCGATGCGACGTTACGGCGACCCGAACGAACTGGTCGGCGCGGCGATCCTGCTCCTCTCGAAGAAAGCGGGCAGCTACATGACCGGCTCCGCGGTCTACGTCGACGGCGGCTTCACCTGCAGTTGGTTCTAAACCGTTAAACAACGGCGCTTAACAAACGTCGCAACACAAACGCAAACCGGCGTTCGCGCGGAGATTCCAACCGCCCGAACGCCGGTTTTTGCGTCTTTTCCCGCCGCTTCCCGCAAAACATCGCGCGTCCGTTGCAACGCGATCCGCCCCGGTTTCTTCCCGGCGGAACAAAACCGCAAACTCCTCGACGAACAGCGCGTCGCGAACATTACGAACGGCGCCCCGACGCCCCGTTGCGGCGACCCGAACAAACCGGTCGGCGCGGCGATTCTTCTTCTTTCGAAGAAAGCGAGCGGCTATATGACCGGTTCCGCAGTCTACGTCGACGGCGGCCTCGCCTGCTGCCGGTCCTAAACCGCCCAACGACGGCGCTTAACATGCGTCGCAACTCAAACGCAAACCGGCGTTCGCGCGGAGATTCCAACCGCCCGAACGCCGGTTTTTGCGCTTTTCTCGCCCTTTCCTCGGCGAAGTTTCTTTCTCGTTTCCCACTTCCTTGCGCCGCGTTAATAAACTTCGAGGCGGATTCCGTTTTCTCGGGCGTATTCCTCCGCGTAAGAACCGGCGGCGACTTCGAACGTCAACTCGGGCGCCCTTCCGGAAAACGCGCGCTCCCCGATATGTCGCAAACCGTTCGGAAGTCTTATTTTGCGCAACTTGCGGCAAACGTAAAACGCGAAAGCGCCGACGCTTTCCAAAGTATCCGGAAGCGCGATTTCCGTCAACGACGCGCAACCGCGAAACGCGCCGTCGCCGATACTTTCCAAGCCGTTCGGGAGGTTGATTTCGTTCAGCGCCCAGCAACCGTAAAACGCGTCGGCGCCGATACTTCGCAAGCCGTCGGCGAAACGGACTTCGCTCAAACACAAACACTCGAAAAACGCGCGGTCGCCGAGCGTTTGAAAACCGCTCGGAAAGCGAACTTTGCTCAACGGCGCCCATTCGCCGAACGCGTCCGCCTCGACGCGTTCGACGCCGTCCGGAACGTCGTAAACCGTCGCTTTGGCGCCGGGCGGATACGCGACGAGCGTTTTGCCGTCCGCGCTGAAAAGAACGCCGTCGACCGAGCGAAAGTTTTTGTTTTTCGGCGAAACGTTAATCTCCGTCAGCGAGCGGCATTTCCCGAACGTTTTCGCGCCGAGCGTTCGCAAACCGCTCGGCAGGCGAATCTTGCGCAAGTTGACGCAGCAATAAAACGCTTCGTCGCCGACGCTTTCCAAATCGTCGGGAAGTCGAATCGACCGCAAGTAGCCGCAACTGTAAAACGCGCGGTCGCCGAGCCGCCGCAAACCGTTGGGAAGACTAATCTTGCGCAATCCGTCGCAACAACCGAACGCGTCGTTTTCCAGCGTCGTCAACGAGTCCGGCGCCTCGATTTCCGTCAACGCGCCGCACCAGTGAAACGCTTTCGCGCCGACCGTTCGCAAGCCGTCCGGAAACGAAACTTTTTCCAACTTTCCGCAATTTTCGAACGCGCCGGGCCCGATTTTTTCGACGCCGGACGGAACGTCGTATTCGGGCGCGTTTCGGCTCGGCGGATACGCGACTAGCGTTTTGCCGTCCGCGCTGAAAAGAACGCCGTCGACCGAGCGAAAATTCTTGTTTTCCGGCGAAACGTCGAGCGCCGTCCAACGCCCCGGAAAAACGCCGCCGCCCAACGTTTCCAACCCCGACGGCAAAACGACTTCCGGCAACGAACCGCAAAACTTAAACGCGGCGCTCCCCAACGTTTGCAAACCGTCCGGAAGCCGAATTTCCGCTAGCGAACCGCAACCGGAGAACGCGCCGTCGCCGATATGTCGCAAACTCGCCGGAACGCGAACCGCGCTCAACGAGCCGCAATCGCCGAACGCGCCGTCGCCGAGCGTATCCAAACCGTCCGGGAGGCGAATTTCCGGCAACGCTTTGCAAGCGTAAAACGCTTTGTTTCCAATCGTTTGCAGACCGTCCGGAAGCCGGATTTCCGTCAACGCCGAAAGTCGGGAAAACGCGTTGGAACCGAGTTTCCGAACGCCGTCTGGAAGCGAAATTTTCGTTAGCGCTCGACGCAACGAAAACGCGCCGGGGCCGATTTCGACGACCGGTTTACCGTCGATTTGCGCCGGAACGTCGACGCTCGACGCATTGTCGTCGAGAAACGCGGCGATAATAACGCCGCCGGTCGAGTCGACTTCCCAACGGAAAAGTTCGTTAGCCGACGCGCAAGTTTTATCGCAAGACATTGGCGTCCCTTTCGTTAAACAGTTCCAAACGCGACATTTACGGCTCCGGATAAACCGCGAACGGGATTCCGGCTTTCTCGGCGTATTCCTCCGCGTAAGAACCGGCGTCGCCGCGGATTACCAAATCGGCGTTTCTCGGGAACGAACGGCGCCCGATCTCCTCGACGCTCGTCGGAATTTCGACCGACGACAACGATTCGCAACCGGCAAACGCTTCGTCGCCAAGCGTTTTAAGACCGTTCGGGAAAACGACGCTCGACAATTTGACGCAACCGCCGAACGCGCCCGGTTCGACGACCTTTAGAGCGCTCGGGAAAGAAACCGATTCCAACGCGACGCAATCTTCGAACGCGTCGTCGCCGATCAGCGTCAAACCGTCCGGGAACGCGACGGTCGTCAAGCTCTCGCAACCGATGAACGCGTGCGGCGCGATCGCTTTAAGTTGTTTCGGGAATTTCACTTCCGAAAGCGCGGAGCAACCTAAAAACGACGACGCCGGAATCGTTTCGACGCCGTCCGGAAGCGCGACCGAACGGAGCGCGACACAACCGTAAAACGTTTCGCCGCCAAGTTCGCGAACGCTCGCCGGGAACGCGATCGCCGTCAACGACGCGCAGTCGCGGAACGCCGACGACGCGATCCTTTCCGTCCCGTCCGGAACCGCGTATTCGGTCGCCGCTTTCGCCGTCGGGTAAAGCAAAAGCGTTTTGCCGTCCGCGCTAAAAAGAACGCCGTCGACCGAACGGAAATCCTTATTCCCCGGCGCGACGTCGATTTCCGCCAGCGCCGAGCAACCGTCGAACGCCGCGCGGAGCGTTTCGAGACTCGCCGGAAGCGTTATCGTCGTCAACGCGGAGCAACCGGCGAACGCGTTCGAACCGATTTCGCGAACTCCTTGCGGCAACTCGATTTTCGTCAACGACGCGCAACCGGAAAACGCGGCGGCGCCAATTTTCGTTACCGAACGTCCGCCGATTTTCTCCGGAACGACCGCTTCCGTCGCGTTTTTGTCGAGCAAACCGGTAATCGTCGCGCTCCACCCAACCGTCTCGTAAGAAAAGGCGCCCTCTTCGCCGACCGTTCGAACCGACGCGGCCCGACGCGCCGCTTCCTCGCCCAAAACGGCCAACAGCGCGAGAAGAAAGACGAGAAGGAAAATAAGACGGCGGCGATTTTTCGGACGCTGCGCGTCGACGACGCCGGTTTCACCGATTTTGACGTCGTTTTTAACGTCGGCGGATTCGTTCGTTTGCATTGCTAAAATTCCTCCAATTTCTTAAAAGTTCGATTTAACGTCGACCAACGCCCGGCGTCGTCCCGACGTTGCGTTCCATTATCTCCAACGCGTCTTCAATTAGCCAAACGCGCGCTTCTTATAAACTCCCAACGCCTTTCTTCGTCGATATTTAAGCGTCAAACGCCAACGTAAACGGAGGACTTAACGCGTTTCAAAGCGGATTCCATTTTGACGCGCGTACTCCTCCGCGACGGAACCGGGAGAACCGTAAAGCGTTAAGTCGAGCGAACAGTCGCGAAACACGCCCTCGCCAAGGAATTGCAAATCAACGGTCAAATCGATTTTGCGCAACGACGCGCAGTTCCAAAAGGCTCCGTCGTCAACGCGTTGCAAACCGCCCTCAAAACGAACGCTCGACAACGCCAAACAATTGTGAAAAGCCCACTTGCCAATATGTTGCAAACCGGCGGAGAAACGCAGCTCGCGCAACGACGCGCACTCCGCAAACGCGCGTTTGCCAACGCTTCGCAAACCGTCCGGAAAACGAGCTTGCTCTAATCTTTCGCATTGAGCGAAGGCGTTGTCGCCAATACTTTGCAAACCGTCCGCAAAATAAACGCAAGGCAAAGCCGAACACATAAAAAACGCCCAATCGTCAACGCGTTGCAAACCTTCCGGCAAATAAATTTCGCTCAACGAAACGCAACCGGCAAACGCGCTCTCGCCGACGCGGCGCAAACCTTGGGAAAAACGAACGACCTTCAAATAAGAACAATTAACAAACGCGTTATCGCCGACGCTTTCCAAACCGGCGTTAAAACGAAGTTCTCTCAAACCGAGGCAACCGGCGAACGCCCAGTCGCCGATCATTTGCAAACCGACTGGAAAACGAACGCTTTGCAACGAAGAACAACGCGTAAACGCATGCCGCTCTATCGTTTGCAAACTATCCGGAAAATAAAGACGGCTCAACGAAACACAACCGCTAAACGCGCTCTCGTCGACGCGACGCAACCCCTGGGAAAACCGCGCCGTCGTCAACGCGGAACAACCGACGAACGCGAATTTCTCTATCGTTTGCAAACCGTTGGAAAATTCAACTTCCGTCAACGAAGAACAAAACGCGAACGCGCTCGCGCCGAGAAAACGCAAATTTTCCGGAAATCTTACCTTCCGCAAACGCCGACACTTCGCAAACGCGCCGTCGCCGATCGACTCTAAACCGTTAGAAAACGTTATTTCCGTCAACGCGGCGCATTGATAAAAGGCCCCGTCGCCGACGCGGCGCAAATTTTTCGAAAATTTGACTTTGCGTAAACATCGATTCTCGGCGAACGCCGCCTCGGCGATCGCGACGACGGGCCGTCCGTTAATTTCCTCCGGAATTTCAACGCTTTTCGCTTCTTGGTCAAGAAATTCCGTTATCGTAATATCGCCCGCTTCGTTGATTTCCCAACGAAAAACGTCGTTCTCTCCACTTGCCGGATTCCAGCGCTTGCAGACCATATCCAGTCCTCCGTTCGTTTCTCAAATCGTTCGCGCTCCGTCGACGCTTTATCGCCCAACGCCCGCTCCGCGTCGTTTTTTCGATCTTAGCGCTTGTCGCGCGCCTCAAACGCCGACGCTAAACGCGACGCGTCGGGTTCGGCGGCGGAAAATCGCCTTTACGTCGCCGGGGGCGTTCGTTTGCCTTGGCCCCCCGAAGGTGAAATTTCGGCGAGAAATAAAACGAAAAGCGCCGCCGCTTTTCCGTTTCCTAAGCGGCGGCGCAACTTAACCTTCGCGACGGCGGCGATTACGGTTCCGGGCGCGCGCCTTGGAAACCGGGACGGTCGGCGTCGGGTCGCGTTTCGGCGTCCGCTTGGCCGCGACGAATCGCTTTCAAGAGCGTTTGCCAAGTTGGGTCGGCTTTCGACGCGAAGACGTATTTCGGCGACGCGCCGTCGACGGTCGGCTCGGTCGAGAGACCGCGACCGCCCGCCTCCTTCGGCAGGTGCGCCGTCAAGAGCGGACTGTTCTCCGGTCGCGTCAAGTTAATCCAACCGAAACGGCCCGTCCAGTCGATATTCGTCGTGTCGTGAACGCCCGGCAAGTCGCGGTTTCCGCCGAGAATGTTTTGATGACAACTCGCGCACTTCGCGTCGTAAATCGGCTTCAACTCCTTCTCGAACCAATCGGCGCGGCCCGAACCGTCGAGCGGCGCCCAACGATCGCGACGACCGGCGGATTTCGGGCGAGCGTGCGCGTAAGTCCCGTGATAAATCGCGTTCGAGTCGAGCCAAAAGTTAATTCGCGCCAGCGACGCCGCGTCGACTTCCGTTTCGCAATGCTCCGGTTTGAAGTAATCGGGCAAACGGCTCGCGAGCGCCCCGGACGTATACGGAACGCAGACGCCGGACGTCGTGTAAAGGAGCCAATAGAACTGAACCAACGGCTTCCCAAGCGCGACTTGATCCGGCGGAAGCGAACCGTCGAACATGTCCGCTTGGCGATACGACCGGCTTCGGCACGTCAGCGAATCGTACGACGCGCTGAAAAATCGGGTCGCGTCGCCGCTCAAATCGCAACCGCCCGCCGGGTCCGCGCCCTCGTGACAGCGGACGCAGTAACGGTCCAACACCGGTTGAACTAAACTCGGATAGTCGACGACGCCGGCGTCAAGCGTCGCGTTGCCGCCGGTTTCGATTCGCGTTTTTTGCGCTTCGTAAAGGTAAGCGGGCAACACCGGAACGCTCGGGGCGCGCTCCGCCGCTTTCGGTCGGCGACCGACTTCAAGCGCCGTCGCCGGAATCGAGTCGCGGTCTTCGTGACAGCCGACGCAACCGATCGACTCGCCCGGCATGAACTGAACCGCGCTCGTCATTCGCTGGATTTCGCGGCCTTGCGCGTCCAACGCTTGGAAGTAAATTTCGCGAAGAGCCGGAACGTAAAAGTTCGCGCTCCCGTCTTCCTCGACCGGAACCTCGCCCCAACACCGTTTGGCGTAATACGTCGCGACGCTCATCGACGGCGATTGGTCGAACGCGCGGTCGCGGAGTTCCTCCGTTTTGCGGATTTGCTCCATAATGCGAATCGACTTCACCTCGCCGCGCTTCACATAAGGTTGAAGCCCTTCGTAAACGTCCGCTAAGACGACTTGCCCCGCCGGGTCGCCGTCGAGAAGATTCGTTCGTTCCGGAATTCCCCAATCGTCGACAAGCGCCGCCTTAAACGCCGCGACGGTCGAACCTTGCGCTTCGACTCCGTCGGCGCGGCGCGGCGCCGGGGCGACTTCGTTCGCGGCGAGGTTCGGACGCAATTTGACCTTCGTTTCCGGGTCGACGACGCGGGACGCGGGCGTCGGCGGCGTCGGCGTTTCGACG